>NZ_OY760916.1:2380000-2680000 GCF_963664075.1 uncultured Desulfobulbus sp.
CTGCAACCTCGACAAAGACATCGGTATTCTGGGTGGCATCAATCAGGTTTTCTGCCCGTGCCAAGCCAAGGCCAGTGATATCACGAAGCTGCTCAACCACCTCAAAGATATAGCGCCTAGGTGCAGCCAGCCCCGTGCCCACAGCGGTTCCACCAAGATTCACCACTCGCAGCCGCTCATAACACTTGGAAATACGCCAACGATCACGGTTCATCGCCTCGGCGTAGGCACCAAAGGAACGCCCGGCTGTGGTAAGGACCGCATCCTGCAGCTCGGTGCGTGCCACCTTGACTACATCGGCGAAGCCATGCTCCAACGCCTGAAAATTTTCTTGCAAGGTAACGATCTTGGATTCCAGTTCGGCGAGATGGAGGAGTGCAGTCACGCGCAGGGCTGTGGGAAAGACATCGTTGGTCGACTGATGCCGATTAAGGTCATCTAGAGGACTGACGTGCTGATACTCGCCTCGCGGCTGCCCTAACATATCCAAAGCCCGATTAGCCAGGACCTCGTTCACATTCATGTTGGCGCTGGTGCCCGCCCCTCCCTGGAGGCTATCAACAATAACTGAGCCCACCAGCCCTCCAGCTGCCATCTCCTCACAGGCAGCCAGGATAGCCGCTCCCTTTTCTTGGGCATGTTTCCAGACACCCAACCGCTGATTCGTGCGGGCACAGGCCAGTTTGACCATCCCCAGAGACTGAATGAGCAAAGGTGGTAGAGGTCGACCGGCAAGAGGGAAATTTTCAACCGCACGCTGGGTATGAATACCCCAGAGCGGGTTTCCAGGAATGGTGAGGGTGCCAAGACTATCGGTTTCAGTGCGATTGTGTGCCATGACTCACACCAGCAGCAAAGCAAACAGGGGGAATTCGACAGGACTCCGGCAGACAGCCCATACCGGAGCCCACGCAGTAGGAGTAGGGAGCGTCGTCGAACCTCTTAAGAATTTAAAAAAACCACAGGGTGACTCCCATGACATGACGGCCTGTCGCGAAAACCGTCATGCCACGGAAGCTCCTTATTCAACTCAACTACAGTTTTCAACTCTGCTTAGACCTGGGCGCCCTGGGCAAGTGCTACATGGATTGCCTCGATCACCTTTTCCAAGGTTGCATGAGAGATAATAGTATCGCCCACGGCCACATTGGGCCCCTCACCACATTTCTCAAAGCAAAAGGAGGCCTGTACCAGAACCTTGTCAGCGAGGTCATTGGCCTCGACATGCTTCATCAGCCCCTGAATAATAGCTTGGGAGTTGCGCAAAAAACAGCCCGTACCGGCACAGACGCGAACTGCCAGCAGACCATCACCACTCTCTTCGACAACCTTGCTCAGAGCCACGTCTTCAGCACTTGACCGACGGCGGTGATGATAGTGGGTATGGAGAAGGCGGTGTGCCTCACGGCTCCCCGGTTCACCCAGGTATTTCTGGTAGCACTCATTAACAAAATGATTTTCCTGGGAGCAATGCAGATCCAAGAGCCGATCTGTGTTGTAAATGGCCTCAGTACGTTTCTTGCGTCGCAGGGCAATATCACGGCTTACCGGCTGTCCGGCACCGCCGATGCAACCGCCAGGGCAAGCCATAACCTCAACCAGGTCAACCACTAAAGAGCCATCAAGAATGCAATCCATCACCTCTCGTGCCTTGCCCAGTCCATGAACAATAGCCACGCTCAGCTCAAGGCTTCCGACCTCGGTGCCGATGATACGCAGCGAGTCTTCCCCACGAATCTCTTCAAATTCGGGATCCACCGGGTTGTTGCCGGTCAGTCGCCCCACGGCATAGCGCAGGACTGCCTCGGTTACGCCACCGGAGTTGCCAAAGAGCACACCTGCACCGGTCTTAAAGCCCATGGGCATATCGAAACTGGTGGGGTGCAGTTTTTCAAGGCTCAGCCCCGATTGCTCAATCATGCGGGCCAGCTCCTGGGTAGTAAGCACAAAATCTACGTCCGGATTGCCGTTGGTTTGAAACTCAGGTCGCTTTGCCTCAAATTTTTTGGCAGTGCAAGGCATGATGGCGACCATGACCACATCACGGCGATCTCGATTAATTTGAGAAGGCAGGCTATGCTTGACCATGGAGCCCATCATCTGCTGGGGTGAGCGGCAGGAGCTCAGGTTACCGATGAGCTCTGGGTAGTACTGTTCGGCAAACTTTACCCAACCCGGGCAGCAGCTGGTAAACAGCGGCAGTTTCTCGCCGTTGATTTTTCGGGCGATAAACTCGTTGGCCTCTTCAACCACGGTGAGATCGGCTGTGAAGCTGGTATCGTAGACTATATCAAAGCCCATCCGCTTCATGGCGGCAACAACCTGGCCAGTGGTGGTCAGGCCGTAGTCCATATTGAACTCTTCGCCAATGGCCACCCGGACCGCCGGTGCTATCTGGGCCACGACCGTTTTTTGCGGATCGTTAATCGCCTCCCAGACCTGATTGACCTGGGAGGCGGGCGCCAGAGCGCCTGTGGGACAAACTGCAGCACACTGCCCGCAATTGACGCACTCGGTAGAGGCAAGATCATTGCCAAAGGCGGGGACGACGGCCGCATCGTGCCCACGGTAGGCAAAATCAATGGCGCCAATGGACTGAATCTCGTCGCAAAAGCGGACACAATCACCACAGAGCACACATTTGTTGGGATCACGAATCAACGCCGGGCTGGAGGTATCCACCGGCTTGGGCTCGTAGATGGAGCGGTAGCGGATCTTATCAACGCCCAGACGGCGGGCGATATCCTGCAACTGGCAGGAACCTGAACGCACGCAGGAGGTACACTCGCGGTCGTGGTTGGCGAGAATGAGTTCTATGGAAATCTTACGAATCTCACGCAGTTCTTGGGTGTTGGTACGAATCACCAAACCAGCCTCAGGCGGTGTGGAGCAGGCCCCTAAGATTCCCCTCCCTTCAACCTCAACCAGACAGAGACGGCAGGCACCGTAGATGCTCAGATCGGAGTGATAGCAAAAGGTGGGCAGATCAATACCTGCCTTACGCACCAGCTCCAGCAGATTTTTTTCCTTCTCAATGATGACCTTACGGCCATCGATGGTCATGGTGGCAGGTTTCTTATTCATCGCTTCGCCCTCCTTACAATCCAACCACAGCGTCGAACTTACACGACTGCGCGCAAACGCCACATTTGATGCATTTTGCCTCGTCAATGACATGTGGTTTCTTTTTCTCCCCTCTGATCGCCTCAACCGGACATTTTTTGGCACAGAGGCCGCATCCCTTGCATTTATCAGGGTCAATGGAGGGTTTCACCAGCCCCTTGCACTGACCGGCCGGACAGACCTTGTCATGCACGTGGGCCTCATACTCTTCGGGGAAGTAATGAAGGGTGGAAAGCACCGGATTGGGTGCAGTCTTACCAAGACCGCAGAGCGATCCCTTCTGGACGGCAAGCGCCAATTCTTTGAGCAGCGGGATGGTGGTCTCGTCGGCACGACCTTCAATGATGTCATCCATCATGGCCAACATCTGTCGAGTCCCCTCGCGACAAAGCACGCACTTCCCGCAGCTCTCCCGCTGGGTGAATTCCATGAAAAAGCGGGCCACAGAGACCATGCAGGTATCCTGGTTCATCACAACCAGGCCACCGGAACCGACCATGGCGCCCACGGATTTGAGTGCATCAAAGTCCATGGAGAGCTCAAGGTGATCGGGGGTGAGGCAGCCGCCTGAAGGGCCACCAATCTGTACTGCCTTGAACCCGGCAGGATCAATGGAGCCATCGGATTTGGTAACACCGCCACCGATGTTGTAGACGATCTCCCTGAGAGTCGTGCCAAAGGGCACCTCAATCAGGCCGGTATTGGCCACATGCCCGGTAAGGGCAAAGGTTTTGGTGCCTGGAGAGGTGGGCGTTCCCAGCTCACGAAACCGCTCGGCTCCTTCACGGACAATCCGCACCGCATGGGCCAGTGTTTCGACATTGTTAATGATAGTTGGCTTGCCCCAAAGACCAGATTGGGCCGGAAAGGGCGGTTTAGGCCGCGGCATCCCTCGTTGTCCCTCGATGGAGGCGATCATCGCGGTTTCTTCGCCGCAGACAAAGGCCCCTGCCCCTTCCATAATCTCACAGCTGACGTTGTAACCGGAGCCAAAGACGTTTTCACCGAGTATCCCCCGATCCTCGGCATCTTTAACTGCCCGTCGCATCCGCTCTACTGCCAGTGGGTACTCGGCACGCACGTAGACCAGGGTCTCATCCGCACCAATGGCACGGGCTGCGACCATCAACCCTTCAATGACAGAGTGCGGATTGCCTTCCATGACAGAGCGATTCATGAAGGCACCAGGATCACCCTCGTCAGCGTTACAGATCACATATTTTTTTTCGCTGGCCTGCTTGCGGGCAGTCTCCCACTTACCCCCTGTGGGAAAACCGCCACCGCCCCGGCCGCGCAGACCGGATTCGGTGATTTCGGCACAGATCTCCTCGGGTGCCAGTTGCAGCATAGCTTTTTTAGCCCCCTCGTAGCCACCGATACGCAGATATTCATCCAGACTTTCGGGATCGATAATGCCGCATTCGCCCAGAACAAAGCGCTGCTGGCGCGTGTAGAATGGAATATCATCGGGCCCTGTACAGGGATGACCATTGCCAGGTTCAGTGTAGAGCAACCGCTCGACCACACCGCCACAAACCAGCGATGTCTCGATAATTTCCTCGACGTCTTCCACCTTAACCTGGTTATAGAGGATATTCTCCGGCAGGATCGTCACCAGAGGCCCCATCTGGCAAAACCCCTGGCAGCCACTCCGGGTGAAGGCGGTGGTGCCGTGATTATCCTCTTCCTCTTTCAGCTCGACGATATAGGGCAACTCGCGCTTTCGCATCTGTTCTTGAAAGGCGGCATAGACTTTGAGTGCACCGTTGGCAACACAACCGGTTCCGGCGCAGAGAACGACGCGGCGTAGGGCCCCCATAAGTGGATCAGGGTGGGTGGCAGCATAGGGCATGCTCATGAATGTTTCTCCTGGGCGATGATGGCATCGATTAATTTGACAGCTGAGTCAGGAGTCATCTGTCCATGAACTTCCTCGTTGATCACCACGACAGGAGCCAAACCACAGGCCCCAAGACAGGCCACAGTTTCAACGGTAAAGAGCATATCTTCGGTCGTATTCTGCTTGGCACTCAGGCCAAGTCGAGCGTAAAGCGCTTCAAGAATGGGGACGGATCGTTTGACGTGACAGGCGGTACCGTCGCAAAGGCGAACAACGTATTTGCCTTTTGGCTCCAGGGCAAAATGGGAATAGAAGGTGGCCACGCCATAGACGCGGGCCGGAGGGACTCCCAGACCATCGGCAACAAAGGTGAGCACATCCTCAGGCAGGTAACGGTATTCTTCCTGTACTGCTTGCAGAATCGGGATCAGACGTTGGGGGAGCTTGCCATTTTCTTCAAGAATGGCGCAGACTTTATCAAAACGGCGTGCAGGTGCTTGCACTGCTACGTCCTGCTCAATGATGGTCATGATTTGGATACTCCTTTGGAACGGTTCTCAGCCAGCCTTCGGGTCATTTTTTGTGACAGAACCGCCAGAGAGCAGTAGAGATCTTCATTGGTGACAATGACATTGTCCGGGACATGAATTTTCACTGGTGCAAAATTCCAGATTGCCAGCGCGCCCCCTTCGACCAGGAGATCGGCAGCTTGCTGAGCGTGCTCACCGGGTACCGTGATAATGCCGAACTGCACGCCCATTCTCCGCATCAAGCCTGTCAATTTACTGATATGGCGCACATGCTTGCCGTGAATCACTCGGTGGCATTTATTCGGGTCCACATCAAAGGCGGCCACTATAGACAGCCCGCAATCGGAAAATCCAGGGTAGCCCATCAAGGCTTCCCCCAGGTTCCCTGCCCCAACAAGAAAAGCTTCTGTGGTCTCATCCCACCCAAGAAACCGCTCGATGGCACTGATCAACTCATTGATCTCGTATCCAACCTTAGGACGCCCCACAGTGCCGGTCATTTCAATGTCCTTTCTGACCTGGGTTGCGTCGAGCTTGAGTTCCGCGCCTATAACAGTGCAGGAGATACCGGTGCGACCGGTGGTTTCACGCAATTGTTTCAGCAACCGGTAGTACAACGGCAAACGACGCAGTGTTGGCTCCGGCGCGCCTTTCAAAATACTCCGGGTAACCTTCACTGTGTTTTTGTCCATTCTTTTCACTCCAAACTACTATTCAAGAAGAAGATACTGATAACCAAGCAAAAAACGCTGCGCTGACGAAACTATTAGAGAATTTATTCTCGATAATTATTATGACAAAATTTCTCGATTATGTCAAACTTTTTACAATCTAAAAGATACAGCTTATTTTATCCACAAGATCAGTTTGTTACAAGGTAGTTCCAGCTGATATCAAGAATATTTCCCTTGTTGCAAAATGTCATTTTGTGGTACAAAGCCACGCGTTCCCCCTCCAATTTTTCTACGAAATTATGCCAAATTAGGCTTTACAAACGGAGAAATTATTACTGATACTTTCCCAGTTCTCTCCCCTGCTCGACTAACTGATTTAATTGGGTCAGAACCCGGTCAAAATGGAGCTGTAGCTCGGCAACAAGCTCTGTTGCACCATCCTCTTCACCAAGTTCGTCAGCAGCCAGCTGTAAAAGTTGTTCATTTTTATGCGAAAGCTCTTCTAGCTCATGACTAAGCTGCTCGCGCTTGCTGTTTTTCTCCTGCTCAGAATTGAGCACCGGTACCAAACGCTGTATGGAAATCTCAACAAGATAATCCCTGGGCATCCCTAGAGATTTCGCAACATGCTCCAACGACAACAGCGCATTACGACTGACCACATAGGTTTTCTGTTGCCGCTTATTTGCGGCCTGCTGCTGTGTTTCCGCGGCTCTGGCCAACTGCGAGAGCACATCACGATCCTCCACCAGTTGATCAAAAAGAGACTTTTGCTTCACCCCCAACTGCGATGCGGCAACGCTTAAGAGCGTAATCACCTGTGGCGGTAGGCGAAAGGTCGCCCGCACAGATTGCTTGCCACGAAGCGTTTCTGCAGAGAGCTCCTCAAGCCCACTGAATTGGCGGCCCTGTTTATCCGAATTCTTTTTCATAGCACTTCCCCTCGGTAATTTTCATTACTACTTACCGGATAATATTTTAAAGTAATGCGCATAAAAATTTCATTCAACCCATTGACGACGTTTTTGTCATGATTATTTTCCAGAACAAGAAAACAGGATAGGTGAATGAACAAGGTACCATCTCATACAACCAATTACTCAGGAGGCTCTATGTTTACTCATCTTCATGACATGCATCAGTTTTTAGGAGCTATGGATCTGTTTCGTTCTCGGATGAATACTCTCTTTAATGACTTCGATCAAACAACCTCACCGGCTTACCGCTGGGTTGGCACAGAAGCTCACCCCCCCACTAACCTCAGCGACACTGGAGATAATCTTGAGATTGTAGCGGAGGTACCAGGTGTGGCAAAAAAGGATTTAGAAGTCAAAATTCAAGGAAATTATCTACAGATAACAGGAACCCGAAAAACCAAGGCACCTGAAGGATACAAACCCCATCGAACCGAACGGGGCAGCGGTAGTTTCAGCAGAAGCTTCACCCTTCCCTACGATGTGGATGCATCCAAAGTAGAGGCATCACTGACCAATGGCCTGCTCAGACTGGTATTACCTAAAGCAGAGACAGCAAAACCCAAGCAAATTACTATTCAGTAATACAACCATATTAATAATGCAATAAGGAGTTCATTATGAGCACAAACACTGATCTTGTTGCGCAAAAGGACCAGGGAAAAAACGTAAGCAAACAACTACCTGTTATAGCGCCGGAAGTTGATGTCTTTGAAAATGATCATGAAATATTGCTTCAGGCTGACATGCCTGGTGTCCTCAAAGAAGACATCATGATCAATATAGATAACGGCAAAATGGTGCTCTCAGGTGTTCGCCGGCTGGAATCGACAGGTGCTTCTACCTGGAAAGAATTTGGTGAGGTTGAATTTCGCCGCAACTTTTCCGTACCGCAATCCATTGATACCAATAAGGTCAATGCCGAGTTCAAGGATGGGCAGCTTTGCCTGCATCTGCCTAAATCCGAAGCAGCCAAACCGCGGCAAATTGAGATTAAAGCCGGATAATACAGATCTCCCTTGAATCGAATCTGCTCTTGGGCATCTTGAAGCATGCAAGATGCCCCCTCATCCCATAGAGGAGGAAGCTCATGGAATTAAAAAAACTTGCTCCATGGAACTGGTTCAAAAAAGAAGAAGAGCATGCGCATCCCGTTCGAGTTCAACGTGCAGAAAAAACGCAGGGGTTCGCCAGCGGCCACAGCGCTCCCATGTTGCAGCTTCATCGCGACATAGACACCCTCTTTGATCAATTTTTTGCAGGTTGGGGAATGCCAGAGCTGAACCCCTGGGGTGGGATCGGCGCCGATACTCTGCTCAAGCCCAAAGTGGATCTGAGCGCTGCAGACACGCAGTATCAACTCAGCGTTGAGATTCCCGGTGTGAATGAAAAGGATATCACCATAGACATTCGCCAAAACACCATGACTATCAGAGGTGAAAAGCGGCAGACGAAGGAAGAAAAAGAAAAAAATTACTATCGGATCGAACGCAGCTACGGTGCCTTTCAACGCATCCTCTCCCTACCGGAGGATGTAGACCAGGATACTATTGAAGCCACGTTTAAAAACGGCGTACTCACCGTAACCATGCCCCGCAAAGCGATAGCTGAGGGAGAGGCAAAGCAGGTGGCGATCACTTCGCACTAAGGTTCTGTACTCTCCCCACCAATACCTGTGGCGGCGAGCAGGGCTCAACAACGTATCATTTCTAATGAGATAATTTTTTTCAATCTCCTATGTTGTTCAGTTTCAGCTGAAGCAGTGATCAATGCTCATTGCTCCAGAAGAATAAAACAAGCCCGCTGGTAACGTACCGGCGGGCTTGTTTTATTCTCGAGTAAAGACGAGTAAGGGAACCTCCAGGTTCTTTGTTATGCAGATCCTGCAGGTCAGCTTGATCCTCAGTCGACCGGGATCAAACTGCTCCTGGGCACACTCCGTACATCGACGAAACTTGTTCGCCCAGACGAGATGGGTTATTCTGGAGGAAGCACGACAATACTCAGCCAAAAATTATTTATATTTTCAACTACTTTTAGAAACTGTTGAAAATCAAGCGGCTTGGTTATATAACAATTTGCATAGAGGTTATAACTTTGCAATATATCTTCATCAGCCTTTGAGGAGGTCAGGATAACCACCGGGATAGTACGCAACTTCGAATCAGCCTTAATCTCTGCCAACACCTCTCTTCCATCTTTTTTAGGAAGATTGAGATCCAAAAGGATCAGATCTGGCCGAGGAGAGTTGACATATTGTCCTTGATGATGAAGGAAATCCATTGCTTTTTCTCCATCCTCTACAACATGTAAATTATTCTTCACCATATTGGTCAGTAACGCCTCCCGGGCAAGTTCAACGTCTCCGGGATTATCCTCTACGAGTAAAATCTCTATCATTTTCATAGGAAGAACTCCTCAGTAATTACGCCAAAAATATTCACTTGTTCTGTATAGTGTACGGTCTTGTACGGAGATCGCTGCCTATTCATGATCGCTGAGGAAGAGTGAAATAAAAGGTTGATCCCTTACCCAATTCAGATTCAAACCATATTTTCCCTCTATGGCGTTCAATAATTCGCTTGCACAAAGCCAACCCTATCCCTGTCCCCTGGTACTCCTCGCGGGTATGCAATCGCTGAAAAATGATAAAAATACGATCAGCATATTTTTCGTCTATACCGATTCCATTATCCCGAACGCTACATTCCCATACACCAGCAACATCGCGTGCACTGATATGAATTTTGGGAGCTTCATCTTGCCGAAACTTGATTGCATTGCTTATTAAATTTTGCAGGACTTGGGTTATCTGCACAGCATCAGCTTGAATCACCGGTAGTGCATCTGCGGTTATTTCCACCTGATTTTCCTCTAGGGTTAACTCTAGATTTTTTTTGGTAATTTCGAAAATTTCTTTCAAATCCACCTCTTCAAATTCTTTTCCTTTTGTCGTAACCCGTGAAAATGAAAGCAGATCCTGAATCAACTGTTGCATACGGGCTGCGCCATCAACTGCAAAATGGATATATTTATCGGCTTTTTCATCGAGTTGCCCTTTATACTTCTGCGCAAGCAGTTGATTATAGCTGGAAACCATTCGCAACGGTTCTTGTAAATCATGCGAAGCTACGTAGGCAAACTGCTCCAATTCCGTATTCGACTGTTTAACTCGTTCCAGTGCATGCTGTAGTTGCTGTTCAGCGCTTTTTCGCTGTTCAACCTCCCGTTGGAGCATATTACGGGACACCAACGTCTCTTTCAAACGTACAAGCATTGTCATAAAGGCCACAGATATCTGCTGAATCTCATAGAGGCCACTCGATGATACGGAATATTCGAGGTTTTCTCCCGAAACTCGGTTCAACTTATCGACAAGATGTCCCAGTGGTCGCAGCAGTGTTTGGGCAAAGAACCAACTGATAAAAAATGTGAGGAGCAATACAGCAAAACCAATACCCACTAATTGTCGTTGTATTTGCTGATTAGGTGCCAGAAATTCTTCCTGATCGATTTTTGTTAAAAGACCCAAATTACGTTCTGCAAGGTACAGATACGAACCAATAACGGTGACATCTCGATAATCATTGTAGATAGAAGCGCCACTATGACCGGAGAGGACCTCTGTAACGCCGTGTGTATGCACTGTTTTCCTGAGCATGTATTCCTGACCATATCGAGGTTCTGTTATAAAAAAATTTTGGTTGTTCACAAGGTAGGAATCCTCTGTGGTCCAAAAACTGTTATGCTCCTCTACAATGGCTGAAAGTTTGGCCAAATTGAGGCGACCGACAAGCACACCATAACTACTGTCTCCGCCATTTTTTAACGGCGTACTTATCAGCATACTTGGCTGCATCAATGTCATGGAATAATGCACATTCTCTATATAATTTTGCTTTTGCCCTCTTGTAAAAAAATCCCTATTGACCATGAGCTTACCGACTTGGTGTGAATCAGTTGAGAGCAACACCTCACCTTGCGGCACCAGGAGGATAAAAATTTCAGTAAACAGATTCTGTGCAACGACCGGTGCGAGATGCAATGTGGTAAGCTCTTGCAAAAATATTTGTTTTTCTTTTATTCCTTGCTGCTCTTTTTGAGCAAGTTTTTGACTAAAATTATCATGAAAAACAGGCATAGATGCCAATAAGTCCAATGTATTGGAAGCGTTCACCAGCCACTGCTCAATACGAGCCTTTTTTTGAATATTAATAGAGGTTAAAAAGGATATGGCCTGTTCCCTGTGTGATTTCAATGTCTTCTGGCTGATAAATACTCCTGTCACCAGACAACAAAACAACGCAATTAATGAGAAAGCCAGCGTAGCTCTTGTTTGTAATTTCATTGAGCAACTTCCGGATAAATTTGTTTGAGGAAACGTTTTGAATAAATACTCTGAATATCCTCAATGGGATGCTTAACCATCCCCTGTTCGAGAAAGGCTTCATACATCTGGGCCCACACATCACCTTGCATCCATCCAATTGGAGCACTGCCCGTATGCACTAGCGGTACCTGAGCATCCATCATCTCCCGCTGCACCTTTTCATTTTTAATTTTGGAATATTTCAGAGCCACAGCAACAGCTTCTTGTTGGTTGTTGATGCTGTATTGCCAGCCTTTGAGCGAAGCACGAAGAAATCGAAGGGCTAAGTCTGGATTCGTGTTTGCAAGAGAAGAGGTCGTCACGAGAGTGTCTCCATAAAAATCAACTCCGTAGTCCCCTGGCCAGATAATATTGAGCGGTATGTTTTTGTTGCGCAATTTTATAACGCCACCGACTAAATAAGCAGGGGTAACATCCGCCTGATCAGAAAGAAAACTGGCGTAGGTTGAATCGTAAGGAACAATAGATATACTTGTTGGATCGATGCCTTTTCGTTGCAAAAGAGTATTGAGTTGTACAATGCCTTCAATGAACCCACTGGTGCGGAGATTTCCTACGGCAATTTTTTTCCCCTTGAAATCTTTGGGGCGAATAATTCCTGAATCTGCTTTAGCGACAAAAACTGTTGGGTTACGTTGATAGAGAACAGAAAGTGCAATCAATGGATTTGCAATGTTATTGTTAAGCAACACCATTTCAGCAGGAACTACAGCAAAATCAGCTTCATTGGTGAGAAGCCGCTGGGCCTGATTGATTCTGGTCCCGCCTTCCAGTAAAACAACCTGGATATTTTCTTGCTTGTAATACCCCTTTTCCAGAGCCATATAAAAGCCGACAAACTGTGCCTGGTGGACCCACTTAAGCTGGAGCCGTACCAAATCAGGCTCTGGACATTCTTGTTCTCCCTGACACCCGAACAAACAGAGACAAAGAATGACAAAACAGGAGAACAGTGCAAAACGTTGACGCATCTCGTCCCTCCCAATGAGCATCACTACTTACCGAGCCCGCTACGATTCCTCTGGGCATCTTGAATAATTGCTTTTTCTGCCAATCCCGGCATCACGCCTAAAAAATTATCATCGGAATATCAAGCACATGACTGCGGTATTTTTTTGCGCAATCCTTGGCCTTGATCGAAAAATCTCATTATTCAAGACAACCATCTGAATACGTAAGCCAACAAAACGACTCTCCCCCAGTGGGGAGCAGTGATATTATTTTGAATATTCCATGGGAAGACGAATAAAAAACGTAGTTCCTTCCCCTTCCTCGGTTTCAAAGCTAATTTCACCGCCATGCTTTTCAACAACAATATTTTTAGCGATCGCCAATCCCTGACCAGTCCCCTTACCAATCTCCTTTGTTGTAAAAAAAGGAGTGTAGACCCGCTCCTGAATCTCCTGAGGAATACCACCACCATTATCGGCAATGGTGATGAGCACACCATCCCCTGCCTTTTGGGTAGTAATATGGATACAGCCACGCTGTATCCCTCCCTCATGTATGCGGCTCGATATAGCGTGACTGGCGTTGATAAGTATGTTGAGAAATACCTGATTCAATTCACCGGGAAGTGCGCTGATCAGGGGGAGATCTTCCTGAAATTGAGTTGTGAGATCACTGGCATATTTCCACTCATTTCGAGAAATAATCACAGTACTTTCAAGACATTGATTTACATCTGTGTCTATCTTACTCTCTGTTCCAGGATGCGAGAATTCACGCATGGCCTTAATGATTGAGGAAATGCGGCTGATACCACTGAGGCATTGCACAAGCGTCTGGGGAAGTTCTTGTTGCAGATACTCCAAATCACTGTCTTGCTTAAGCTCTTCAAATTTCTTCTGCAGTGATCTGGTGACTTCGTTACTGTTTTCCCCATCCACAAGTAATAACGAAGAATGTATAAAGCCAAAGAGCTCCTCCAAAGCCTCACCAAGAAAGCGTATATTGTCTCCGAGATACTGGATGGGGGTGTTTATTTCATGGGTTATTCCAGCCGCTAACTGCCCAATGGCCTCAAGTTTTTGGGCTTGGCGTAACTCACGCTCTTTGTTCAGTTGCTCGGTGATGTCTTCAAGCATCAGGACAACAGCACGTTTACTCTGGTCCCCAAGTTTCACTACCAAGAGGGAAACCTGCATATCCAGTTCACCTTGCTTGCTTAAAAAATGGGCTAAAAAATGATAGCCTTCACCGGTACGCAGAGCCTGTTCGGTGAAAAGTTGCAGGGATTGTTCGCTTTCATAGGGAACATAGAACTGGTCTAATTGAGCCAAGGAATCACCCTTGCTGACACCGTCAAACCAAACACTTAACTGTCTATTCAGTGCAATTATGCCTGCCTGATCATCCACGAGCAACAGTCCCACATGAAGACTGTTCATGATTATCTCGAGCTGTGACTCTATACTCTTACGAGAGTTGATCTGTTGCAGTTCCAATTCACGACGTCGCAGGGTATTGGCCACCGTGATCAAGACCAGATTTTTATTAAACGGCTTGATAATATAACCGTAGACTCCAGCGTCTATTACCCTTTGTGCATCAGCGGGTTTATCAAGAATGGTGGCAACGATGATACCTATCTCGGGGTGATGCTGCCTGACAAAACCAATCAGCTCCAGGCCGGAAACCTCGGGCATTTGCAAATCCGTGATAAGCAAGGCAATGGGATACTGTTCCAAAATTGGCTTAGCCCCCTCGACGGAGTTAGCCGTTTTCACTGTATATCCTCCCTGCATAAGTATTGTCTGCAACAGCTTCAGTACTGAGGGTTCATCATCAACAACGAGCACAAATACGGACATTACTTGACCACTCTTGGTTAAGGTTGGGCAGAAGGGGTATTGACTTATGCCCCCTTTTTAGGTGCAAGACTTTGATCAATCATTGTGAGCAATTGTCGCCGATCCAGAGGTTTGGGAATAAAGGATACCTTCCCCTCCGAGCCTTCCACTCCTTTGACCTTAGAGGTATTGCCACTCATAACCACCACCGGCAGCTGGGGCATACACTTTAAAGCTTCTTTGGTAAGTGTATTGCCGCACATATGGGGCATGGTCATATCTGTGAGCAGGAGATCAAACTTTTCCGGCGACGCTACGATTTGTTGCAGCGCCTGCTGAGGATCAGTCGCTGTTGTCACTCTGTAGCCTGCTTTTTCAAGTATCTTCTGGCAAAGCCGAACGATAGCGGGTTCATCATCGACAACCAGGATTGTCTCGCCATTTCCCATCGGCATGGCAGGTTTCTTGTAGATTGCTCCCGGCTCACCCACATCTTGAGTATATACGGGAAATAATATCGAAAATGTGGTTCCCTCACCAGGAACAGATTGGACATGAATGTCACCTCTGTAATCACGAACAATTCCATGAACAACAGCGAGCCCAAGACCAGTTCCTTCGCCTTGTCTTTTTGTGGTAAAATAGGGTTCAAATATGGATTGGAGTATATCCTGCGGAATCCCGTGCCCCGTATCAGCGACCTGCAACTGCAGATACTCTCCCGGTGAAAGGGTTGGGTGCTTAAGACGATCTTCTTTGGTTATGCTTGCTTGCTCAAGAGAGACGGATAAAACGCCCCCGGTGTTTTTCATTGCATGGGCCGAGTTGGTACACAAATTCATCATTATCTGATGTATCTGGGTAGGATCGGCCATAATTTTGCCCGGATCTGTGGCGAACCTACTGCGCATCTCTACGGAAGAGGGTAAGGTTGAACGGAGTAACTTCAACGCTTCCTTGATAATGAATGTGATATCCAGAGGTTTGAGTTCCTGGTCTAACCTGCGACTAAAGGTCAATATCTGCTGAACCAGATCACGGGCTCGAATACTGGCCTGATACACCTCCTGAAGGTATCGAGCCAAATCCTGTCCGTGGGCAACCTGATGCATCCCCAGCTCCGTGAAGCCGAGTATCGCGGTTAAAATATTATTAAAATCATGAGCGATCCCCCCGGCAAGTGTCCCCAGTGCTTCCATTTTTTGAGCCTGACGCAATTGTTGTTCCAAGGAGGCGCGTTCGCTGACGTCCTCTGCCATACAGAGCACACTTGTAATTTCGCCTTTCTCATCGTAGACAGGGCTCCCTGTCATTCGCAGCGTCGTGGAGCGTCCGATCTGTACAGATTCTATGGTAATTTTCCCTGAAGCCAGTGCACTTTGGGCAGGACATCTCTTGCACATTTCCTCATGCTTCCAGATAGCAGAGCAGAATTGTCCCTTAATTTTCCCCTGCTGTTGCTCCACCAGGGTTACTGCTTTTTTGTTGGCCCAAATGACACGCTTGTCTTTATCGAGCAAAAGAATACTATGGTGCATGGTATCAAGGATGGTTCGCAGCAACAGCTCTGAGTTTCGAATCTGCTGTTTATCCATCCGTTCGTTGGAAATATCACTCGCAATACCAAGTAAATAGGTTGGTAGCCCAGGGAAGGTAATTGGTGTTTTTATGGTACGATACCATCGAGTGACACCACTGCGGTCGGTTAAACATTCCTCAGCAATATAGCGGGGCTTTTGCGTGGCTAATACTTCGGCATCTATTGCTTGAAACGATTGTGCCTCGTGAATTTTAAGATTTTGTTCACTCATTATTTCCACATCAGAGCGTCCTATCATCTGCTCAACAGTGGTCCCGTAGATCTTGGCCAGCGCTTCATTGGCCATGACATATTTTCCTTTGTCATCTTTGACAAACACCACATTGGGCGAAGTATCGAAAATACGCCGTAAAAATTCCTCATTTGTTTTCAAGGAGAGCTCTATCCGTTTCCTCTCGGTGATATCGTAATGGGCAAAAACCAGGCTGCCACGCCCTGTACCAGAAAAAAGACTCGCTTCCATGCGAAACCACCGCTTCTCCTCTGCTGAATGACAGGGGTATTCCATGGCAAAGCCATCGATCTCACCAATGAGCATCTGCCCGGATTTTTGTAAAAATTCTGTAACGATTGCAGAATCATTGCCTGATATTGGTAGACAGGCATCAAAATAGTTGGCGCCCTCGTTAATACATTCTGATTGTGTCCCGGATTCTGCTCCAAATTTCCTCCAGGCCTCATTCACTAGAATAATATGCCCTTCACTGTCGGTGATTGCGATACGGGCAGTAAGAGAGTTGATGATTGATCGTAAAAAAGATTCGGTTTCCTGGACTTGTTGCTGGAGACGATGCCGCTCAAGAGCATAGAAACAGACACGGGGTAGCATCATTTCGGTTCCGTTTCCTTTTGCCAGAAAATCTTGCGCACCATAACGTATTGCCTGTTGCCCGAGTACACTGTCATCGTTTCCAGTGAGCACGATAATGGGGATGTTTATTGCAACAGGGAGCAACTGCTCTAAGGTGGAGAGGCCGCTGCTATCGGGCAAGCCCAAATCAAGAATGACAATATCTATGGCTCGCGATTGCAGCAGTTCTATTCCTTGGCTTAGGCGGGCAGCCGATACAAGAGTGTATTGGCAGAGTGAAGCTTCCTCAAAAATGCTTTTTATAAGTTCGTTTTGAGGGAGAGAGTCTTCTATGAGCAAAACAGAGATTTGTGGCTCGGTCATAGGTATCACGGTATGGGCTGAGAGCAATGGTTATATGGAAAGATTGTAGCCTAGTACGTGAGATAAAACTTCTTCATGACATCATTTCACTCTGTACAAAATCTGTTGCGCCCTCACATGTTGTAACTTAATTGATTGTATAGAAAGAATAGATAGAGATCAAGTACAGCTTCATCACGGAAGATTTTGTATTTTCGGAAAAAATATATCTCAAAAAACGCATATCGTTTCTACAAAACAAGACATTTAAAAAATAAATATTCTTTGCAATACACCTAGGCACTGATGTAGGCAGCACAGGCCGAAGCATAGCTGCGAAAAAACCCCGCAATCGCTACAGGTTGATAGATACCGGTTTTTTCCGTGCTCCTCCTTTTGGTTACGCACGAAATTGTTCAAAATATACACGAGATTGCAGAAGTAGTATTATGATGTTGAAAACAAATCAGTTCAATGCTCCCACCGTAACTCCAGGCTGGTATCTCCTTGCGGTCCTTAGCCTGCTGATGGGATTTGCCTCCATCTCCACCGACCTTTACCTACCGGCTATGCCGCTGATGCGTTCCTCCTTGCAAGCGAGCCACGGCAGTATTGAACTGACAATCTCCAGTTATCTCATAGGTTTCAGCCTGGGCCAGCTCTTTTGGGGTCCGATCAGTGACCGCTACGGCCGCCGCCCCTCCATCGCCGTTGGTCTTATCTTCTTTATTCTCGGTTCTGCCGGTTGTGCTCTGGCTGCAAACGCTCAGGCGCTGATAGGCTGGCGCGTCATTCAGGCTCTGGGTGCCTGTGCCAGTGTTGCCCTATCCCGCGCCATGGTGCGGGATCTCTACCAAGGCAACCGGGGAGCCCAGATGCTCTCCACCCTGCTTACGGTAATGGCCATTGCTCCATTGGTCGGCCCGCTCGTCGGTGGCCAAATCGTAGCCCTTGCTGGCTGGCGAGCGATCTTTTGGCTTTTGGTTGGTATCGGTTTGTTCACCTTGGTCGCCCTCTGGACCATTCCTGAGACCCTCCTCCCTGAAAAAAGAAACAGGGAACCGCTCATTCGCGCAATGCTCCGCTACGGTGGACTGCTCAAGCACCCGCAAGTCCTGGGGTATGCGGGGGCCGGGGGATTTCTCTACGCAGGAATGTTTGCCTATGTTGCCGGTACCCCCTTTGCCTATATCACCTACTACCATGTGCCGGAGCAAGGATACGGGCTGCTCTTTGGCCTGGTCATTGTCGGCATCATGACGGCAAATATGCTCAATTCGCGGCTGGTCATGCACCACGGCTATGAAAAACTGCTCCGCGCAGGTGCCTTGGTCACAGCCCTGGGCGCTGTGGCCACAGGGATCACCGCTCATACGGGCTGGGGAGGGCTCTGGGGTCTGGTTGTCCCTCTCTGCCTCTGCATCTCAACCACCGGCTTTATTGTGGCCAACTCACTCACCGGTGCCATGGCCCACTTTCCCCAGCAGGCAGGAGCGGTCTCCGCCCTTGTGGGGGCAATTCATTACGGCAGCGGCATCCTCGGCTCTGCCCTGGTCGGGCTGCTGGCCGACGGGACCCCGGGCCCGATGGGCTTGGTCATTGGCTTCAGCGGTCTGGGGTGTTTTCTCTCGACCTTTTTGGTTGGAGGGCAAAAAAAAGAAACGGAGGTGTAAACCGGCCCAATGAAAATGGGATGGTGGCCGTTGCCGGTCCCCGGGCCCGAGAGTTGCACTGGAGAGCAAACATCGTAAAAAGCTTATCGCACAGGAGGTGATTGATGCCGCAAGACGATCCGAGTGATTTCCGATGGCACACCCAACCGGGTTGAAAATCCAGCCCCTACAGGGCAACCACCAGATCAGGCTGATGCAGATATAGGCAACGAGAATAAGTGAGGGCAGAGCGAGACGCATACGAAATATTACTCTTCAAACTGAGGATGAGAGAGAACCTTATCCTCAATAGTTGCTTTGTCTTCTTCTGTAGTGTTGGGACTGACAGGAGCACTACTTATTGTAAATTTTTTGAGCCATCCTCTGTTAAGCAGTTCAACACTCTCGTTTGTTTTCATGCCAATATATGCCCTGGTGGTATCCGGTTTCGGACCAGAACAGGGGCCGAGCGCCACATAAAATCCAGCGGCTAGAAGGGCTGCCCGTATTGCAGTCGAGTTGGAATAGGTAAAAAGCGCGGTGTGGTTTTTACCTGCATTTTTACATATGTCAGCGATTTCTCTGAATGTGTGATAGGTCCATAGGTGGGCATCACTTTTTTGAGAAAACATATCATACCAAATGATATCAGGAGCCTGCGCATTTTCTTTTGTCTTCTGAAAATCGCCTGGTACAAGATGCCAGCTGAACGTTTCATCCTGGCTGGTCCACTCTCCATTGGAGAGAATGCTAGCCACTGCCTGGTGGCGTACGTGGGTAAAGAGGGCGGAGTTTCGCTTGGCAAGCTGAAGCGAATCAAGGTCCTGTTCAAAACTTACAAGCTGAATTTCTGGCAGCGTTGCCCCCGCACTTTTCATCTCTTCATACGCCAGAATAAAACGCATCGCGTTAAATCCCGCACCGAGTCCAACATCCCAGATTGTTGAACGAGCCCTTTTCAGACGAGCAAGCGTTGGTGCAACGTAGAGTGTGTCAGCTTCACCGTAGGGATCATTAATCGAATGAAATTTTTCACCCGTCTGTTCATCAAGAATTGTATGCCAGCCTTTTGCGGATGCGACGACTCGAAATTTCCCCAGCTTTGAGCGGTCTTTTCTCTTTTTTCTCTTTGGTGCAGTTACCGGGTTATCGCGGTCCTGGATAATCAGCGTTTCTTTTGCTCTGCTGTAATACGTATAAAATGTTCCGTTCAGTATTTCCTGACGCATCTGATCCATGAGCCGTTTGTAAAAGCTTAGATTATGAAGGCCCACAAGCTGTGAGGCTAGATATTCGTCACATTTTACCAGATGGTGCAAATAGGCTCGGGAGTATGTTCTGCATGTTTCACATACACACGCATCATCCAGAGGCCGGTCTGCAAACTTGTGCACACTCCGTCGCAAGTCAATCCTGCCGTGGGATGTCCAGGCAACCCCCTGTCTCCCCATGGCTGTCGGCAGAATGCAGTCAAACATATCAACTCCCCGGTGCACTGCTTCCAGCAGGTCGATGGGGGTCCCCACGCCCATGAGATAGCGGGGCCGATCAGAGGGCAGGAGGGATGCGGTAAATTCGGTCAAATCTTTCCGCTCATGGTCTTCTTCGCCGACAGCAAGGCCGCCAATTGCAAAGCCGTCAAACGGGAGGGAGGTGATCTGGCCAGCGCTCATTTTGCGCAACTTTTCATACCGGCCGCCCTGGACGATGCCGAAGAGGTACTGCGGCGATTCCTGCCGTGCGGCAAGCGAACGCTCTGCCCAGCGGGCGGTGAGCTCTGCTGCGGCAAGGGTCTCCTTGTAGGAAGAGGTGGCATTGACACACTGATCAAGAACCATCATGATATCCGAGCCGATCGCCTTCTGTACTTCTATGCTCTTTTCAGGGGTAAGCTGGATGAACTTGTTATCAAGATAGCTTTTGAATGTGGCCCCTTCCTCCCGTATGGTGACATCCCGGCTCAGTGAAAAGACCTGAAACCCACCGGAGTCGGTGAGTACGGATCTCGGCCACTGCATGAAATTGTGTATACCTTTGAATTGGTTAAACACCTCCATTCCAGGACGAATGAGAAGGTGATATGTATTGGCAAGGAGCACTGGAAAACCTAAGGCTTCGGCGTCTTCAGTCCTCTGACAGCGCAGAGCTGCCCGGGTTGCAACCGGCATGAAAACCGGAGTTTTGACTGTGTTGTGGAGGGTTTCATAGGTACAGGCCCTGGCTGCACTGTCTTTGCACGTCCCATCTATTGTAAAATGTAATCGTCCCATCTGTGTGTAATGTACGCCTCAAGCTTAGATCTATATTGATCAAATAAAGTGAATAATATCAAAGTATTGATTTCACAAGGAGAAGAGATATGGCCCCACAGTCCTGGATCAAACCAGGACATGATGAAAATGGAAACTGACAGCCTCAGGCTGCTCATACGCAGACGAGGTTTCGAGGTTATTCCTGACCAATATTGCCTCCGGCCAGCCCATTAACATCATGTGTGTATACATAATTATGGGCATATTGCTCATAAAACCCAAAAACAGGTGACACGCCATGAAATTTTCCCAAGCGGTTGATTTCCACCTGCAGTGCCATAGAGCAAACTTCGCACAAAAATACCACCAAGGCATGTGCGTTTGTACTCCATCCTTTCATCGCTTAAGTTAGGTAACGCAACCTAGCCAGCATTGCACAAGATTCAACGACTCGATGCTAACTTGGGAAGGTGAATGATACAGAAGCGATCAGGATGATTGAGACAGTTTTGGATAGATGAAAAATGGGCAGCGGTGCGACCTCCACCCTTTATAGCAACAGTAGAGGTCTCAAGGAGAGATAGGCACACACTCGGCTAGGAGGTGTACCGATAAGGTTAATGGAGGGTTCTTCTCGTCAGAAGGATGATTTGACGAAATCATTCCAATGAAAACATATAACGAGATCAAAAATGTTTGAGGCAAAATGAACAAGAAAGAGCCAGTCTACCCATGGTGCACCGGTGTTCCTAGACCAACCGTGATTACCAATCTCGATGTTGGTGAGGTCATGATTTTCTACTACACAGCTCCGGTATGCGCTTCTATTTGCAAAATTGCTGTGATGAAACTTTCAGGCGTAAGGGGGGTTGAAAGTCGCTCAATAAATGACGAGGAAAACCACTATTTACGCTCAGGGCTACTAAGGGATTCAATCTATTGTAAAATAAAGGGTAAACAGAAAGAGTACATATTCTTGTTTCACAATGAAATCATCAAAGTCGTGGCCGATTCCTTAAAGGAACTCCCCGGTGAGGATAGTTTAATAGCAAATCTTAAAAAACACTATAATTCTGAATTCGAGCGAGAGTGAAAGCGGCCACTCCCCCTATCGACTCAGACTATGGGACAGGCTACCCAGGCGCGCACGGATTTCCGCCGGCCTGGGCTCTAGTTCGTTCGGCATGATGCTAAGGAAAACCGCTTCATTTGTTGCTTCCCCGCTTGGATGCGTGACTTTTGCACCGCGACTTTGCTCAACACCCTGCCGTGGGCCTATTTTTGATCAGGGGTACCTGGGAGTATTGGGCCGAGGAGGTTGCACAGAAGTATGTGTACGAAGGAATCGAGCACATGCCGGTTTGCTTTCACTGTATCCTCGTCGACATCCGCACTGCACCCTCGTATAGCTCATGCAATTGGTAAACCCCCGCCTGTCCCGCAGGCCATAGGCCTTGATCTGATCGCATGCATGTGGAACATAGCTTCCCGATGCCGAGAGAATCACGCGTTCGAAGCCGCCATTACTCAACACATACCAAGGGCCATCCGGATTGTCGAGATCGTGAACGAATGTCGGCTGCCAACCACCGCCGCGACATGCCTCGGCATGGGAGATTGGTACGTTGGAAAAGACGCCGATCAAAACGGCCAGCACCAGCGCAGCATAAACAAGCTTTTTCATGTTTGTTCCTCCTGATGGGTTAAGGTGTGAGGTAATTAATCAGTCATCGCATTTTAAAGTTACGCTAAAAGATAGGCCTCCTTCTCGAAGCTGCTACATTTACAAAAGCCGCAGTACACATCCAGAGTCTTGCTTTTTCAAGCAAGGTTACCGCCAAATCCTTCTCACCCATCTCAAAATGAATCTGAGCCAGGATAATACCGGCTAAAGCCTCGGGGAAGGAAGCGCCAACCTCGCGATTGATATCCACCGCATTCTGACTCAGCTCATCCGGTGCCTCATCTCCCCAGACTCCTGCACGCTCTCAGTGGAAGAATACATTACCCCCCAAAATGATTGAGTGCCACAGAAGTTATCAAGAATCGAGGACTTATCCACGGATACGAGGTTACTTCACCCAAAAATCATGTTAAATATTGGCATGTTGGTTCAGAATCCGTGAACATTCATTACCGTGTCAGCTTTTGTTTACTTGCGACCTGTCACATAAAGTGCGCTTTATCGGCTTGTTACGAATGAGGCCTGTGGCATGTATCATGGCTGCCTCAACAAGAGATGTTCTGTAATCACATGTCATTATGGATTGTCGTTCTCGTAAAAAGCTTCGAGAACGACGTTCCTAGCTTCGTAACTTGCTGATTTCCCAGAGGGCGATTTTCAGCAATTCTACTTTTTACGAGGTTGTCACGGATTCAGATTGAAGTGGAAACTGGATGGAAACAGGAGATCATTCGATATCTATCGAGCCATGACGGCTGTTTTCGTCCAGAAGTATCGTTTTGTTTTATTCGAGGGATTTTGAGTTATGAAGAATATTTTGGTTTTCTCCTGCAGTCCGCGTAAAAAAGGTAATTCGGACATTCTCTGTGATCAGTTTGTCAAGGGAGCAGAAGAATCGGGACACAAAGTTGAAAAAATTCGTATTCAAGACAAAAAAATAGGTGTTTGCCTTGGTTGTGAGCAGTGCCAGGGAAATGGCGGAGTCTGCAGGCAAAAAGACGACATGGGGGAAATTCTAGAAAAGATGATCCAAGCCGATGTCATCGTCATGGCCTCACCGGTCTACTTTTACACCATCAATGCCCAGGCAAAGACCCTGATTGATCGGACCTATGCCCGCTACACCGCAATCCAGGATACATCGTTTTATTTCATCGTCACCGCAGCCGATGGCGAGATGTCCATGATGGAACGTACGGTTGAATGCTTCCGCGGCTTCACCCACTGTCTGGATGGCGCACAGGAAGCTGGTGTCATCTACGGTGTGGGTGCCTGGAAAAAGGGGGACATCAAGAGCCTTGCTTCCATGGTGCATGCCTACGAAATGGGGAAAAACGTCGAATAACCTTGAGACTTTCTTACTCTCCCCTGTATAAACTTTCAGGGGGGAGTTAATAATAGAGCAGTATGCAGTAGCATTCATTGTTGCCCAAAAGGGCAGCAGTAGTTTTTCTTTTTTTCATTTATCCATATAGGTACCCATGTCAGCAGAAGAAAACACATGCCCCAAATGCAACTCATCCTACGCCTACTTCGATGGCACCCTGTGGAACTGTCCTGAATGCAGCCATGAGTGGATTGCAGCAGCCGAAGCTGGTGATTCAGAATATTCAGCTCAGTTTGTTGATGCCTACGGCGCCCCACTCCAGGATGGGGGTACCGTTACCATTATCAAGGACCTGAAGGCCGGGAAAGAAACGATAAAATCGGGCACCAAGGTAAAAAGCATCCGTTTGCTGGATGAACCGGTCAACGGTCATGATATCTCCTGCAAGATAGCAGGTCACGGATCGATCTATCTGAAGTGTTCGGTTGTGAAAAAGGCGTAAGCAACTCAGAAGATTAGATCAACCTCGCCTGAACCACAATGGGTTCCGCTTCCACTCCCTGGATCCCCAAGGTGAAGGCTCTGCAACGAAAATCACCGCCGCCGGCCAGCGAAGAGAGATCAAGCCCCTCAATAATCAGGATATCTTTTTCCAGAAACTGAATATGAGTCGGATGGCCCGGCTGGCCCCGTTCGATTCCGGGCTGATCAATCCCCACAAAAAGTAAGGGATGCTTGCAGAGCCAGGTGGCGGCCTCGTCTGTCACGGCAGGAAATTCGGGATCAAAACTCTCCAGCGGTTGCTCAAGCGTTCGGAAGAAGACGGCGTCCATGCCGGATAAATCCAGGAACTGAACCTGCTCAAGCCCAATAGCTGTAGGCGGTTGCGGGCAGAGGTCGATAACTCTGGCGGTAAACTCGACGGGAAAACGCTGGTAATCGCTGGAACACTTGCCCCCATCCATGGCATGGAGGGGGTAATCCACATGGGTTCCGGTATGCAGGGGCAGATGGAGGGTACTTTCATAGACACCATGCTCTCTGAAGTTGCGGGTCGCCTCGATGCGCGGGCGTTTGTCTTCCAGATTCTTGTACACTGCCATGCTTTCTGTAATGGGTAGTGACAGAGACATCCAATTGTGCATGTGACCTCCCTTCATCTATTGTAAAAAATCTGCACTCCCAGCGGGATAGACCACCATCTCTCCCTTCTGGGCAGCCGTGCGGATGGCATCGGCTATGCGCCACTGGACCTGCAGTTCTGCAAAACTGGTAAACAGGGTTTTATCTCCTTGCCAGGCATCCTTGAGCAGCTTGACATAGGCCTCGGGTTTATTACCGATCATTCGGCAGCTGTGACAGTAGTCTGCCAGCACCTGCTCGATTGCATATTCATACCCCGGAATTTTGGAGTTGAACTGGAGGTGCATCCCCTCCTGGGGAAAGACCTCGATAACCAGTTGGTTGGGCTCGGCCGTGACGGTTTGATCACAACTCACACAGAGCGGCATCGGATGGTAAAAAAGACGAATCTCGGTTCGCTTTTCGGAGAGTTTCTTTCCGGTCCGGATAATGAACTGCGTGTCTGTCCACCGTGGACTGTCACTGACAAGTACCGCTTTCACTGCCGTCTCGGTGGTTGAATCGGGGAGCTGTTCGCTATACCCCGCATACTGACCAATACGTTGCCCCTGCTGTGGATCTGGCCGCAGGGTGTTTAAAATATCAATTTTAGCCCGACGTAATGAATCAGGGTGCAGATCTTCTGGAGGGTCCATGGTCACCAGTGCCACCATCTGCAACAGGTGACTCTGAACCATGTCGTTGATGGCACCGGCCTGATCGTAATAATCAACCCGTTCTTCAACTCCGGCAGTCTCCACAGAGGTGACCTCAATCCGTTCAATGGCGCCGCCGTGCCAACTCTCACTGAAGATGCGGTTAGCGAAACGGATGGTCAGGATATTGCGAATCATCTCCTTTCCCAGGTAATGATCGATCCTGTAGAGCTGTTGCTCACTCACCCACTCTACCAGTTGCTGTTGAATGGCATCTGCCGAGTGGAGACTGTTGCCAAAGGGCTTTTCCAGCATAAGCCGGTGTTCTTCATCGCCCCGGGTTAACATCCCCGCTCGATGCAGCTCTTCGGCAATGGGCACAAATGCATCTGGCTTGACCGCTAAAAAGAACAAACGCCTGGTATTCTCACCTCCAGGCTCTGCTTTGATACGCGCAGCCAGAGCCTGGTAGGCATCGCTGTCAGTAAATTCGAGTTTGTGGTAGCTCATCTTACTGCGAAGAGTCTCGCCCAGGTGGATGCCCCCTTTCTCCTCGATAAAGGCGATAAACTGCTCTGTATTCAAGTCGCGGCGCCCCAGGCACCATATACGCCCCATGGGCAGGGATTCGTCGCTCCATTGCTCCAGAGCGGGAAAGATTTTTTTGGCGGCCAGATCGCCGGTCGCGCCAAAGATGCACAGCAAGCCTTCCTGCGTTTCCATGGCTCACTCCTTGTTTTTCTTCACCACCGGATGGTCGCCAAATTCCCGTCGCATGGCTGCCAGAGATTTTTCCGCATATTTTTCTCTATCCTGGGACTTGAATCGGGTAAAGAGCGATGTGGCAATAACAGGGGCAGCAACTTTCTGGCGTACGGCTTCCTCCACTGTCCAGTTGGCTTCTCCTGATGCGGCGACAACACCCTCGATGGAATCCAGATCCGGCTCCTTGGCCAAGGCCTGCGCAGTCATATCCATTAACAGCCCCGAAACAATGGAGCCCCGCTGCCAGACAGAGGCAACCTTATCGAGTTGGAAGTCCATGGGCCCATGGCGAAGAATCTCCAGCCCTTCGGCAATCGCCTGCATCATGCCGTACTCGATACCGTTATGAATCATTTTGACATAATGGCCAGCACCGGAAGCGCCCATATAACCACAGCCCATTCCCCCGCTCAGGGCTTCAAAAGCAGGCTGCAAATGCGCGTAGACAGATTCCTCCCCGCCGATCATCAGGCAGGCGCCGTTGCGTGCTCCTTCTGTGCCACCGCTGGTCCCCACGTCAAGGAAATGAATACCATCCTCTCTCAGCGCCTTGCCTCTTCGTTGGCTGTCCTGGTAACGGGAATTTCCCCCATCAATGATAATGTCCCCCTTGCTCAGCAAAGGGAGAAGCTGAGCGATCATTGCATCCACAGGCTCTCCCGCCGGAATCATCAGCCAGATAGCCCGGGGAAGCGTCAAAGACCCAACAAAGGATTCCAGATCACCATGGGCGGCGATCGATTCATGGGCAAGTGAATCCCGTTTCTCTTTTTTTTCAGTGAAGACAACAATATCAAGGCCCTTATCTCGGCCATTAAGCGCCAGAGGCAACCCCATTCTTCCCATACCAATGATACCAAGCTGCATTATTCACCTCCTGATAAGAGTTCAGTCTATTACACATTTAAAACATGAATATTAATATAACCATCCTCAGGGATTACGCAGAAGAAATAAGCAAGATTACGTCTAAAAAACAATCAGACTGAAGATAAAGCAACCATGAATTTGAGTTCACACATTCTTTACAATGCACCAGACGTCTGATACCATTTTATTGCAATGGATTTTTCATGAGAACAGGAGCAAAACCATGAAAGAGAAAAAATGGCGCATAATAACAATTACAATATTGTACTCACTGCATCTCACTATCGTTCTTGCGCCCACATCCAATGCATACAGTAAAGATCAGGCAACCTATGTCATGAGGCTGGCTACTGGATACACACAAAGCAACAATCATTTTATGTGGACAGCATTTGAAGTACTTAAGCAGGAGGTGGAATCACGATCCCAGGGTAAATTTAAGGTACATATTTATTCGCAGACAATGGGCAAAGCCTCTGCTGATATCATTGAGGAGGTGAAAGACGGACTTGTTGATGCCTGGGCATTTTCCAGCGGACATTGTGCCACAGTGTACCCCCCATTACAGGTTCTCTACATTCCTTATCTCTTTGCCCAAAGAGATATTGCCTGGGAGGTTCTTGACGGTCCTTTCGGACAAAAGCTCATTGAAGATATGGCCCAAAAGACAGGGTTGCGCCCCTTGTACTGGATTGAAAATGGTGGTTTCAGACATTATTCCAACAACAAGCGCCCCATTCATTCTCCCATAGATATGAAGGGCCTGAAGATTCGAACCATGGAAACGCCCTTACACATGAAGATCGTTTCCGACCTTGGGGGAAGACCAGTGCCTATCCCATGGGGGCAGCTTTATGACGCCATTAATGCAGAAATCGTTGATGGTCAGGAGAATTCCATTGCCACCTTTATGGTACCTCACCTGGAGGAGGTGCAAAATTTTATCACCCTGGATGCGCACGTGTATGGAGTCTATACCATTTTGATGAACAATGACTGGTATCAATCACTTCCCGATGAGATGAAAAACATATTGAACCAGGCAAAAAAGGTCTCGGCAACTGTGAACAGGGGGTTATCGCTTTCCAACAACATTGCAGGAATCCATTATCTGCAATCAAAAGGAGTTGACGTCTACACGCCATCTACCGCAGAAAAAGCGGAGTTTAGGAAGCGTACCCAACAATCAGCGCTACAATGGCTCAAAAAACATGTTGGCTCAAGCTGGGTAGAGGGGGCTTTGCATGCAACACAGGAGGCAGAAAAAAAACTGGGATACAAGCCACAGACCATTGAGGTTCAGTAACATTCCTCGAGAATCCAGGAGCCCATAAAGAGCTATGCGTATGCAAACACTTCAAAATGGCCGCAGCTTACAGACTAAAATCATGCTGTTCGTCGGGTTTCTCTTTCTCACCACGTTTTTTACCTGCTCCCTGCTCTATATTCACAATTTCAGAAAAAATTACCTTGAAGCTATTGAGTGGCGCTCTGTTACCCTGGCACAGAGCCTCCGTGGACTGCTGGAAGACCGTTATGAAAAATTCGGCCGATTAGCAGATCTTGATCTGATCCGTGAATCTACCTACCTGGAATGTAAAAAACTCTATGATGTCAATCACGATATGCATGTTTCCTTTGTCTGTATTGTCAACAAAGAGGGAGTGATCATCACGCATAACGACAAAAAAATGTGGAAACAGTCATTCACCTCAAAAGAGTTCGATTCCGCCCTGCAAACAAATGTTGTGCAAACCGTCCAATTCAATGAAACGTACCATACGTTAATTCCCGTTATCACCCAAGAAGGTGTTTTCTTGGGGATTATTGATGTGGGATTTCCCCAACATATTGTCGACCAAAAACTTATGACAGGCATAGGGCAAGCTTTGGCTCTTTTTATTCTGCTGTTTGCCAGTGGTTTTATCGCCACCTGGACTTTTGTCCGTCGCTCTGTCACCAACCCCGTTACAACCATTATCCAGTCAACCAAAAGCATTGAACAAGGACACCTGACCCGGGAAATTACCGTCCCTTCGACCAAGGAATTCAAAGAGTTAGCGCTGAGCCTGGCGCGCATGCGTGATGCAATCCACGAAAGTATGGCGAATCTTGAAGCAAAAAATCAAGAAACCAGCGCACTCATTGCCTGCTCGCCGGTGGCGCTTTTCAGCCTTCACATGAACGGGACCGTCGCGATATGGACAGCTTCTGCGCTTCGCTTGTTTGGCTGGCAACCTGAAGAGGTTAACCATAAACCGCTGCCAACCGTGTTGCCTGAAGACCAAGATCAATTTTCGAAATTATTGCATAAAGCCAGCCATGGGACGCTTGTTCTCGGGGTAGAACTTCGACAAATTTGCCGTGATGGCTCTCTCCTTCATGGTTTAATGTCACTTGCTCCTATCTGGAGT
The DNA here is from genome assembly GCF_963664075.1 of uncultured Desulfobulbus sp. NCBI lineage: Bacteria > Pseudomonadati > Thermodesulfobacteriota > Desulfobulbia > Desulfobulbales > Desulfobulbaceae > Desulfobulbus > uncultured Desulfobulbus sp. The sequence goes on from NZ_OY760916.1 coordinate 2,409,819, forward strand.
GCAGAGCAGACAATTACCGGCATCATGGCCACGGTTGAAGACACAACTGAAAAAATAAAAAATGAAAAAGCGCACCTCAAGATGCAAGAACAGCTACTCCAAGCCCAAAAAATGGAATCAATTGGAAGACTTGCTGGTGGCGTCGCCCATGATTACAACAATACCCTGAGCGTCATTCTTGGCTATGCGGAGCTTATCAAAGAAGATCTCGCACCAGATGATGCCCATGCTGGACAACTGGAACAAATCATCAAAGCGACAATGAGTTCAGCGGACATAACACGCCAACTCCTCGCCTTTGCCAGAAAACAGGCAATTGACCCCAAACCCCTGGATATGAATAAGCAAATCGAAAACCTCCTCAAAATGCTACGGAGACTGATTGGAGAAAATATTGAACTGACCTGGCAGCCGGAAGAGAACCTGGGGACAGTCAAACTCGATGCCATGCAGGTCGATCAGATTTTAGCAAATCTCTGTGTAAACGCCCGAGATGCCATCAAGGGTACAGGGCAGATCAAAATCACAACTCACTCTTTCAATGTTGATGAGAAATACTGTGAACACCACTCCGAATTCATCCCCGGCGAGTATGTCTGCCTGCGTGTCAGTGATAGCGGCACAGGTATGGACACGGCCATGATGGAAAAAATGTTTGAGCCTTTCTTCACCACCAAACGAAAAGGAGAAGGCACCGGGTTAGGCCTTTCCACTGTTTATGGCATCGTTAAGCAAAACAAGGGAATTATCACAGTTGAGAGTGAGCTGGGTAAAGGAACCACTTTCTCCTTGTTTTTCCCGGTGCATGGAGATCAGGTTCTGCCTCAAGCCTCGGAGAATGCCCCCATCCCCCAGGGAAATCATGAAATGGTCCTTCTGGTGGAAGATGATGCGGCGATACTTGAAATGACCAGGTCAATGCTCCAATCACTGGGGTACAGAGTAACAAGCACCGCAAACCCGGAGGAAGGAATTGAGTTTGCCAGAAACATGGGAACAGAGCTCAATCTACTGATAACCGATGTGATCATGCCGGTGATGGATGGCTGGGAAATGTCGAGCCGGATACGATCGTTTTGTCCCGAATTAAAAATCATCTATATCTCTGGCTATACAGCCGATTTTCTCAGCCATCAGGGTGGAGATGTTCAGGTATTGAACTTTATGCAGAAACCTTTTACCAAAAATGAACTCGCTAAGAAAATACGTTCAGTCCTTGAAAGCTGATGTGTCAAAAATGTATATCAGTGGGCACTAAGTGGTAGCCTCCAAAAGCCGTTTGATATCTCGTGAAGGAGGCGCGCCAAAGAGGCTGCTGTACTCCCGGCTGAATTGCGAAGGGCTTTCATACCCGCTCTCAAAGGCAGCCGTGGTGGCGTCTTTTTTCTCCATGAGCATGCGCTGCCGGGCCTCATTGAGACGGAGCCGCTTTTGAAATTGGAGTGGACTCATCGCGGTCAGGGCACGAAAATGATAGTGCAGGCTGGAGGTACTCATGCCGCTGTAGGCGGCGAGGTCATTGACCTTAAAGGCCTTGTCATAGTTGCTCCGTAGCCATTCAATGGCCCGGGCAATCTGATGAGAATGGCTCTCCACCATGGCTACCTGGCGCAAAAATCTACCTGGGAGACTAGATAGTGATCCTTATCATACTGATACTCCTCATCACCGAGCATAACCCGTTTACGCCCCTGGGCAATCAGACAGATGGAAGGCTCCATCATATAGCTGGTCACATCTCCAGAGGAAATAACGATCAAGGCCTTATTCCTGGAAGATTTTGTTAATGGAGTGCTTTGATCTGTCCCGGACCGAAAAGGATTTTGGTGGGAACGTAGTGGATGAATGCCATGTTTTTCTCCGAATGTAGGCCCCCTGTCTCTGCGGCCAGCAGAATCTGAATCAAACGAACCCTCAACAGCTCATCAGGGAGACAAAAATTGTTGTTCTCGCAAAAAGATCCGAGAACAACGTCCCGGGCTTCGTAGCATGCTGATTTCACGTTGGGTGATTTTCAGCATTTTGGCCTTTTACGAGGTAATAAAATTGCCATAAAGCATGTTTACCGAACAATAAAGATCAGTAACCAGGAAGAAAATTCTTTTATTTTACACGCAAAATCAAGGTGAAGAAAAAAACAACGTTTTACTATGCATTGCCCAATACAATAATTCGGAGGGAAAAGAGGCGATAGCTCGATACTCCAACATCCTTGCCTAATCCTCCAAGAGCGAAGATATGCGCGAAGGTTTGGAGTGTTTTACATCTCAGCTCATGAGATTGTTGCGAAATGATTCCATGGTGGTGAGTTTTTTTTCCAGGTGTGGATTGGTCGGATCTAAGGCCTGCATCTTTGCCAGATCAGAATCAATTCGATCCAGCAAGCCAAACCAGTCTGCAAGCTCTGTTGGAAAGATATTGATGTACCCTTCTTCACCAGGAAAATACATGCCTGTAGGGTTTCCCTGTACGTCGGTTTTCACGTTTGCCTGAATGGATTGCAGTATAAACATACTCGAAGCCATTAGGCGTTGATCAGCGGGCAATGCATCCATGGTTTGCTGCCAGGCATCCTTTACGGATTCAGGTGCGTTAGGGGGAGGAAATACGAATGTTTTCCCCACGCCTTTATCGACAATCCCATCATTGTTGCAATCAACATAGGCCCGGTTATCCTGGGTAACAAGCATATTCCTTGCCCCCTCCTGGGTCATGGCATCGATTTCGCTCTGACGCAACCGGTTCCCATAGCTGTTCGCCTTCTGCACTAAGAGCAACTCCTCAGTGGAGAGCGTCGACAAAAAAGTTTTTGCATCTTCTGCACTACAAGCCCGCTCTTTTATCTCCTGAAATTGATTAATTTCACCATCTGAGAGTCCACGAATTTTAAGGAGCGAGTATTCTCGGGCCAAGACTGGATTTTGCGTTCTTGTTTCCCTTGCAGCAGAATCTTGCGAAGATCTATCCGTTGCATCAGGGGAAACCACATTTTGCTTACTTGCTTCTAGAAGCGAGGCGAATACGCCTGATTGGGACTGCTCTGAAGCGAATACGCCTACCAAAGCCGTATTATTCAAGGGGACTGCTCTAACTGCTTCTGAACTATTCACGAAAACACCTCACTGATTGTACAATGAAAGAGAAAATAACAGCGCACCACCTTGTTTCTTTCGGCAGTCAACCAGAAAATGTTTACCCCCCTTACTCTCTTAAATACTCACTATCGATTATACCGATAACAGCCATCTCCTTGAGTTCCTCCAGGCTTTACACAGACCAAGTATTCCCAGAAAAACGGCAAAGAGTTTTTCGGGCACATCCTCCGGGCGCTGAGCTCCCATAATTGCCTCATCACAGCCACACCACGAAAGCTGTAAAACATAATAACAGAGGTCCATTGGGCATCTTCCACCTCCCAGGCTCCGGCTTTGTTTCCTTGCGAGAGGATCTCTGCCAGATACGGGGTGATCCGGGGATCAGCCATTGCATAACGAAAGGGAAGGTTCGTGCCATAAATAACAACATCATGGAGCACATTGAGTGCAAATTAGGTGTGGGTAGCTCCTTCTATCCACGCCTTGATACGCCCATGCCAATCATCTGGTAGGCAAGCCTGATCCAGCGCCTGAATGGAGGCCATGACCGTATCTTCAAATTTCTCCCGCAAGACCTGAAGCAGCTCGGCCTTATTTGTAAAATGATGAGCCTTTTGCAAAATGAACTGATTGCTAGCGATGTGCTGCAACAGTTTTCCTAATTTATAAATTTAACCGGTCACACTGAGAAGCTGGTCAGCAAAAAGGGTAACAACACCGAACATCAGGTGAAGAGTAACCTCTGCCATCCCCTCTGACCATAACGTTGCCGGCACCGAATTCCTCTTTCAGACGACCATTAGCACGCTCTACACTCCATTTCCTAAAATTGCGCCATTACCTTCTGTCGTTCTATTCCTGAATCAGGCAACGCACCGTGAAGCTAATAATGCCCTCTCTAGTGAATTTTCGATCCTATTGAAATCATGGTAATTTTCAAATCAATAGCATTTACGTAATAAAAATTAGCTTTTATACAACAACAATGTAACCAAAATCCCCCCCAATGCTATTCTTAGACAAATCCTATTCAAAGCGAACTATCAGCCACTTATAAACTTTCCCCTTCAATGGAACATCAATTGCTTTAAGTCGATCGTTCTCAAAATGATGCCTGCAGTAGGCAGATGCAACCAAACACGGTATATTTTCCAGATGAGGAGTCATTCAGATGAAGGCTGAAAGTGAAATCCAAGCACAAGATCAGGTAAACCTTGATCGTCGCAAATTTATCCAATACACCGGTGCCGTAGGCGCGGCACTGGCAATGGGACAGAGTATCCAATGAATGAGGCAAAAGCGGTAGAAACCAAACGCATGGACATGGGGGGCAAGGTTCATATTCTCGGGTGTAACGAGATGACCTCCACCCATGGTTATTGGGATAATTCCACCAAACCAGTTTTGACCATGAACTCGGGGGAAATCGTCCATATTGAAACAGGCACCCACCTCATGGGCAAGATGGTTCCTGGGGCTGATATCAATGACTGGACCAAGTGGTACAAGGATGTCATGAAGGACACCTCTGAGGCCTGCTTTTATCCTGATGAAAACACAGGGGCAGAAAAGAAAAAGATAGGCGCTGGTCACCATCATCTCACCGGCCCCATCTACGTGGAAGATGCAGAGCCGGGTGATATGCTGCAGGTTGAGATTCTTAATATCGATCCAGGTCAGTACGGCTTCAATCTCAATCCCAACACAGACTTTCTCAAGTTAGGTCTCTTGGCCGATGACTATCCGGAAGGCAAGGTGCGCTGGTACTCGGTCAACCAAGAGAAGATGAATTTTGAATTTCTGCCCGGCATAGAAATCCCGGTCAAACCTTTCCCCGGCACCATCGGTGTGGAACTGGCTGAAAAGGGCATGTGGAGCAACGTGCCTCCTGGAAAGCACGGTGGCAACATGGACAACAAAGAGCTGGTGAGCGGCACAGCTCTATACCTCCCGGTAAATGTAAAGGGTGCTGGCCTGAAAACCGGTGATTCACACTTTGCTCAAGGCAACGGTGAAGTGAACCTCAACGCTCTGGAAGGCGCCTTTAAAAGCATCACCCTACGGATCACCGTACGGAAAGATTTGGGCAAAATTATCGATTTCCCCATGGCCTCCAGCCCCAGCCACTGGATCATGATGGGCTTCCATACCGATCTTTACAAGTCCTGCCAGATGGCAACCAGACAAGCCATCAGCTTTCTCCATAAATACTACGGGCTGCCCGAGCTGGAGGCATATGCCTTCTGCAGCCAGGCTGTCGATCTCCAGGTGACCCAACTGGTGGACTACACCATGGGTATCCACGCAATGATCCCCAAAAGCTGTTTTGTTGGCGAACAGTATAAAGAACTCAATGGGCTGCTGATTGCGGATACAGGTAGAAATCAAGCCTGATCCGAGACCATCACTGTTACGTAACATCCGATACGCCCGATGAGAGATATCCACCTCTTCTCGTCGGGCGTCGCATGAAGAACAACAAATCCCTATTGCGATACGCCAAGGAAAAACAAAGAATGGCCTTACAAATCCCCTATGAGATCACCTGCACCTGCGGTGCGACCTTCACTAGAAATCTCTATGAATATGTGTTCACGGAATATGATTCAGGAATACAAGACATCCTGCTGCAAGGCCAATTTAATACAGTAGAGTGCCCTTCCTGCAACCAACACACCTACGTTGAGAACCGCTTTATCTACCGGGATGGGGCCAACAAACTCTGGGTATGGGTTTGCAAACAGGCCGATAGGGAGGTACAGACAACAGAGGAGCAGCAGGCCATTAAAGAGCAACGATTCATTGAAAATCACTATATCCATGACCTGTCTTCCTACACAAAATATACGGTGTATGGGATTCAAGAGCTTCTCGCCCTGCTTGGAACGCATGATCCTGAACTCGTCCACTCATAAATGAAGAGGAGCCCTTCCCATGTTGCTTGATTTTACCTATTACAACCCGACCAGAATCCATTTTGGCAAAGAAGCCCTGCAGAATTTAGGCCCTGAGCTGGCTACCTACGGCAAAACCGTTTTGCTGGTCTATGGAAAAAGCGCGATCAAAAAAAATGGCCTCTATGACCAGGTGATTGCCATCCTCAAAGAAGCAGGAAAAACCGTGGTTGAGCTGTCCGGCGTCATGCCCAACCCCACCTACGACAAGATGCTCGAAGGCTGCGAGCTAGTTCGCACCCATGCGGTTGATCTGATCCTGGCCGTGGGTGGCGGCTCGGTCATTGACTGCGCCAAAGGCATTGCCGTCTCTGCCTACTGTGAAGAAGAGCCCTTTAAAAAATACTGGCTCGATTTTCAGCCCCTGGCGAACAAAACCGTTCCAGTCGCCTCCATCCTCACCATGGTCGGGACCGGCTCGGAGATGAACGGTGGTTCGGTCATTACCCATGAGGCAATGAAAATCAAGGGTGGTCGAGTCTTTCCCCCAGAGGTTTATCCCAAATTTTCCATCCTCAATCCGGAATACACCTATACGGTCTCCCAGTATCAGATGGTCAGCGGTGTGTTTGATACCATGTCGCATCTCATGGAGCAGTATTTCTCCGGCAGCGACACCAACACGACCGATTACCTCATTGAGGCCTTGCTGCGCTCTTCTATTGATAACCTGCGGGTTGCCTTAAAAAATCCCGAAGATTACGAGGCCCGCTCCAACATCATGTGGAATGCGACCATGGCGCTCAATACCATCACCGGACTCTCCAAGCGCCAGGATTGGGAGGTGCACATGATCGAGCACCAGCTAGGTGCGTATACCGATTGCGCCCATGGCATGGGACTAGCGGCAATCTCCCTGCCCTACTACCGCCACATCATGGGACACGGCCTGGATAAATTTGCCCGCTACGCCACCGTTGTTTGGGATATTGGAGCTGAAGGAAAATCCAAAGAGGAGTTGGCCCAGGCAGGCATTGATGCCCTGGAAGCGTTCTGCAAGGAATGTGGTATTGTCATCTCACTCAAAGAGCTGGGAGCCACGGAAGAGATGTTGCCCAAGATCGCTGAGTCCAGCGTTCTTTTGGATGGTGGCTATAAAAAACTGAGCAGCAAGGATGTACTTGCAATTTTAAAAGCCTGCTTCTAAGGAGCCAGAAAAATGGACAAGGCAAAAGTCTATTTCACCGATTTCAGAACCAAGGCCTTTGGTGACGGCCTCCCCACGAAACTCAAAAAACTGATCAAAAAAGCTGGCATTGAACAGCTGAACATGGAAGGAAAATTTGTCGCCATCAAGCTCCACTTTGGCGAGATGGGGAACATCAGCTACCTCCGCCCCAACTACGCAAAGGCGGTTGCCGACGTGGTCAAAGAGCTGGGCGGCAAGCCTTTTCTCACCGACTGCAACACTATGTATCCGGGGAGCAGGAAAAATGCCCTGGAGCATCTGGAATGTGCCTGGGAAAATGGGTTCACTCCGTTGAGTGCAGGCTGCCCCATCATTATTGGTGATGGCCTCAAAGGGACCGATGACATCGAGGTTCCGGTCGTTGGCGGCGAATACGTCAAATCGGCAAAAATTGGACGCGCAGTGATGGATGCTGATATCTTCATCAGCCTGACCCACTTCAAAGGCCACGAGATGACCGGTTTTGGCGGTGCCATCAAAAATATCGGTATGGGCTGCGGTTCTCGCGCGGGCAAAATGGAACAGCACTGCAGCGGTACCCCCACGATCCACGAAGACAAGTGCCGCGGTTGTTACGCCTGTTTTAAGGAATGCGCCAACGATGGGCTGGTCTTTGATGAAGCGGCCAAAAAAATGCGGGTCAACAAAGACAACTGCGTTGGCTGCGGGCGTTGCCTGGGTGCCTGTAATTTCGATGCGATTGAATTCGCCGATTTTTCAGCGGTTGAGCTCTTAAATCGGCGTATGGCAGAGTACACCAAAGCGGTGGTTGAAGGGCGGCCCTGCTTCCACATTTCCCTGGTTGTCGATGTCTCGCCTAACTGTGACTGCCACGGAGAAAACGATGTGCCCATTCTTCCCAATCTGGGCATGTTTGCCTCCACCGACCCGCTGGCCCTGGATCAGGCCTGTGTGGATGCCTGCCTGAAGGCGAAACCGCTCCCTGGAAGTCAGTTGGCCGACAACATGGCAAAACCTGATTTTGTGAATCACCACGACCATTTCACCAACTCCAGACCAGAATCAGAGTGGCGCAGTTGCATGGAGCAGGCCGAGAAAATCGGGCTGGGCACCCGGGAGTACGAGCTTATCGTGAGCAAGTAACGAGGGATGATATTGATGGTGCGTTCTCATTAAAAAATCGCTCCATTTTCCGGACCTGTGGGCACGTTGTTTGTGCCCACCTTTTTTATTCCATTCGTGCAGCAACATACGATTAGATGAAACAGTGGGCAGAAGACAGTGTTCTCTCTCCCCACTTCAGGGTTCCTGGCTTGGATAATCCCAATATTTTTGGCTAATTCCTTGGAATCGTCTTGCTCCGATGTCGCGGGCATGGCCACGCTCCTACAGTTCTTGCTCTCGGCAGATTCCTCAAAGGAAGGGTATATCTGCCGAGAGTGACTCGACCAACCGCAAACAAGCCACAATTTCGATACAAGGAGTCGGGCCATGCCCGCGATCAAGCCTGCCCTTTTATCGTGGCTGGTAATCAGATTATAAATTGAACTTCGTAGCATACTCCTTCTTCTCTTCTTCTGGCAGGCTCTTATAAAACCGTTTCCAGCCTGGACAGAAGCCGATATGCCACCTCCAGATTCTCCCGATGAGAGATTTGGGATTTTTCTCGTACTGTTTTCTCATTCTGCATTTATCGCACATGTGCATGGAACTCACCTGAGAGTAAAGAAATCAATCTTGAGCATCACCTTTTTCAAGCTGCAGGGTTCCTGAGAGCTGGCTTATATTTTCCCCGCCCGAGATCGCCTCGCCCAGCTCATACAATCCCCTGTACGAGCCAAAGGGCTTGTAAAACATGACCACATCCCCCCAGGGAGCAAAGTAGGCCAGGGTTCCCGCCTTGGCGTCAGCCTGTGGGGTGTTACTGGTGCCCAGTTTTTTGGGTGGGTAAAAGATTTTCTCCTTACTGGCATAGTCTTCCACTGTGATCGTCAATGGCAGCTGCGCGTAGAGTTCTTTTGCGGCTGTGCTGTTATTGAGTTTAAAAAGCGTGACTGCCTGCTCTTTGCTGACAACCTGGATAAACAAATCTGTCTTCATATCTTTTCCATCTGCTCTCTTCTCTGAACTCTGCTGCTCAGCTGCACAAAATGGAGCACTGAACACAACTGCACAGAGAACAATGAGCGTTATTGCTTTCATTATCGACCTTTCCACCACTCTTTGAAGTGCTCGCCTGATTGCTTCAGCTCCATAACCGCACCAATCTCGGGCGTTACCAATGGGAGGCCACTCTCTTTGCTTGCAGCAAGAACCCGCTCATAGGGTTCATCCCAAGGGTGATTGGCAATGGTAAAACGCCCCACATGGGCAGGCATCAGGGCTTTGGCCTTCAGATCTCGGGCCGCCTGAACGGCCTCTTCCGGGGTCATGTGAATCAGGGGCCAGCGTGAATCGTACTGACCACAATCAAGCAACACCAGATCAAAGCCTTGGAACGTTTCTCCTATCTGGGAGAAATGAGGTCCATAGCCACTGTCACCGCTGAAAAACAGGCGATACTTGGGAGTAATCAGTCCAAATCCTGCCCAGAGGGTTTGATTCTTTGCCATCATTCGACCCGAGTAGTGCCGGGCCGGGAGAATGTGCAGGGTAAACGCATCCCCGAGCTGAAACTGATCCTCCCAATCCCAATCCTCGATCTGCTCCTGGCTGTACCCCCACTTGGAAAGCAAAGCTCCTACCCCCAGGGGCGCGATCACCTTGTCGACTCTTGTTTGCAGCGCCACCAGTGTGGCATAATCCAGGTGATCGTAGTGATCATGTGAGAGGAGCAGGTAATCAATGGCCGGGAAATCCTCGACATTATAGGGAGAGGTTCCGGCAAAGGCCCTGTTCATGAAAGAAAATGGCGCCCCGTACTCACTGAGCACCGGATCGATCAGGATGCGTTTCCCCTGAAGCTGCAGATACCAGGAAGAATGCCCCAACCAGATCAACAGATCACGTTCCCTCTCCAATAATTTCAACGATACTTTCTGCGCAGGGAGAGGACGATCCGGGACCAATCGCTCTTTTTTGGCAAAAAGATTGTCCCAGATCACGGTAAAGAAATTTACTCCTTCGGCAAAGAGTGGGGTGGCAACAGGATAACGGAATTCACCGTCCTTATAATTGGCTGAGTTTTGGATCTGTTCCAGCTGTTTGCCTTGGGGCAAGGCCCCAAACTGGGGCTGTCTTACAATCATGATTCCTCCCGCAACAACTGCCAGCATAACGACCAGCACAGCGGTTCCAAGAATTGCTCGCTTCTTCATAATAGCGTACGGTTCAGACCCCAGACCGCTTACTTCCGCCCGTTAAAACCTCGGTCAAGATGGCAGCAGCACTCTTTGCCTACTCTTCTCCCACCTGTGATTTCAGGACCGCGATGAAGGCATGCGCCTGGGGTTCTGTGAGTCCACTGTTGAGTGCTCCACCAAAATGATAGCGAAGTTGCCCGCCAGCCCCAGAGAGATTTGCCCGGACCTGGGCGCCATAGGCATCCTTGTCCAGATCTGCAGGAATGGGGCTGGCCTCTTTACCGACCACATCTTCAATCCCCTGGGCCTTGCGCTCATCGAGCAGAGCCATAAAGGCATGGATGGCATTGAGGCTGCGGGGAAATCCTGTGTAGGCGTAGAGCTGCACCAGACTCTCTTTAATTTCATTGACTGTAAGCCCAGCTTCCAGCCCCTGAATCAGGGCTGGTTTAAGCCGATCCAACTCACCACTTGCGGTAAAAGCGGCAATGGGAATAAAGGCCTGTTGAGCTTGATTTAATGCACTTGTGTCTTTCATAATAGTTTCCTCAGAACCAAAAGATTCGCCTGGAAGCAAAAGACCGAACAGACAGATAAGCGAGAGTACGGTTGCTTTCATTGTGTTCTCCTTATTAATTTCGAGTTCCGTAATACTGGGCGTCTGTCACTTTTTCTTTCCAGATGACATTTTTTCCTTCTAGACTGCCGGTAATGACCAGATGGGTCATGGGCGCATCAGGTGGGCACCAGATGGCCTCGCCTGCCTTAAACTCAAGGATCTTGCCATCCCGGGTTCCGGTCAGGCCGACACCTGAGGTCACCACCATGTGCTGACCGGCCGGATGATAATGCCAGCTGGTGCGGGCCCCCGGCTGAAAGATGACATAAGCCCCGGAATAATGGGCAGTGTCATTACCGGGAAAGAGCATCTGGACATCAACATCGCCTGTGAAGAGATTGGCTGGCCCTTTGAAGGATTTCTGGGTGCCTGCCTTGTAAAAAATCTGGGCATCCGCTGTCGGTGGTACCTCAGCGGCGTTGAGCGTTGCGGCGAGCAGAAGGCCGAGGCCAAATGTTGCAAGAAGAGTATGTTTTTTTATGGGTTTGATTCCTGGATGGGCATTGGATAAAGAGAAAGAACTCCGCTGACCTTGGGGTCTGCTGGGGTATACACGAATACGTTAAGAAGAGAGGATGTCGTGTCTTGATATGATTCTCCAGAATTATTGCCTGATTCTCTACAAAGCTTATTCTGGTGTGAAGAGGTGGGCCGATTGGGAACTACAAAAACATCGAAGCCGTTCGTGGTGAGGCACGAACCCCAACTGCAGGTCAGCAGGTCAGCTCGCCTTTTCCTTATTCATCGGAAGTTTGAGCCGTTGCGTATTGCTGTCTCCTCGCCGGAGGGGCAGCCTTTTCTTTGCTTGCCCAAAGAAAAGGACGCGCCGTGTGGTCTGCGCCACACCGCTAAAAAAAGGGCAGCTCCCTAAGACGTACACCGGTAGCACTGAATATGGCATTGGCCACGGCAGGCGCCACCGACGGGAAAACCGGCTCTCCCACACCACCGGCCTTGAGGAAGTTGTGGGCGATATGCACCTCGATCTCCGGCACCTCCGATATGCGCAACAAGGGATAATCCGAGTAGTTGCTGGTGGCAACACCGCCTTGGGCAAAATGCATCTTTTCATGGAAAGCTGTGCTCAAGGCCATGATTACCCCGGCTTCGGCCTGAATTTTGATTGCATCAGGAAAGATCGCCGTGCCGCAGTCAAGGGCACAGACCACCTTATGCACAGAGAGCTTGCCCTGCGCATCCACGGAGACCTCGGCCATATGGGCGGCAAAGGATTCAAAACAGTGGGCTACGGCAACACCTCGAAATCGTCCTTTTGGAACAGGCTGCCCCCACCCCACTTTATTGGCAAGCAGGGTCAACACCTCTGCTGCTCTCCCCCCTTTTTCCATATGCTCCAGGCGAAAGCTTACAGGATCTTTCCCTGCCGCATGGGCCAACTCATCCATGAAGGACTCCACCACAAAGGTGTTGGCTGAATAGCCCACCGAGCGCCACCACCCCACTGGAATCGGCAGCTTGGCCATGACATAATCAACCTGGTGATTGGCCAGAGGATAGACCATATCCACCAATCCGCTGACAGCATCCGGGTCAAGACCATCTTTGACTGCATGGGGCATGAGGCGCGACATCACAGAGGATGTGGTTACTTTATGCTTCCAACCGACAATATGTCCTTGAGCATTCAAGCCGGCATCAATACGGGAATGATTGGCGGGCCTGAAACAGCCGTGGAGGAATTCATCTTCACGACTGCAGACCACTTTGACCGGACGCTGCAGAGCTTTGGAGAGCAAGACTGCATCGATTACTTCATCCTGCTCACCCCGCAGACCAAAACCACCTCCAGCGGGCAGGGTCATAACCTCAACCTTCTCTTCCGGAAGGCCGGTGAGATGGGCAGCTGTCTTTTGGGTATGGGTTTGCCCCTGGGTGGGCACCCAGATACGACACCGGCCCCGCTCCACATGGGCGGTACAGTTGAGCGGTTCCACCTGGGCATGGGAGAGATAGGGCAGCTGGTAGTTCTGACTCAGGCGCTGCGCAGCTCCAGCAATCGCCTGACTAGCATCCCCATTGTTTTTGGCCTCTACACCTGGTTCATCCAGATTTTTTGTCAGCTGCGCTTCAATCCAGGCATCGTTCAACTCAGGATGCGATCCTGCCGACCACTGTGCCCCAAGCGCCTCCCTTCCCTGCATGGCTGCATAGGTATTTTCCGCACAGACGGCGATGCGGTTCCCTAGCGGCATCACCTTAATGACGCCGCTTACTTGCCTGGCGGCCTCTATATCGTAGGACTCCAGTTTTGCCCCGTAGCGCGGCGCCCTGGCAATCATGGCAACGCAGATATCGGGCAGGGTGAAATCCATACCGTACACGGTTTTCCCCTGAACCTTATCGGGTATGTCAAAGCGGGGTCTGGAGGTACCGATAATTGTGTACTCCTCGCCTTTTTTCAGGACGGGCTTTGCAGGGACCGGGAGTTTTGCCGCGGAGGCGACCAGTTCCCCATAACCAAGACTTGTTCCATCGGGATGCAGCACCCGGCTTTCTTTGGTGGTGCACTGCTCAGGCGGGATGTTCCAACCACTGGCCGCGGCCTCACGCAGCATCAGACGGGCGGCGGCCCCGGCACTGCGGAGAAGATCCCAGCGATTGCGAAAACTGCTGGAACCACCGGTGAGTTGCGCGTGCCAGAGAGGATCTTTGAACGGTTCCCCAGCCAGGGCCATTTTCACTTCAACCTTATCCCAGGCACCGTCAAGCTCGTCGGTGATGACCATGGCGAGACCAGTATGCGTCCCCTGCCCCAGGTTGGTTTGTCCGACCCAGATGGTGATGGAATCGTCAGGAGCGATCTCGACAAAGGCGTGTGGCGTGAAATTGGGGGGCGCTGCCTGAGCAGCATGGGAGAGGTTGGTAAGCTCTGTCGAATCTCCCACGGCGGTGGCAGCGATAACCAGACTGGTTTTCTTGAGGAAGGAGCGGCGGGTCATATCGATTTTCATGGCTCAGCCTCCCTGCTTTCCGTTAAGCGTGTCGGCAGCCTGCTTGATCGCCACCTTCATCCGCGCATGCGAGCCACAACGGCAGAGGACATCATCCATGGCCTGGTCAATTTGACTCTCCGTTGGCTTGGGAACTCTCGTGAGAAAATCAACGGCCTGGAGCATGATACCGGGCTGGCAATAGCCGCATTGGGGGACCTGTTGCTCGATCCAGGCCTGCTTGATCGGATGCTCTTCAGGTAATCCTTCAATGGTCGTGATCGTACTTCCGGCGGCTTCCTCAAGAGTGATGACACAGGAACGTTGGGCATTGCCATTCATGAGTACCGTGCACATGCCGCACTCGCCAACACCGCAGGTGTACTTGACGCTGGTAATGCCAAGAGTATCGCGAAGTATCCACAGCAACGGGGTGTCAGGGGCTGCCTCAACCTCTCGCCTTTCGCCGTTTACGGTCAGGGAAAACATGGAGTCTCCTTGTGTTGATTAGTCAAACCGGACAACCTCGTAAAAAGTCGAATTGCTGAAAATCACCCTCTGGGGAATCAGCAGGTTACGAAGCCAGGAACGTCGTTCTCGAAGCTTTTTACGAGAACGACAAGCTGCTGCATTCCTCTTTGAGAGAAAAACAGCTCAATTTGATTGAATTAACAACTAATAGCGAAACAAAAAATAGCGCATTACTCAAGGAACTTTTTAATAGGGTCAGGCGTCTTTACCCGCAGTATACGCCTCATCCATGACACGGGTTCACTCCACACCGGGCTCCCAGAGGCCGGTCACCGAAATCACACCCTTTTCTTTGATATTGCTCAGGCAGCCGGTAAAAGTTCGAAAACTGTCAACCGTGCTTTCCACGGGGAGCGATCCACCGGCAGCAGCAATGATAAAATAGACCTCTTTATTGCCCAGCATGGTGTAGATCGGGCAGGTCCGATCTATAAAGGTTTTCATTTGGCCGTTCATAGCTCGAAAGTAGACCGGCGTGGCAAAGACCATGATGTCAGCTGCCCGTATCTTCCTCAAAATCCCGTTCATATCATCTGCCTGCACACAGGCGCCAGGATTCCCGATGCAGCTGCAGCAACCGGTACAGTAATTGATATCTTTCTCCGCCAGGCGATTCTTTTCCACCGTATGCCCCACCTCAGTGGCGCCGCGCAAGAACGCATCACAGAGCAAATCGGAGTTCTCCCCTTTCCTGGGACTTGCCGAGAGAATGAGTATATTTCTTTTCATTTTTATCCTTTTTTATTTCAGTTCGATACGCACTGAGATCGCATCATCAAGGGTATCCATAACAGCTGGGTCTACTGTAATTTTCCCCATATTGACCAGGTTTCCGTACTGAGCGGAGAGCTCTTCATCCTTGTAGAGAATGGCAAAATAGTTCCCATCTGCGGCAAAGGAGATATCACCGTTTTTCCAGCCATTGCCCAGGTCTTCCGAGGCATAGTCCAAAGCTCTTGCCATGACGCCACAGTAGTCGTGGACATACTTATGGAGCTGCACCGTGTACGGGAGTATGCTGATGAGATCTTGGGCCGCCCGGCTTCCGTTGAGTACGGCAGGAATACGGTTTTGACCAACAGTTAAAGTAATTTCAGTTAATTGCATGAATAAATCCAATAAGAGTGTTTTGTAATTTTATTACTTTGTTTGAGAAGAAATTCACCATTGAAGAGAACGTCGATTTCTAAAGAATCCCCCGGTGGGGCCGTCTTCAGGCAGGGTGGCCAACCAGAAGGCTGTCTTTGCCGCCTTCTCCGGGGAAAAAGCCCCGACAACGACGTTCCGATCTTCGTAACATACTGAATTTATTGAGCCCAGATGTTGTTTTTTGACTTTTTACGATGCCATCAAGATTCTTCTAAAAATACCCTGCTCTTCAAACCTAGAGAATACCTGATACTCCCTATCTCTTGCCTAATCCCCTGAATCAGGTTAATTCTCCCCTAAAAAAAGAGTACCGATTTGATGCAATCCACAGTCTTTACCACCTCGTCTCACGACCTTGCCTCCGGGGTTGAGTGTTTGTTGCAGGCCCTCGAAATCCAGTCGCTGGTTGGGGGCTTCAGCCACATTCTGATCAAACCCAATCTGGTTAACACCGATCCGCCTCCGGTCACCACCCCGGTCGGTCTGGTCGAAGCCATTGTGCTCTCACTGCAGCACCTGGTCCCCGAATGCACACTCTCCATAGGTGAAGGTACGGGATCCACCACCTACGACACAATGCACTGCTTTGACACCCTGGGCTACACCACAATGGCCGCCCGGCACAGAATTCCCCTGATCGACCTGAACACGGAACCACTGGCTCACAAAGTCTGCCCCGAATGCACCCGGTTGCCCGAACTCTATTATCCAGCCCTCTTAGATGAAGTGTTCTTGCTCTCCGTACCCGTACTCAAGGCTCACACCCTGGCCGGAGTAACACTCACCATGAAGAATATGATGGGGGTGTTGCCCCCATCCCATTACCAACAGGGCAGCGGTTGGGGGAAGTCGGCAATGCATGCCGATATTGATCTGGCCGTGGCCGAACTCAACCGCTATCGCACACCAGATTGCACCCTGATGGACTGCTCCATCGGCATGCCGGAGTCCCATCTCTGGGGCAGACACTGCGATCCTCCCGTGGGATTACTCACGGCATCAACGGATCCAGTTGCCATTGACAGTCACGGGACACAGCTTTTGAAAAAAGATTGGCAACAGATTGGCCATATTCGCCTAAATAATGGAATCAGAGGGGACGCCGCTTCTTTTGCAGTTGTGCAGGTGTAATTTTGGAGGGAAAGCTACCTCTCCGCATACGGATGCAGCCCGCCTCAAACTTGCAGGCCAGGAAGATCAGGGAGACCACGCCTATGCAACCGTCATCACCTGCTCTGACTCCAGGGTCCCGGTTGAGATATTGTTTGATGCCGGGGTGATGGATATCTTTGTTATTCGCCTTGTCGGCAATGTGTTGGATGTTGATGAGGTGGGATCTGTTGAATATGGTTTGGCGCACGTACACACCCCAGTTTTTGTTGTCCTGGGCCATACGCAGTGCGGTGCGGTCACCGCGGTGACCAATGCTGTGCAAGGACACGGGCATCCCCTGGATGCGCAACATTCCACCGTTGGTTGACAACATTATTCCGGCTGTGAAAAAGGCAATTGCAGGCAATCCCAACAGCCATGGAACTGAGGTGGTTCCCTATGCCATTGAAGAGAATGTCTGGCAGGGCATTGAGGATCTCTTTATGACAAGCCCTGTCTCCCGGGAACTCGTTAAGACGGGTAAAGCCAAAGTTGTCGGTGCGGTGTACGATGTCTCAAACGGTCATATCAAGTGGCTGCCCGAGGAAAAAACCATGGATATTCTCGCCAAGGTTGAGAAGAACGATCAACGAGCCATGGAAGCGATGGCAAAGTAATAGACACACTGATGAATGCTCACGGAGTCAGGATTGAAAGAAAAGAAGGCAAGGTCCCCCTTGCCTTCTTTCAGGTCTTCTCTGCACTCAACAAAAGTAGTCCCCTCAGCGAATTCCACAAATCGGCACGCCCCGGTGGTCAAGTGAGATCTTTTCCGTGCCCCCCGGACATTTGACACAAAAAGCGGAATGTCTGGTGGTGTAGCTGTGAAAGCCTCGCTCACAACCGCGAACACAGAACCCTTTTTCATCCCAGGATCCGCGAGGACAACGACCATTGGGAAGCCTATAGGCTCCTGGCTGCGCATAGTGTTGAGCCACCACCCAGCGATAGTCAGAACGCGGGCGCGAATTATGGTTCCCAGAACCGGAATTCCCATGACGTCTTGTCATGTCGTCAAGAAATCTGCGATCCTCCTCACTGTCAAGAAAACCGCCTCCAGAGTTCGAGCGTTTTGAACTTGTTCTTCCGCACCAGCGATGTTTGTCGTTGTATTCACTTCTTCCGTTCCTGCCATCGTAAAAGCCCCCCGCCCATGGATCTGCCTGGCCATAGCCGATGTAGGCACCGCATCCTGAGGGCACATCGTACTTGGTATACTGCTGATGCTTTTGTTTACTGGCACCAAAGCTTTTCCCCATCCTGTAACACTCGCAATCCGATCGGGCAAAAGCCTGCCCTACCGCTAAAAATCCTGCAAAAAGAAAAACGATAGCATAGCGAACCAACAACACCCTTATCATTCCTTTCCCCCAAAAACTACAATTATCCTTAAGAAGACCAACAAGATGGAGCGGACTTCTCACATAACGGGAATGTATCATCAATGGAGGATATGTTTCCAGACCGCCTGAGTATTTTTTTATAGTTTCCTGTTCGCAGGTTCAGGATTTTCTCAAAGATCCAGAAACCAGGCCGGTGGGTTTCGTTTGGTCCAACGAGCAAATTTACGTTTATCGCCCTTGTAAAAATTGCGATAAGCTGCAACCGGATCACCAACAACTCTGTACTGCTCGGGCATGGCTTGGGGAAACTCAGTCAATCCCAGGGATTCAAAGCCAATGGACTCAATCTGGTCGAGCACAGCAATGGAGTTATGATCCTTCGTCTTCTCATAACGATAGCAGTATTCACTATTCAGTGCCCTGGCCAGACGGACCAGCCAGAGAAAATTATCATAGGATTCTCCAGCCCAGCGAATACAGGGATGTCTGACATGGGTTGATTTATAGGGAGTGGCGAATCCTTTGAGGTTGAGCGCAGTGCAGGCAATCTGTGCGCTCTCAAGAATCATCTTTACCACATGCTGGTCGCAGTGATATCTGGCACAGCGTTCAATATCAAGGTCCAGAACAAAAATGTTCATAAAGATAACCTCTCCAGGGAGCAAGGCCCTCCGCCTGATCGTTTACATCAGGGCAACAAACGCACCCGATTTCCTCGTTTTGTCGGTGGTTCAATGGTAAAAACTAAGGATCTGCAATCAAAGGCCGTATCGTTCCAGGGACGACGCTTGATTGCCCCATAACTGCGGTTCATACCATGGGGATCAAAGACTTCTCTTAGCAGATCAATGGCTAAACAAAAAAGGACATAAACAAGAAGATAAGCAAGAAAGTGAATCATGTGAAGCCTCCTGAAAAGATATGGTTGATCGTTTCTGGCCTTACCTTACCCCAGGAGGTAGGACAAAGAATGTCCCACCAAAAATTTTTCTGATAATTTTCTGTTTTAGCCCGGATTTCTGATTTAATCCTCATCAACTTTTTCATTTATACATGACTTTCAATGCCCAAAAATAAACTGCAACATGCCCGCCTGCTCTTCATTGACCGGCAAATTCGCGACAAACGTTTTCCCAACTGTGCAAGTCTTGCCGAGGAGTGGGAGGTCAACCCGCGCACCATTCGTCGCGACCTTGATTACCTCCGTTTCGAACTCGACGCCCCCCTTGCCTACTCAGCCAGCAAACGGGGTTTTTATTACACCGAAACGCAGTATCAACTACCGGCCCTGCAGATGCGAGAACGGGATCTCTTTGCCCTCTTTCTGGCGGACAAGCTCCTGGCTCAATACGAAGGAACACCGGTATACGACAGTCTGCGTTCTGTCTTCAGCAAAATTGAACAGAACCTGCCCGATAAAATCACCCTCTCCTCAAGCTCAGATCAGTCTCTCTTTACGGTGATTCCCTCCTCTTCAACCGTGATTATTCCCGAGGTGCAAGAGTTGATTTTTACTGCACTGCGGAGCGCCAAACAGGTAGAGATCATCTACCAGAGCCCAGGAGGACAGCCTCAAAAACGCTCACTTGATCCCTACCACTGCGTTCGCTATGAGGGGGACTGGTATGTGCTTGGTTTTTGTCATCTGCGAGCAGCATTACGGACCTTCAGTCTTGCACGGATACGCTCTGCAGAGGTGACAGAAATACAGTTTACGCGTCCTGAAAATTTTGATTTTCAGGCTATCTTTTCCAGCCACTTCGGCATTCACTGGGGAGAAGGGACCACCGTAGTTCGCATCCATTTCAACGTTAATGCAGCTCCCTATATCCGCGAGCGAACCTGGCACCCGTCACAAACTATCGATGAACAACAAGACGGCAGCCTTATCCTCACCATGCGGGTAAACCATCTCCTGGAGTTAAAACGGTGGATTCTCTCCTGGGGCGCGGAGGCAAAGGTATTGGCACCGCCTGAGCTTATTTCTAAACTCAAGACAGACATTCTGGATTTGGGCCGAGCGTACGGCCTGCAGATGTGACTGCAAATCGATCTCTGTACTTTTTGCTGAAACCACAATTTTATCGTTCTCGTAAAACGCCCCGAGAACGACGTTCCGATCTGCGTGGCACACATATTTCATGAGGGCTCATTTTCAGGGTTTCGACTTTTTACGAGGTTGTCAATTTTAGTTGGCTTTCAGCTACAACCCTTGCTACTGTAGTTTTTTACAGTCGTAACCAATAATCCCCTCTTCAAGGAATCATACACATGGCCAAAGACAATAAACGCGTGACGCTGGATGAACTGAGCAGACGATGGCAGAAAACGCCTGATCAAATTCTTGCCTTGGCCGCAGAGGGCTCTCTCACCTTATGGTATGAGTTTGAAAACGTCATTGTTCAGAAGGTAAAAAAGAAAAAAACGCCGCCGCCAAAACTCCACGAATCCATTGTCATCCAACTCCCGATGAAGATGGTGGAGATGATTATCGGCCGTACCGATCGAATTCAGGTGGCCTCGGAATACGCCTGCCTGACGCCTAAGGGAAAACAGATTTTAATTTCCAATGCAGCTGGAGAGGAATGGGGCGATACCAGCATGGTGGGGCTGAATCCCCTACGCATCTATGCCCTGGAAAACGACCTCCCCAAAATTGAAAAAGATCAGGGAATCACCCCCTTCACCGAAGAGACCACCTCCTGTTGCTGCCAGTCCCACGGGGCCTGCGATGAAGAGGACGATGACGAAGATCCTTTGGCTGAAGACCATCCCTGCTATGCCCCGGAGCTCAACATTGCTCTGGAATGCTGGTTTGAATTGATGAGTGAAGAAGAAGATCCAGAATCGATCCTCAAGACTGATATTCGCGATTGGGTGCAAAGCAACTATCCCAAGCTGACTAAAACAGCAACGGAGCGTATCGTCATGGTGGTGACACCTGCTGCAAAGCAAAAGCGTTAATCTCCGCCCGTTCTCCGAACGTTTAGTGCTCTATGCCTCAGAAATTTTTCCCCATCGTTGCCAGCCTGCTTCTGGTGGTTTGCCTCCACTCCCAGCAGGGAATTGCTGCGGGGACAGAGGTTAATGGCTTTGCCGGTATGGTCTGGGGGAGTAGCCTCCAGGCCAATCAGCAGACCAAAAACCTCATCCTCAGCAAAGGGAACGATGGCAAAGGAGGCTCTCTCTACACCCTGAAAGATGTCTCCATGGGTTTTGGACAGGCCACACTCGCAGCCATAGAGTGTTCCTTTGTCAAAAACCGCTTGCAAGGCGTTATGCTCCTTTTCTCCGGGGAAGATAATTTTCTCGGAGTCAAGGCAGAAGCCATACAACGGTACGGTAAGCCAATCTTTATTCCCCAGCAGGGAAGCTCGATGCTGAGCTGGCCTAATACAAAAACCAGCATCGTTCTCTCCTATACCCTTGCAAGTCAATCCGGATTTCTCTATCTCAAGGCTAAAAAGCTGCCCCCAGTGGCAACTATTTCTCCTTCCGCCCCCCCTAAAGACAAAAACCATGCCGTGCAAAAAATGGCTCCACCTCTAGATGATCTGGCTCTGTTTGACCAGTCCTCTGAAGTGGTGCAAAACGACACTGGTTCTTCCCCAAAAACGCCATTGCAAACCAGCAATAAGCTCCCTCTCGCCTCAGGTGTGAGCGTGGAGTTACAAAACTCTATCGATCGGGATCAGGCGTTAACCAGGGTCTGCTGGGAGAGTGTGGGACAGATCGGTGATCAGGCCTGTATGGAAGTGCAGCAGAACCTGGAGCGGCTCCATGAGCTTGGCTGGTGCAGAGAGCCTGATTCTGACACCGATGGTCTGCAGGTGAGTTGGGTACGCTGCGGGAAGGGGAAAACAATGGACAAAACAACCGACCAAGAGGGGCCGTCCGGAGCAGATGCGCCAACGGCACGCAATCTAGAGCCCAGCATTTGTAGTCTGGTAATAGAACTCTTTGCAACTGCGGTTGATTTACGAGAACAGGGAGAGACACCAAGAGCGGTGGAAAAGGTGCTCCTTCAGCGCCAAGAGGGACGAAAAGTACCGCTGCGCATTGAGCAGATTCGGGAAACCGTGGAATTGGTCTACTTCGACCAGCGTTATGCCTCCCTGCCCCTGCTCTCCCTTACAGCTGTTGTGGCAGAACAATGCAGGAACGGCCAGGGGCCATACATCGCTCCCCTTCCCCGCTGATAAGCATCACAACTCTACAATTCGATGCACTTTTTATCTTGAGGTACGGCCCTCCCCCCCCTCTACTCACTCAGGCACCACTTGTGTATCGACAGGAAGTTGATCCTGCCATTGCACCACCCAGAGTTCGCCTTTAATCCAGCCATCACGTTCCCTCCGTAACTGCGTGGGCTGTTCAGCTAAAATTTTCCAGCCGGTGGAATCTGCCAGGTGGTGAATATACTGAGAGGAATAAGCAAAACGTCCCGAGGGCTGAAGCCGGTATCCCTCCTCATCGAGCGCCTCCGTGGAAAAACAAAACAGAGCTCCAACACGTGCATGGGCATGAGCCATGGTAAAAATGGATTCCAACGCGCCCACGTAAATAAAAACATCGGTGGCGATGAAAAAATCAAACTCTTCTGTGGTCGAATGGAGGAAATGATCGATAGAATCCTGACGCAGTTGCTGATAACAACCTTTGCCCGCGGCCTGCTTGAGCATGGCTGGAGAGAGGTCAATCCCATCAAGGATGTTGATTCGCTCCTTAAAGGCCTGACCGCTTAAGCCTGTTCCGCAGCCCAGATCCAGTCCATGGGCATACTGTGATCCCAGAGATGTGGCCTGGCTAAAACAGTCAAAGAGCAATCGAGGATTCTCGTATCCCAGATCATCGACCAGGCTTCGTTCAAAATCTTCGGCATAGGCGTCAAAAAAATCCTGCACGTAGACATCCGGTGCCTCTGTCAGAGGCAGCCCCAGCAATGCTGCCAGCAGATAACGTACCGACTCATCCTCCGGACGTAGCTCCAGCACACGCCCATAAAGGGAAATGGCCTCGTTTATCTCACCTGCACGATGATGCAGATAGGCGAGGTTGTTTAATGCAGAGAGGTATTCAGGTGCCAGGGCAAGGGTTTTTTGATAATACTCCATGGCCTTGCTTTCCTGGTGCAGTCTCTGGTGGCACCTCCCGATGTTATACAGGGCGTCGACATGTTCCGGCACCAGTGCGAGTACCTGCTGGTAAAGGGCAATGGCTCTACGCGGGTGCCCTATTTCCCCCTGACAAAGGGCCAGGTTAAAGAGGGTGTCGCAATCTTGCGGTTCCAGGGTATCAGCAAGCAGAAATGATTCCAGCGACTCTTCAAAACGGTTGAGCCCAAAATAGACCAGACCAAGGTTGTACTGCAGCAGGGCTGAGGCCGGTATTTGCTCAATCAGTGAGGTATACCCCGCAAGGGCCTGGTCGAGATTGCCGGCACTGTGGGCCTGAGATGCCAAAAAATACATCTGGTTGAGCTCTGCTGCGGAAAGGAGGGGCTGGTCCATGGATTTGTCCTGTCCTTGGTTTGTTTCGGGAAGCTCCCGAAAAAATGGGCTGGTACAGCTACAAGCTGCTCCCAACGAAATAACCAAGCAGGAGCGATGGAACCAGGACCTGCAAAAATCATCATACCTTCTTTCCACGAATTCGGGGGAAAAATATTCCTGGATTCAGGTCTTCCCCATCAACTCTACAGGTTTCAGTTTGTCATCATTCACGCTTCCCAAACTGCCTATACATGCTGTTCTGCCCCAACTCAAGGCAGCTCTCACGAAGGGGGCTGCTGTTCTCGCTGCACCTCCTGGATCTGGAAAAACAACCATTATCCCTTTAGCTCTTTTTGAGGAACCTTGGCTCGCAGGTAAAAAAATTCTTATCCTGGAACCCCGAAGAGTGGCTACCCGTGCAGCTGCTCAGCGAATGAGCCAACTTCTCAACCAACCTCTGGGGCAGCAGGTGGGCTATCAGATTCGTTTTGATCGATGTACCAGCGCCCGAACCCGTATTGAGGTGGTGACCGAAGGAATTCTCACCAGACGATTACAGCGGGAGGGGGATCTCCCGGATGTGGGGTTAGTTATTTTTGATGAATTCCATGAACGCTCCCTCCATGCCGATCTGGCCCTGGCACTCTGTCATGATCTTATTCAGATTCGTGATGATCTGCGACTTCTAGTGATGTCGGCCACCCTGGACACGGCCCCCATAGCCCGCCTTTTAGGCAACGTCCCCATCATTACAGGGACAGGTGCCTTGCATCCAGTGTCGATCAACTACCTCGATCGATCGCCCAGGGGGCGCATCAGTGAGGTGGTTGCCCGAGGTGTCCTCCAACAGCAGACAGCACCGGGCGACATGCTTGTGTTTTTGCCGGGGAGAGCCGAGATTATGCAAACCAGAGAACTGCTTGCACAAGAACAGTCATTGGCAGATCATCTTATCCTGCCGCTGTTAGGTGAACTCTCCCCCCAAGACCAGGATCTGGCGATCTTTCCTGATCCCCATGGACAGCAACGCATCATCTTGGCCACTGCCATTGCCGAGACCAGTCTCACCATTGAAGGCGTGAACACCGTGATTGATTCGGGCTGGTCACGCCTGCCCCGCTTTCATCCTGCCACCGGGCTCAGCCGCCTGACCACCACCCGCGTCTCCAGGGCAACAGCTGATCAACGCGCAGGCCGTGCCGGACGCTTAGGGCCTGGCTCCTGCCTCCGCCTTTGGACCAAAGAAGAGCAGCACAACCTCCCTCCCTTTCATCCTCCTGAAATTGTTCATGCGGATCTGGCACCACTGGCTCTCGAGCTGGCGCTCTGGGGTACACCCAACCCAGGGGTACTCCGCTGGCTTGATCCTCCCCGTGAAGGCAGCTACACCCAAGCCTGCGAACTACTCTACAGGCTTCAGGCCATTGATAACGAAGGCCGCATAACAGCCCATGGACGCCAACTGGCTCAGCTCCCCTTGCACCCACGCCTTGCTCAGATGCTCGTCCTGGCACGGAAGATGGGCGTAGAGAGCTTGGGGTGTGATCTAGCAGCCTTGCTGACCGAACGTGATCCTCTGCCAAGGGCTGACAGTGCTGATATCGGCGAACGTTTAGAACTTATTGAATTATTTCGCGGCAACGGCCATCGTGCAGTGCGCCAAAGAGGTGGTGATCCGACTGTGGTCCGTCGCATCGATCAGGCTGCCAGAATGTGGCGGCAAGCTCAAGCCCAGCCCCTTGCCAATGAGGAGACAGCACTCGGCTCTCTGCTGCTTGCCGCCTTTCCCGAACGTCTTGCCCAAAAAAGAGAAGATGCCCGTGATCGCTACCAGTTGGCTTCTGGTCGTGGAGCATGCCTTTTGCCCACCGATTCTCTTTGTGGTTCTCCCTATATTATCGCAGCTCAGCTCGACAGCGGCCATAAAGAGGGGCGTGTTCACCTGGCTGCAGCTCTTAAAAAAACAACAATCCTCAACGAGCATGCACATCTTGTCACTGAAACTGAAGCTGTCCGCTGGGAGCCAGGAAGCAACAAAGTAGTGGCAACGATTCGGCGTACTATCGGTTCATTGATTGTTGAAGAACGTCCTTTGCAAAGAGTTTCCGAGGAGGCCTTCATCGAAGCTTTGCTTGCGGGCATTGGCCAACGGGGCACAGATGCCCTGCCTTGGACACCTCGATCCAGGCAACTGCAGGCCAGAATCCATTGTCTTCAGCTTTGGCAGCCCAAGGAACAATGGCCCAATCTCGATGATGCAGCGCTTCTTTCAGACCTTTCCTGGCTCGCCCCTTACCTCAATGGCATGCGCCAACTTTCCCAGGTACAAAGCTTGGATCTCTATTCTCTGTTGCACGCAAGGCTGGACTGGCCCCAGCAAAAATGCCTGGACCAGCTAGCCCCCGAAACTATCACCGTCCCCAGCGGTTCCAAGATTCGCATTGATTATCGCCTGGATGGTCCACCGATTCTTGCTGTCCGCCTCCAGGAAATGTTTGGCCAGAAAATCACACCGGCGGTCTGCAATCAACAGGTGCCTCTCTTACTGCACCTCCTCTCCCCTGCCCGCCGCCCCATCCAGGTGACCGAAGACTTGACAAGTTTTTGGCAAAACGGTTACCCGGAGGTCAAAAAGGAACTCAAAGGCCGCTATCCAAAACATGCCTGGCCCGATGATCCTCTCACGGCGCAGGCACTCCGCGGCGTGCCCAGGAAAAAAAAGAGAACAGCTTGATCTCATCAGCAAGAGCACCTATCTGTACAGAATACACATTTTTCCTTCCAGATCCTTATTTCCAAAATGACGCACAAATTTATCCCAGCTCGGCTCAAACGCGAGGCCAAAACCGTTGACGCCATGATCAGATGCTACTGTCGCGACCATCATCAACCCGAGGGGCCACTGTGCAACGAGTGCGAAGCCTTGCTTGCTTATGCCCATACACGACTCCGCAATTGCCCCTTTCAGGAACACAAAACATCCTGTGGTCAATGTTCTGTCCACTGCTACAGCCCCAAACAACGCGAGCGCATCCGTGAAGTGATGCGTTCAAGCGGTCCCAAGATGCTATTCTCCCACCCGGTGCTTGCCCTTCTGCATCTGCTCGACGGTTTGCGGAAACCTGGATCACGATAACTCCCCTGCTTGACACCACCCGGTAAATCCCGTAGAGTTCCGCTCACTGTTGAACAACACTTCCCTTGCTTTTCAGGGGCTCTTGATACAGCCTTCAAGCCCCCTTACAACACCCCGGTATATATATATGTTTGGAATAGGTCTTCCGGAAATGATCGTCATCTTTGCCGTGGCTCTGATTGTAGTCGGCCCGGACAAACTCCCTGGCTTAGCACGCTCACTGGCCAAAGGGGTGATGGAGATGAAAAAAACCCTGAATCAGCTTAAAGACAGCATCAACGAAGAAGAGGGGGAACTCAACTCAGTCCAGAAAGAACTACGGGCCACTGCCGATGAGCTCAAAGAACGCATGATCGACGCGGATCCTTCTAACTGGCATCCGGCCGCAGGACCTGCAAAAGAACCAACAGAAGAAGAGGTTATTGAGGCAGAAATTGCCGCCGAGGTAGCGGAAGAAAATGCCATCCAGGCTGATAAAGCCGCTGTAAACGACTCTTTGAATCCTGCTGCCCCCGCACAAACTGCAGTGGAGCAAGAGGAAACAACACAAGCCGATACTCCCCGGCGCAGCCTTCCACAATCAGCTCAAAAAGAGACGTCTCCAGAGGCAAAAAACGAGGAAACCACCCCATGATGCTTGAAGCGCTGGAGCAATTCCGGCCCCATCATCAGGAACTCAAAACTCGACTCATCCGTAGTTTCGCCGCTATTGGACTGGTCACTGCGGTCGCCTACCTCTTTAAGGATACACTTGCCGGTCTCTGCATGCAGCCACTGCAGCAGGCATACCCCGCATTAGACAAGCTGGTGTATACCAAGCTGACCGAGGCCTTTCTCAGTTATCTCAAGCTCGCTTTTCTGGTCGGGTTGATAGGTGCCCTCCCTTACATTCTCTATCAGATCTGGCTCTTTGCCGCCCCAGGGCTGCTGGACAAAGAAAAAAGGCTGGTCCGCGCCATCCTTGCCTGGGCAACGACCCTGTTTACCAGTGGCGCCCTCTTTGCCTACTTTGTTGCCCTGCCGCGAATCCTTCATTTCTTCATGAGCTATGCTGGCCCCAGCCTGCAGCCCCGCCTGAAACTGGGATTATACCTGACCTTTACTGCCCGAATGCTCCTTACCTTTGGCCTGGCCTTTGAGATCCCTTTTCTCATGGTCATGGCCACCCGGACAGGACTGGTCAAAGCAGGACATTTCACTGCAAAACGTATGTATTTTTACATTGCTATTCTCGTTGTCTCCTTTCTGCTCACCACCGGGGAAATAACGGCCACGGTCCTGCTCGCGCTGCCGCTTTTTCTGCTCTATGAAGCGGGGATTATTGCCTGCCGTGTATTTGCCGCCCGTAAGAGCGAGTCCACAGGCAACAAGGACGATTAATCCCTTGCCTCTACTCCAGAGGCAAAACATGAGTATGCCCGAGAATAGTCCCCACAAGTCATCTGTTGTCACCTCCTCAACCAGGCCTCGTCAACGCCTTGTGGGGGGCGCGGCGGTTCTTGGTTCTGCGTTGCTCTTTTACCTGGCCACAGCCATCATCCATTGGTCTCACGCCTTTGTTACCATTGGGACCTCCATGTATACCTTTTCCCGCTTTGTATTGGGCTTTATAGTGGTCAGCCTCAGCATGGTACTCGGCAAGCGATCTCCCCGATGCAACCACCTGGGATTTATCCTCAGCCGCATGCTCACCAATACCATCGCGGTCTTTTGTTTCTATAAGGCCGTTGAGATGGGCAGTGTGGCTGAGGCCAATATCCTTAACATGACCTACCCGCTCTTTGTCGCCTTGTTCTCTTGGTTTTTACTCAAAGACCAGCGGGATCTCTTTTCCCTGGCAATCGTCGTCTGTGCCAGCATCGGCATCTGGCTCATCCTGGCTCCCGATATAAGCGCCCTTCATCTCAACGATTTCTGGGGTCTGCTCTCCGGATTCTTTGCAGGCTTTGCCATTCTCTCGCTGAACCTCAGCCGTCAACATGACGACGCCCAGACGATCCTCTGGTATATGTTTGGCCTGGGCGCAATCCTGATGCTGCCCATGGTCTCTACCGAGCTGCGCCTTCCCTCGCCCCTTGAGTTTTTCTTTCTCATCGCCTGTTCCCTGGCCGGTGTGGGAGGGCAGTATCTACTGACCTATGGCTTTCGCTATGTTACCGCGGTGGAAGGAGCGGTTGTCTCCTCCTCACGTATTCTCATTGCCGCACTGCTTGGCCCCCTGCTTGTCGCCGATCCGCCCCTTGGCATTGCCGGCTGTGTTGGAGCCCTTATAATTTTCTGTGCCGACATCGCCCTGGCTCTCAGGGCACCAAAGCGCTAAAGTGACTGTCAGCGCACAAATTCCCAAAACTTAACTCTTGCGGTTCCTCTTTGCTGCAAACATAAACCTCCTTATAATTTTCCTTGACTCAGATCGAGCCTTTCCTGATAATCGAACTAAATCAACATGTAAGGCGCCGCCTTCCGCGCACCGCGTTTTCTCGTTTTCCAGTTTCCCAATTGTCATTACCGTAAGGAGTGCACCATGAATGACTTCAGGCTCGGGGTCAAGTTAGTCGGTGGTTTTTTAATCACTGCGTTGATCATCGTTTTCGTTGGCCTCTTTTCCATCAGACAACAAATTTTGCTCGGTGATGAAGTTGGAAAGCTTGGCTCCGAGAGTATTCCCGCCGTTGAAAATATCCTCGTGGTCAAGAGCCAGGCAGCCTCCATCGCCTCGCATATGCGCTCCCTCTTGACCCCATATGCGAATGAGGAAGAACGCAACTACTCCCACAGCCATCTTCTGGAGTCGCGTAAGATCTACCAGGAAGCCAAAGAACGATTCATGGCCCTGGCTCTTTCCAAAGAGGTCAAGTCAGAATGGCAGAATTTCAACACCAATATCTCGCAATGGGTTCAGGTGAATAATGAAGCCGTGGAACTCTCCAAGGAACTCATCGCCATGGATATGCTCAACCCCCCGGTGATGAAACAGCGCATGGGTGAATTTGAAATCGCCCACTCCCAACTGCTGGCAAACATCAGCAAGCTTATTCTCCTTGGTGATGACTTTGAAGGTGGCACCAACGACCAGACCTGTCCCCTGGGGCGCTGGATGGAACGCATGGACACCAACAACGAACAAATGGTTCGCTTGGTCAGCCAGCTCAAGCCTATTCATGCCCAGCTCCACAAGGCTGTAGGCCACGCCAAAGAACTGGTCCGCAATGAGCAGAAATTTGAAGCGCGAGAAGTCCTTAGGAGTGAAATCGATCCCGCTTCACAAAAGGTTTTTGCTCTGGTCCATGATATGGCCGCAATTGTCGATGAGGCCGAGGAAAAATTCATCCGCATGAACAAACTGCTCCTGGAAGATGGAGAGCAGTATCAGCTCAAGACCTTTGCCGCAGTTGATCAAATTGTTCAGCGGGCTAAACAGTCTGCCCAGGCAACGGTACAGGAAGCCTATGACAGTGCCCATAATGGAGAGATGATCACCATCATCTGTGTGGTTGTTGGCTTTGTCTTTGCGGTGGCCCTGGGACTTATCCTTACCCGCTTGATCACAAAACCGCTGTTCATGGGTGTTGACCTTGCCAAGGCGATGGCCAATGGCGATCTAACCCAAACCATGAATGTGAATCAAAAAGATGAAATCGGAATGTTGGCTCATTCTCTCAACGACATGGCTCAAAACCTGCGCAGCATGTTTGGGGAAATTAAAAACGGTGTCTCCAGTGTGGATGACTCTTCAAGCCAGCTGGCTGCCATCTCCAATCAAATGTCGTCAGGTGCGGAATCCACTTCGGGCCGCGCCTCGCAGGTAGCAGCTGCCGCCGAAGAGATGAGTGCCAACCAAAACTCCATAGCGGCTGCCATGGAAGAGGCCTCGGTTAATGTGAATATGGTTGCGGCAGCAGCCGAAGAGATGAACTCTACCATTACCGAGATTGCCGAAAACTCGAGTAAGGCAACTGACATTACCTCAAAGGCAGTACAACAGTCCAAAGAGGCTTCCAACCGAGTCGATGAACTTGGCCGCGCTGCCGATGAGATCAACAAGGTTACGGAAGCGATCACCGAGATCTCCGAGCAGACTAACCTCTTGGCACTGAATGCTACCATTGAAGCGGCTCGAGCTGGTGAAGCCGGTAAAGGATTTGCCGTTGTTGCCAATGAGATTAAAGATCTGGCCAAACAGACCGCCATGGCGACCCAGGATATTAAAAACAAAATTCAGGGTATTCAGCAGGCGACTGGTGTCACGGTCCGTGAAATCAATGAAATCAGTACCGTTATCGCAGACGTCGATCAGATTGTAGCCACCATCGCCTCTGCTGTGGAAGAACAGTCGGCGACCACCAGGGAAATCGCAGCCAACGTCGGACAGGCCAGTCAGGGGATTGGCGAGGTCAACGAAAATGTGGCCCAGAGCTCAGCGGTTTCCGCCGAAATTGCTTCGGATATTGCGACGGTCAACGAGAGTACCAACGAGATTAACGCAGCCAGTAGCCAGGTCAAAGTGAGTGCCGAAGCCCTGCGCGGAGTGGCCGACCGACTCAAGGAGATGGTTGGTCAGTTCAAGATATAGGAATGCAGCACACGGCTCCGGCCGTGGAGACAGAATGGATGAGCAATGCCGTTTTCACCAACAGGGTGAAAACGGCACTTTTTTTATTTTGTTCGGAAAGAATTTCTTCAGGTTAGGATGAACGAAGGGTGGCGTACACCTGGGCGGCAAGATCATCAATAGAGAAAGGCTTTTGAATACAGGGGCCGAGCCTCTCATTTTCAGGTGCTTGAGTAGTTTCTTTGGCATAGCCCGACATGAACAGACATTTCATATTCGGGTAAAACGAACGAAGGAGTTTCGCCAGCTCTTGTCCTCCCATTTCTGGCATAACCAGATCAGCAAGCAGCAACTGAATTCCTCCAGGTTCAGTATTGGCTAGCAATATCGCCTCGGTGGGTCTGGTGGTCGCAAGTATGGTATAGCCCAGTCCGGTCAACAAAGCGCTGGTTGTTTTAAGAATTCCTGCCTCGTCATCAACCACCAGAATGGTCTCTCCCTCACCGCGTTGTATAGCCGTTAACGCAGATGTGCTCGTCTGAGTTGGAGCATGATGGGCAGGCAGGTACAAAGAGATGGTGGAGCCCTCTCCAAGAGTGCTGCGCACATCGATACTCCCCTTGTTCTGTTGGATGATCCCATAGACCGTTGAAAGTCCTAATCCGGTTCCCTGCCCTTCCTCTTTGGTGGTAAAAAAAGGCTCAAACATCTGCTGCATGATGGCTGGGTCTATGCCACCGCCCTCATCGCTCACCGTCAACAAAACGTACTCCCCCGCCTGGAGTTGATCATGACTCAGGCATAGGGCATCATTGAGGGAAACCATGGCTGTACGGATACAAATTTTACCTCCTGAGGGCATAGAATCCCGGGCATTTACGCAAAGGTTTGCCAGAATCTGGTCGACCTGCGATGGATCGATCAAAACCGAGGCTAAATCGGCCTGAGGTTGCCAGACGAGCTGCACTTCTTCACCGATCATACGCTGCAACACTTTGAGCATACCGGCAACGGTCTCATTGAGATCTATGACTTGAGGGACCACTGGTTGTTTGCGCGCAAAACCCAGCAGTTTGCGCGTCATGGCCGAAGATCGTTGAGCTGCATCTACAATCTGTTGCAAAAATTCGTGTATCTGCATCCCAGGATCAACCTTACTCAGCGCCATTTGTGCATACCCAAGGATAACGCTGAGCATATTGTTGTAATCGTGGGCGACCCCTCCCGCTAGTCGACCGATCGATTCCATTTTCTGTGCCTGCCGCAGTTGTGCCTCCAACTCTGCCTGCTGTTTTTCTGCGGTGATACGTTGAGTCACATCACGAATGATGCCGATGTATCCCGTCATGTTCTCTTCATCGTCATACAGACGAAAGAGGTTGACCTCGCCAGGAAAAATCCGACCACTTTGAGTGACAAACTGAATCAAAAAAATCTGGGTGGAATCATCGGATAAGTTCTCCAGTGAAGTACGCATCTTATGATACTGGGCTTCACTTTCATAAAGAACAAGGGTTTGCTGGCCCACAAGTTCCTCCAAGCTGTAACCAAAAAGATCTCCAAAGGCTCGATTACAGTTGATAATGCGGCGATGCACATCAGTAACCAAGAGTGCATCTCGAATGGAATGAAACAAACGGCGGTAGTTGGTTTCGGATTGCCGAAGGATATCTTCCGTCTTTTTGTGCGCGTGAACCTCTTGCTCAAGCTGCAGCATCTTCTGCTCAATCTTATTGATAAGCCGTTCATTGTACAGCTTAAGCACCTCTTCTTCTGGGCAGGGGGTAGGACAGGGGGCCCCCGGTATCTCCTCTGGATGAGAAACGACTTCATCGAGAATGGCGAGCAGTACCTCGGACTCGCAGGGCTTTCGCAAAAATTTACTGGCACCGATTTTCAGGGCAAACTTCTCATCTTTGGGCCCCGTATAGGTGGCCGTGAAAACGATAAAGGGAATATGGCAGTATCGAGAATCAGTTTTTACCTTGCGACACAGCTCAAAGCCATCCATCTCAGGCATGAGAATATCAGAGAGAATGCAGGCAATCTCTTGGCTTTCAAGCAGTTGCAGAGCTTCGCTCCCATTACTGGCTGAGCTAACTGTATAGCCATGCCCCTGAAGGAGGCACTCCATCATGTAACGGTTTTCCGCCTGATCATCCACACTCAGTATCCGCATCAAAGTGCTCCATCTGTGTTCCAGTCTGGGGGAAAATAACTGCAGATTTCCGAGACAAAGGTTTCTGGATTGATCGGTTTTTCAATATACCCGGTGGCACCGGCGGCCAGAATCTGTTCTCGATCACCGACCATGGCATAGGAGGTAACAGCGATTATAGGGACCTCACTCAGCTCTTGATGACGTTTAAGCTCGGTGGCAACCGCATACCCATCCATGCCCGGGAGTTGAATATCAAGAAGAATTGCCAAAGGAGTGCAGCATAATGCTGTCTCCACCCCCTTGTTTCCATCCATGGCGCTGAGGATAGTAAACCCGCTTTTTTCAAGAAGAAACTGCATCATGTAGAGATTCTGTGCATTGTCCTCAATAATAAGCAGAGGTTTTTTCATGCATGCTCCTCCTGATGTGGGTCACGGGTACCCTTTTGAGGCAAAACAAGGGTGAATGTTGATCCCTGTCCTTGAGTACTGGTCACAGTGATTGCCCCTCCCATCTGCCTGGCTAAACGCTGGCAGATAGCAAGGCCAAGACCTGTTCCTTCGTGTTTTCTTGCAAGCCCCGATTCGACCTGATGAAAAGGATGAAAGATCCTTTTGAGCTCCCTCTTTTCCATGCCGATACCCGTATCTTTAATGTTCAGGATAACTGTGTCTCCCTGGTCCTGGCATGTGAGAAGAACCGATCCTTGTTCCGTGAATTTAATCGCATTATTCAATAGATTAATAAGGATTTGTTCAAAGCGTCGCTTATCAGTATTGATACTCCCCAGACACTGCTCTCCTGGAAACTCAAGCATCAGCCCTTTTTCTTCGGCTAAGGGACGAACCAAGCTCAATACATGCAAAAGCACGGAATGCAGCTCAAAGCAATCAAGGCTGAGTTCAAGCTCTCCAGCTTCAATTTTGGAGATATCCAAAACATCATTAATCAGCGACAAAAGATGCCGTGAGCTTTTTTGCACCATCCGCAGCTGCTTATTCTGCTCTTCGTTCAGGGGACCGGCCAATCCCTGGACCAAAATACCCGTGAAGCCGATAATGGAATTTAAGGGAGTGCGCAACTCATGGGACATGGTCGCCAAAAAGGCGGATTTGGTTCGATCGGCTTCCTGGGCTTTTTCCATAGCCCGGCGCAACGTTTCGGCAGCACGTCGTTCTTCGCTGATATCTTCGAGTATGGCCACAGCCCCGTCTTTTGGATTACTTTCGTCAAAAGCACGGAGACTCAACCGAGCCCAGAAGACCGTACCGTCTTTGCGGGTAACCTGCTGGGAACGGCGGTGGGTTTCACCACGAGCAAGCTGCGCATAGACCTGATAACTGGCTTGCTCAAAGGCCTGTTGGCTCCCATACCACATGCGTGTGGACATACCGATCAGCTCATCATAGCCATAGCCCGTCATCTCTGTCATTTTTGGATTACAACGGACAATGACCCGATCACGCAGCATGATGATGCCCACCCCTGCAGATTCAAAGATGGAAATCTGCTCCCGCGTGATTGTGGCGAGCTCGGCCGTACGCTCACGGATACGCGCCTCCATATCCTGGTTGACTTTGCGCAGTTCACGGGTTCGGACGTTCACCTGGTATTTGAGGAGTACGCCGCCCAAAAGACTGAAGAGTAAAACGCCAATCCCAACCCCACCGCCAATTTTGAGCCAGAGAGGCCAATGAAAATTGACCTTTTGCGAGGTCCAACGAAGAACCGACTGATAATACAGGGAATTGGGATTAGATTTCAGCTGAGATAAATAGCGATCTAGAATGGGTAGGAGATGCTTGGGGTCCCCTTCAGCAGCGGCGTAGTAAAGGTCCGAGGGCTCAAAAACCACGCTCGTGTCTTCCAGCCCGTAGGCACGGCCATTCATCATGCCGTAAAAACGGTTGGTCACGGCGACATCAGCCTCCCCCTTCTGAACACGCTCAAACATGGACTTATAGTCCCCGACCTGAATCAGCTCACATTCAAGAGCAAACCCCTTTCGCAGCCGTTCAAAGGCGGTTTCCTGAATTGAGCGCTCAAGCACCATGATCCGTTTGTGATTCAGATCGAGGATCGAGTGGATCTTGTGTCCATGAGGCGCATACACCTGAAACCAGGAAGAAAGAGCCGGAACCTGAGGAAAGGCGTACAGCCTATCGCGTTCTGCCGAATAGGCCATATCCGGCATGAGATCTATCTCTGCGTGTTCGAGCCGGTCTAAATTTTTGGCCCAGGTGCCAGAGAGATATCTGAGCTGCCAGCCTTCTTTACGTGCAATTTCTTCGATTATATCGACAAAAATTCCGGCAGGTTGCCCATCTTGAGTAAAAATTTTAGGTGGGTTTTCATAGAGTCCGACACGCACCACCAATGGTTGTTCTGTGGCCAAGGCTGTCCCCGTGCAAAAGAACACACAGAGCAGAAGCAACACAGGCAGACACCCATGATGAGAACGTACAGTTGAAAAGATCATACAGAATCCCTCGTGGTAAGGGTTTCCAGAATGGATGCTAACGGATTCAGCTATCGGTTTGCAGAGATCAGGAATTTACCTAGTGTCGCATTATGCATACTTTGCAAGACAAAGGCAAATGGAAACACGTTAGACAATTGAAAAACAAAGGCGATTTCAAGATGTTATTCGCCTGTAACCCTTGAGAATACTCTTTCATGGACACATTTCCTGTTTCAGCAGACAACAGGAAATACGGTGCAGTGGAGCACCATCTTTGGCGTAGGCAATATTATCAGGCTGGAGGAGTTTATTCATCACGCAACCCTCGGGAATTGTAAGAGGAAAAAAACGATCCTCATTGAGCCCCGAACGGTGGAGCAGCTGGTTATTGTGGATCTCATAGGAATGGATAGGATGGTCTTCACAGAGTGGGCATTGATACACTCGACCGTTGGGAAAAATAAAAAAGTTTTCCGCTACCATCCCTGCGCACTGAAACAACTCATCAGGCTCGAGGTACACTTTGGGATAGGTCACGTGAATACCACGGCTTGCCGCATCTGCTGCCACCTGGGGGACCACGGAAAGCCACTGCTTGGGATCCACCTGCCAGTTGCGCTCCCCTTCGGGTTTTGTTTGCGCGGGGTTTCCCCTAAGCCCGATCACCTGGATAAAAAATCGGCGAACACCCAACTCTTCAAGCAGTGCGGGCATACGATGGAGTTGATCGATATTGAGCCCGGAGACTGTGTAAATAAGGCTGGTATTGAATCCAAGCGTCACTGCCTTTTTCAGGTTTTGAGTGCAGATATCAAAGACACCCTCTCCACGAATAGGGTCATTAATTGCTGCATCGGGACCATCAAGACTGAAGCTGAGATAGTCCAGTTCCTGCGGGCTCACCTGTTCAAGCAGATTATGGAGCAGGTACCCGTTGGAGTCTACGGTTACGGCATAACGCATGGATTTAGCCGCCCTGATGATATCAGCCAGATCCTTATGCATGGTCGGCTCCCCGCCCAAAAGAATCAGGTTGGTCTGCTGCTCTGGACGAGCAAAGAGCTTCAGCCAACGAAGCACTGTTTCCAGGGGTAGGGTCGCAGTCCCATGCTGGTCAGGATTAATGTAACAGTGGCGGCAGCTCAGATTACAGGCGGTGAGAATATGGAAAAAAACATTGCGCTCGCCAGCCTGAAAACCAACGGTTCGGGCTTGAGGTGCAGTACTCATGGATTGGGCTCCAGGCTCTGGGCCATGGTGTAACGGGACAGCAGGCTTTCCTGCCAGTAATCCCCGCTTTGAAAAAACTGTTGAAACAGGCGCAGACTCGCATCACGGCGAACACGATCTATCAGCTCCACCTTCATCTGTGCGTAGAGGGTATTAAGCATGTAAAGCGGTACATTCCCTCCTCCCCCCATGACATCCTCATAGGCCCAGACAAAAGTGCGAATACCAGAAAGAAGCATAGTCGAATAACACATGAGGCAGGGCTCAAGAGTCGAGTAGACGGTAACCTGACTTAAATCCAGCTGAGGTTGCTCTTTAATCAATCTCCGCAGTGTCAACACCTCCGCATGATCGATCTCGTTACGGGTTCCTTCCTGACTGTTTTGCCGGCGTCCTTTGGCGACAACCCTGTCCCCGGCAACCATAACACAGCCCACGGGGAATTCCCCCTCGTCTAAAGCTTTTTCAGCCTCTTCCAGTGCCAGATCCATATAGTCTTCATGTCGGCTCGTCATCGGGGAATCACCATGGTGGGGAAACGTTCTATTCGTTCTTCCAGCCTGTTTTTGTTCAATAAAAAACAGTTATCAGCTATACCACGCCTAAGGAATACTGTCAAAAAAGAGTAGGTGATCATAAGAGATCGCTTACCCCCACAGGTCTTACATTGAGCGCCCAAACTTTAGAATATTCTTTGGAATCGTCATGGAAGTATCAGGCTGAACCCAGTCATGCCCTCGATCAACACAGGGGAGGTACACCAAATGGACCATGGTCTCGGTGAGACGCACCTGGGGGAGATGGGGGTAGATATTTTTGGCACTTGCAGTGCAAGTAGCCAACATGACTTTCACGGCCTGCCTCGCCTCGTTTGCAGGCAACGTGACCGGAAAACGGTTTGCTACAGAGCTCCCCTTCTCAGGACAGAGCAGCCATTGCCCCAAGGTGACCTGACGCCCGGCCTGAAGAAAATTTTTGGGCCGTAACTTCATTGCTGGCATCCAAAAACTCATGGCCCGCTCCCGCCATCTGGGGCGTGGCAGCATGGGCTGATTGGTCCGGATGATAAAATCTGCAAAACTATAGATGGAAAGTACAGGAATATGGGCCGTAATTTTCCAGAATGGTAGATAGAGATGTGCCTCTTTTCCTCCCGGCTGTTGATACCAGTCGATACGGGTAAACCCCTCACTCCCGAGACTCCAGGCTGTATCACAGGTATCGCAAAGCAGCACCTGGCTGTTCCCGGCGCCCTCCATCATATCCCCGCAGTGAGGGCATGTACTGGCTTTAAACTGGACTGCCCAAGAACCGCTATACGGTTTGCCTTTGACCAGATAATCGGCTAAATGGGTCATATCTCCCAACCGGTAGCCATTAATCGCATCTCTCAGCTCACTGTCAGCAAGGGCGATGGGAAGATAAATATAACTCAGACTTTCACCGATATAGGCACGGTGATAAAATCCCAGTTTGTGCATGGCATCAAGCTCACCGACTGAAGCTGCCTTTTCCAGGATGGTATTGGCGCGAATGGACTGCGGCAGATAGCGGTTGAGCTCTTCAGGAGCTAGCCGGTGTAAGCCCATGGCCTGAGGGCGTAGTCCCAAGGATGGGGGCAGACCTGGCATGGGAGTGGCCACCTGCGTGGTATCGATGATTCGGTGCTCTATTCCCTGATCTGAAACAAGAAAAATGGTGCCCTTAAAACGCAGGTAGGGCGCAAAAAGCATCCCCTCTCCTCTCTCCTTCTGGGCATAGGGCAGCACATAACGAAATGGTCCCTGAGCTTGTAACACATTGCAACTTCCGCAATAGTCACAATGTAAAACCTGATCTGACTCAGTAAAATTTGCAGGAGCCCCACACTGGGGGCAACCTTGTGCTACAGGATAATTCATCTCACAGGGCCAAGACTGTAGCTTAGCTCAGCTTATCGCCGCACTGGTTGCAAAACAGGGCTCCAGGCAGGTTGGTCGTCCCGCAATGCGGACAAAGTATCTCTGGGGTACGCTCTTCGGTTCGCTGACCGCACCGTGGACAGAAAAGAGCATTGGGAGGCAAGTTTTTCCCGCAATTTGCACACTCCTGGCTTACGAGTTGCTGATGTCCGCAAAAGGGGCAGAAACGTGCCTTGATCGGAATGAGATTCTCACATTCCTGACAGGGGACCTCATTTTGGCTGGTACGTACGGCCTTGCCTGGTTGGGGTTGTAGCTGGCCAAACATGGCCGGCATCATCATTCCCAAGCCAAGACCCATTCCGGCACCAGCCTCCCCCCCTGCCCCGGCAGCCTTTTCCATGGCCATAGCGGCCTTCATCCGCACAAAATTATCCATATCTTTGACAAGAGCAAGCCGTGAACGATCATCTATAGCCTGCTGCACTTCCTCGGGTGGAGTAATGGAGGTTATGTACAAGGCATCAAGAGCGAGCCCCAAACGGGCAAAATCCAGCTCCAAGCGTTTTTTCAACCCTGCTCCAATCTCATCGAAGCTGCCGGGCAAATCAAAGAGCGAACGAAGATTTTCCCCCAGATAGTCATTAAAGCGGGAAATAATTACCTTACGCAAAAAATCCTCAACCTCTTCGGTGGTAAAGCGTCCCATGGTGCCGGCCAGAGTGTTAATGAGCAGGACCGGCTGCACAATACGGATATTAAAGATGCCGTGGGCTCGAAGCCGGACCAACCCTAATTCCACATCACGAAAAGCGATTGGGTCACGGGTTCCCCATTTAAGATTGGGAAAGACCTTGAGGTTTACAAAAAACACCTCGGCGCGCAGCGGGCTTGTGCCTCCCCAGGGGGCGGAGAGGATTTTGGTGAGTATAGGAATATTCCCGGTTTTCAACGTATGTCGCCCAGCACCGTAGGCGTCACAGGCTTTTCCCTTATAAAAGAGAACTGCGGCCTGGGACTCGCGAACGGTGAGCTGGGCGCCAAATTTAATTTCCCCTGAACCCTGCTCCGGCAATCGATGTAGAAGTTCCCGGCCGCTCTCATCAAACCATTCCAGAGATTCCAGTACGAATATATTATTTACGCCCATTGTTTACTCCGATAATGGATAATGGTGAGAAACATGAGTATTTCATGAATCACAGATACAAGGTATTTGCTACGACCGGTAAGCGTATTATAGTGGTTTGATCAGCTTCGGTAAAAATGTTTTCTCAGGATACGTATTCCTCTGAGCAATGCCTGAGATTCACCAATAGAACACTTCTCTGCAACGGCAAAAAAGAATGGATTTTCAAGACGAATGGACGCTGGAATCCGCATTGGAGATTCTCCAGCACCCGACAGTGGACAGTAAAATATGGGCTGAGGCGGTGGAATGGTTACTGATCTTTGGCCCACCTGAAATCCAGGAACTCTTACAGAATGCCAGTGGGCATGCCACCAAGGAGAGTTTCCCCGAGCTGACCCCTCAAGGCTATGGCCCCGATGGAACTCCCTGCTACGATATCAGCGAGTTGGCGGCAAGCCTTGGGATCAGCGAAGAA
The DNA here is from genome assembly GCF_963664075.1 of uncultured Desulfobulbus sp. NCBI lineage: Bacteria > Pseudomonadati > Thermodesulfobacteriota > Desulfobulbia > Desulfobulbales > Desulfobulbaceae > Desulfobulbus > uncultured Desulfobulbus sp. Next base: position 2,450,605 of record NZ_OY760916.1, read on the forward strand.
GAAGCTCAAGAGAAATTGCAGGAGATGGAGGCCAAGCACGGTATTCAACACGGTTTTAGTGATGGTGATACCAGCACCTTACAATAATTGAACCACCGCCGAACAAGGGACCTAGTCAAACAAACAGCAATAACTCAGTGATTTAATAAGGGACCAACTCAAAAAGCCGCTTATGCGGATCAATCTGAATGTGGTAGTAGCGGTCCTGGGGCATGTAAATGTAGGGGATTTCTTCTTCCTGGCGGGTGAGAAAAGATGAAAGAATCATCCGATTGACCGCGCGGTGGCCGACAATCATGATATTTTCATCATAGTTGTTAAGAAAGAAGACCTTTTTCAGCCCTCGATGAACCCGATCTTCCATGGTCTTATACCCTTCACCATCGGGGTAGATGTAGCGGTACTTATTGGGCCCTCGAGCCCTGGCCACATGGGGCATGTTCCGCCGAATCTCCTCATAGGTCATCCCCTCACAGACACCTGCATGGATTTCGTTAAACTCGGGCAGGGCAATGATGGAGCAGGAATCTTGACGCTCTGCAATCGGAGAGGCGGTCTGCAAGGTGCGGACGTAGTTACTGGTAAAAATGATAGGAATGCGAACCGTGGCAAAATGCGCAGCCAGGGAGTTTGCCTGAGCCTGGCCCTTATCGGTAAGTTCGGAGTCTCCACCAATGCGATCTTCCCGGTTAAACACGGTCTCTCCGTGGCGAACAAGAAAGAGATTGCGCACTACCCGAGTGGTGATCACGTCTCGGATGCGATCATAATAGGGCAGGATATCGGTAATCTGCACCTGAAGGATACAGTTATCAAAGCTATCAATCAGAATACGATTCGCCTCGGTATCCAGGGGCTCATAAATAGATTCGTAATACTTGATCCGTTTCGTAAAACTCTCAAGAGCCTGTTCTGTACTCAGGTGACGAAATTCTTTCAGGCGAGCCTTACGCTCCAGGTTGGCCTCCAGGGCCTCCTCATCGGCGTTGAGGCATTCGATATAACACATAGGAATATCAGGAAAAGCCGTAGCCAGTCGACGCCTTCGCTCGCGAGTCACATTGGAGGCATCCATAATCGCGACATTGCCGCCTTCTTCCAAAAAGGCCTGCGCCTGTTCGATATTGATCCGGGAAATACGTTCTCTCAGTTCTTTGCCACGCTCGTTACTGGGCGAGAAAAATTCTGAAGAAGAGTTGTCTTCTCCGGTATCAAGCTTGCGCCTGAGTTCGCCGTTATTGAAAATTCGTACCCGTATTCCATCCAGTTCTAGGGTACGGCCCAGTTTTTTTGCCATGGTCGATTTTCCCCGAGCGGGCAAGCCAACCATCACCAGCACCAGTTTCCCTCGCATTGCTGCCTCCGAAGTCGTTGATGAGTGTATTTGTTGGTATTGTACGTATTGCCTAAAAAAATTGCAGGATTATTTTCATCAACATTCAATAAGGGTTACTGCCCCATACTCTCGTTCTTTCTTTCATGGTAATTCTCCTGCTTGCCGAGAAAAAGTTACTCTATGATTGTCCGCTTCTGCTTGCGTTCAGCCCTGCTTTACGATAGCTTGCTCCCCGGGCTTTTTATCCGTTCAGACAGCTTTAGGTTCAAAGTTGCAGACAATGCAGTAGAGTAGACTCTATAAAGTCGAAAAATACTGGAACAGATGCCGTTATTTGGGCTGATGAGTAGTCATCATGTTGCTGAAATTATGCTTCAATTTCTTTTATTACAAAAGACTGCTTCGGATAATTTTCATCCCATTACGACAAAATGTTTCTGAGAACTCCGGGCTCAATGTTTGAGCTCGCAATGCCTCATATATTTCCTTCTTTCGCTGGTTCGGCATTGCAATACACCACCATGTGGGTGGTGGATGGCTTTTGGGGCGTTGTATAGCCCCACGTGTTTTCAGCACGAGCCATTGTCTTCGAACTCGAAAAAACATGGCACAACCATGACCGCACAAAAAAAAGAAACCTTTCTTAAAGATTATACGCCTCCAGCGTACCTGATCGACTCTATTCACCTTCGGGTTGAGCTCTCACCAAACGCCACCGCGGTTGAGTCCAGGTTACAGGTTCGCCCCAACAATACGCACAACGCCCCTCTCGAATTAAACGGTGAGCGGCTTGAACTGGTTGGAGTTGAACTTAACGGCATCCAACTGGCAGCGGATCAGTTCAACTTCAGCGATGACCTGCTCACGATCCCAAACGTTCCCCTGGAACCTTTTGAGCTCACAGTACATACGCAAATTGATCCCACAGGGAACACTGCGCTTGAAGGTTTATATCGTTCTTCAGGAAACTACTGCACCCAGTGTGAAGCGGAGGGTTTTCGAACCATCACCTGTTTTCCGGACCGCCCAGATGTGATGAGTGTCTTCACCACCACCATCATTGCCGATAAAGCTGCCTGCCCGGTGATGCTCTCCAATGGAAACCTGATTGACAGTGGCGATCTGGTAGGTGGCCGTCATTACGCTACCTGGCACGATCCCTTTCCCAAGCCCTGCTACCTCTTTGCCCTGGTTGCTGGCGACTTGGTGAAAATCAGCGATACCTTTACCACCCGTTCCGGACGCGAGGTAGGGCTGCATATTTATGTAGAGGAGCGTAACCGCGAAAAATGCGGTCATGCCATGCGCGCCCTGCAAAAATCAATGCGCTGGGACGAGGAACGATTTGGCCGTGAGTACGACCTGGATCTCTTCATGATTGTCGCCGTGGATGATTTCAACATGGGGGCCATGGAGAATAAAGGCCTCAATGTCTTTAATTCCAAATATGTGTTAGCTCTTCCTGAAACAGCCACCGATGTGGACTATGAGGGAATCGAAGGCGTAATTGCCCACGAGTACTTTCATAACTGGACAGGAAATCGTATCACCTGCCGAGACTGGTTTCAGCTCAGCCTCAAAGAAGGATTGACCGTTTTTCGAGATCAGGAATTTACCGCTGATATGATCTCACGCCCGGTCAAACGGATTCAGGATGCCAACATTATTCGCTCCTTTCAATTTCGTGAAGACTCCGGTCCCATGGCCCACCCGGTTCGCCCCCCCTCCTTCGTGGAAATCAACAACTTCTACACCCTGACGGTATACAACAAAGGTGCTGAAGTCATTCGTATGCTCCATACCCTGTTAGGGCCCGATACCTTTCGCCGAGGGATGGATATTTATTTTGAACGCTATGATGGTCAGGCTGTAACCTGTGATGACTTTGTCAGTTCCATGGAGGCTGCCTGGGGTAAAGATTTGACCCAGTTCAAACGTTGGTATGCCCAGGCTGGAACTCCTGAACTCAGGGTTGAAACAGAATACAATCCCGAAAAAAAGCAACTGGTACTCACGGTTGGACAGTACTGTCCCCCCACACGTGAGGCACAGGAAAAACTGCCTTTCACCATGCCACTTGCCGTAGGACTCCTTGATGAGGAAGGCCTGCCCATCCCGGTAGGGACTGGTCGCACTGCGACCACCAGTGTGCTCATGCTGTCTGAGGAACGACAGCGCTTTACCTTTGACAACATTCCCAGCAAGCCAACCGTTTCCTTTTTGCGCAACTTCTCAGCTCCGGTCAAGGTGCGTTTTGAGCAGAGCGAAGAAGAACTGAGCAGAATGATGGCCTTTGACTCTGACCCCTTCAACCGCTGGGATGCCGGGCAAAAACTGGCCCTACGTTATCTCCTTGAACAGATTGATCATTTCCGTCAAGGACAAATAATCAGCGTTGATGAGCGGTTACTTGCAGGTATGCGAAACCTGCTTTTGGATCGCAACTCGGATCAGGCATTTCTCGCCATGGCCATGGCGCTGCCCTCGGAGAACTGGATCAGCCAACAAATGGAGATTATCGATCCGGTTGCGGTCTACAGTGTGCGCCAACAGTTTCGGGCCCTGATCGCTCAAACCCTGCGCATTGATATGGTGAAGTGCTATGACAGCCTGCACTCAACGGCCCCTTATCGTTACAGTGCTCACGAGGCAGGACGCCGTTCACTGCGCAACCTCTGCCTGGCTTACCTGACTGCTCCGACGCTTGCTGGTGAGTTGGAACCCTGCCTGCTCCAGCGCGGCAAGAACCAATACAAACAGGCCGATAATATGACCGATACCATCGCGGCGCTTGGCTGCGTGGTCAATGCTGATCTGTCCACCGGTCAGGAATTACTGGCTGACTTCCATGGCAAATGGCAGAAGGATCCATTGGTTATGGATAAATGGCTGATTCTCCAGGCTGGCTGCACCCTGCCTGGCACTTTGGATCGGGTTAAGGAGCTGACCACCCATCCGAGTTTTACCTATAAAAACCCCAATAAGGTTCGTTCGCTCATATCCACCTTCTGTGCAACCAACCATGCCCAGTTCCACGCAGCCGATGGCTCAGGATATGCTTTTTTAGGGGATCAGATCTGCCTGCTTGACGAGCTCAACCCGCAGATTGCCTCACGGATGATCACCCCGCTGACCCAGTGGCGCCGCTACGATAGCGGGCGCCAGCAGCTCATCTGTGAACAGCTCAAACGCATTGGCGATCAGCCCAAGCTCTCCGATGACGTGAAGGAGATTGTTGAGCGTTCCTTGTAATGGAGAGCATCACTCGACGATAATGACTCTTCCTCACCACCAATCTCCTTTTCTTGGAGCGTGATTGGCGGTGGGGAAGGCCCCACAACAGTACAGCTGGGTTCATTGCATTTTTTTTGTGAATTGATGTATACGTTTTCAGATACCAGATCAATGATGTCTGATTCGGAAAAAACTTGTTTGTGAAAGATCCTCAAAAACGATTTTTACTGGCAGGATCAAACTGAATCCAGCCACCGGGGTAAACACGTCAAAAGAATCGCTACTCGTCCACACTCCCCTCCCCCAATTGTGCAACCTCGTAACTCAATGCAACAAGCACAGCAGGAAGCGATCACCCTCAGCATGCCACACCAGGCCCCCTCTAGAGAGCATTCGTCGTTACGGATCCAGAAAATATTGCAGAGGTTTTGAATGCCCCATTCCTCATCACTTAATTTCATCCCAGTGGCTCTCAAATCGACACTGACACTCTCACAAAATCACGAAAAAACTAGCAACATAAATACACTTTATTTAAAGCAAAATAATGTTTTTTAATAAAATTAATCTTGAAGAGTTAGACTGAACAAAGTATTTTTACACAATTTCATTAAAAATTAAAGAATATCATGAACCATACATATTATAGAATAAATAGACCATCCACAAAGATATCACTATTCGCAATAACATTCATTCTTATATTTTTAAATATTTCGAACTGTGCTTGTAGACAATTGATACGTGATGGAGAAATATATTCTGAAGTAAGCGATTCTTTTACATGTGATGACGAAATTTATTTATCTATAATTTCAACAAATAAAGACTCGTTTAGAAAAGGAAATGCATCATTCCAAAGATTAATAGGAAAATCGAGAGCTATTCTAAATTTTGAATGTTCAACATTCAAACTAATCAACATATCTGGATATCATAACGGGGAAATGGTATACAGTGGAACTTCGAGAGAGAGTGAAAACTGGGAAATTATAGGAAGGAAAATTTCAAATGAACCTCATTCTCACAACACAAACTATGCATCTCTAGATAATCTATTTAATAAAGGGAATCAACTTTACAAAAACAAAAAATATGCCAAATCTTTTCCTTGGTTTAAAGACGCAGCCACTCAGGGCCATGCAAAATCCCAATATAAACTTGGAGTTTTATACTATTACGGACGTGGCGTCTCAGTAAATTACCCAAAGGCGTTACAATGGATTCGAAAATCGGCAGCTCAGGGAAATGCTGAAGCGGAAAACCACCTCGGTGTTTTATACAATATCGGAAAGACAGTTCCCAAAGACTACAAACTTGCAGCAAAATGGTACAGAAAGGCAGCAGACCAAGGAGATGCCGATGCACAAAACAATCTAGGAACCTTGTACCAATTTGGCCAAGGCGTTCCCAAAAATATGCAGAAAGCCAAGGATTTATACGAAAAAGCCATGGCACAGGGACATGAAAAGGCCACAGCGAAATGGTGGGCACTTCAGCCAGACTATCACACGAAAAAACCTACTCGATCAAACAGCTTAGCTTCAAACGACTCTAGCTCTTTAATAGAGACTCAAAGTAAAGAGCAATATTTATTTATTTTAAAAAATATTCACGACGGCAATTTTAAAGCCATAAATAAAGATTCTACATATAAGAATTTTTTTGTCGCTTACATTGCTGCATATTCAGACTGGTGCGGATCGAATATAAAAAGCGGAATTACAAGGACACGAGAAGAATGGGAAGAAGATCAGTATGGATTTGAACACGGAACAAGATCAAAAACCAGCATAACAATAGAAACTCCCTACATTAAACCATACGACACATACACATACGAAATAAAATCCGCCCAATATAAAAAAATGGCCAGCAATTTAGGACAATTTTTAAATGCAAAAAATTGGATAAACGCAGCTCCAAAGATATTTAACAGTTTCGCTGAATGCAGATTAGTTTTGAACAACCATCTTAACCAGGGCTGCAAATCCAATAACGTCCGAACCACATATAGGAATTTACTGAAATTTGATAAAAAATAGTCCCCATCGAAAATATTTTATGCATAGATTTATTATGAACGATTAATTTATTTCAGGATATATCACATGAAGCGTTTAATCCTTTCAATATCAATTCTATCATTTACACTCTCGGGATGTCAGGAAATTACCCATTTTTCACGAGATCATGCCATAACTGGGCTTGGTGCAGTCGTTGGTGCTGGGGCAGGCTCTCTTGTTGGGAATAAAAACAACAAAAAGGTCTGGATTATCGGGGGGGCCGTTGCTGGCGCTTTTATTGGAAACCAGATTGGGCAATATCTGAATAAACAGGACCAGATAAAAGCTGAACAAGCGAATCATCAGGCTATTGTCACGGGTAAACCACAACAGTGGCATAATCCTCAAACACATATCACAGGAAGAGCTCAAATAGTCAATGAACAGCAAGTCACTCAAAATGTTACAATACCTGTATTAAAAGACAGAGTCAAAGAAGTCCCGCCCTTGGATCTTATCAGTGAAAAATATAAAGTGGTTAAAACTTCTAAACTTTTAGGTGGTCCAAGTTCTGAATATAAGGCTGTAGGTCGTCTGAATGCAGGCCAACAAATTGACGTCATAGGCAAAGTACAGGGCAAGCCCTGGTTCATGGTTGCCAATAATCATGTTGGGAGCGGGTTTGTCGATGCTCATTCATTAACCCCCATCCACACAAACAGTGAAATATCAGAGCAAACAGCCACATCTGTTCCTTCGGACCAAATTATTGAAAAAAATATTGAAGCAAATCATACTTGCCGTACTGTACAGCAAGTGATAGTTCTTTCAGATGGCACCCAAAAAACTGAAGAAATTACAGCTTGCAATAGCCCCGAAGGGTGGAAAATTATTTGAGATTTTTTCCTCTGACTATCGTGTTTCACTTCGCCTTAAGGGTTCAGAGCAATAAACAAATCACGTAGGACCGTATCCGGCAACAAATATGGTCCTGTCCTTTCAGAATATTATGGAACGGGTATAGCTGAACTCAAATGGAGGTTTTTGACCATCGCTCAGCTCTGTTACCACCAGAAATGACCGCCTAAAGAGCGCTTGGCAATGACTCAGGGTGCCCTGCACCGTACTCATCACCGCTTTGAGTTCCTCAGAGCTGGTTTTGCCTTGCACCACAGGGGTTTAAGCTCCTGGCTGCTCTGTTTGGATGGCCTGCTCCGCTCTCTTTGAAATTCCTGCCAGGCCGCCCACAGAGCCCGCCCATTCCAGGAAGGAAGACTCTGGGCCCCACCGTTTCGCGACGAGCTTCCCTGATCTCCATATCGTGCCCGATACAGGGCATCAATGGCTTCCTGAAGCGGTCCTCCAGAAGCCTGCTGCCGATAGTTCTCTGGCAGCAGGCTCTGCAAGGCCTGGACTGCCAATCCGCTGTCATGCTCTGTGCAGGCCTTACGTAAGAGTTTTTCAGCCGCATCATTCATGGCAGACGGTCCTGTGCCTGGAACTGGAGTCCTCTTTATTTCTGCCTTGCGCCCACCCAGCCTACTCCTGTAGCCCCAGACAACCAGGGTAGAGATCCAAGCCACCGCAAAGAATGCTGCCAGGCCCTGCCAGAGAAAGATATCGCCTTCTGCTCCATTGCCCTCTCCCTGCGAGGCGCTCTTACCTGATTGCAGAGATGGCGCCTTTATGGCCTCCGCGGCTTCTGGTTCAGTAATGGGTGTCTTCCCTTGAATCGAAGCTCCCTGCGGGGGGGCTTGCTGTCCCCCTGCTGCTGGCAGAACGGTCAGACTCAGACCTTCCAGTTTGGCGACCTCGGGTTGCTGCGTGCGGGTATTCCACCAGGGAATCGATAGCGTGGGCAGGGTGTAGGTGCCTGGAGAGGAAAAAATCAGGGCGATCCGTTTTTCAAGGCGGCCGGTTATTCCGGTTTTTCCCTCCTGGTTCGAACGGGTTGCCTGATCCGGATACATGCGGACATTTTGTATCTCCTTCAATGCAGGCTCGGGCAGGCGAGTACAGAGCTGTCCGTTCGCCTCCACGATCAGGTGCAGGGTAACCGGATCTCCGACCTTGACCTCATGGGTATTCCCAGCCCATGAGCCCTGAAGCCGGACATCGCTTGCCGGTAACCATACTCCGGCAACCTCCTGCTTCGGTGGCTGGACATCAAGACGCAGGCTTTCGGAACGTATACTTTTCACAGGCCCGTTCATACCGAAACTATCAAAAATAGAGCTGGAACCGCCCCCCAGACGGGCATCAAAACGAACAGGAGAGATGGTTATCGTTCCCGGCTCTTCTGGAAAGACAACATAGCGCCGTTCAATTACCTTGTATTGCCGCCCATCTTTTTCCTGAAGATACTGGACATCATCTCCCAGCTTGGTCAGGGTGGCATTTTCTGCCTGCGGCTCTGTAAGGCTTGCCTGGACAATACGGCGGCCGATATACACCCGTATGGTGTAGATAACCTGACTGTCCACGTACGGTGTTTCTGGCTCGGCTGCTACCTCTATCAAAAAATCCTGGCTAGTTGAGAGCCTTTGATTTGTGCCCGTGGATGCTCCGCTGGGTCGTACTTCCAGGGTAAGGGGTTGTGAGTGAATCACTCCCTCTTTTGTCGTGAGCTGAAAAGCAGGGATCGGCAAGCTCCCAGTTTGTTTGGGCATCAGCATCAGTGACCAGAGGGTCGATTGATTGATCTCCCCCTGGACGATCTGCATGGTGCTACTATTTTGCCGGGAAAGAATGGTGAAATCTGTTTCCAGAGCAGAAAAATCAGGCTCGCTCTGTTCCCTGCTGCCTACCAGGGTAACCTTTAAGCCCACGGACTCATTCTCGGTGATACTAGTTCTATCCAGTTCGGCCTGAAGCTGCACCTGCTGTTGGCTGGCAGCTCCATACCCGTTTAGAGCACAAAGCAAGATCAGCAACAGACTCGTTATCCGGAGGAGTTGTCTTGTAAACATTACCATTGTTGCTCTTCCCCCTGTTGCTGTTGATATTCCCGCTGATACTGAAATAAAAATTTTCTTCGCCAGAGTCCGCCCGGATCGTCGGGAATAACCTGGAGCCGAGGATCAATGGGCACCCCTTGCTTTTCTTTGCGCCCCTCCTGATCTCCTTCCTGCAACTGCTCTAAAACTCCTTGTTGCTTTTCCCCCTGCTCTCTTGCATTGTTGTCAGCTTGGGCGGCTTTTGCCTGTGCAGCGGCCTGCTCTGGTTGTTCTCCTTGTTGCCCAGTTTTTTGCTGCTGCTCCTCTTGCTGCTGGGCGGGATCTGTACGCATGGTGTTATTGTCTTGCTTGCCCTGGTTACTTTTTTTCTTTTGGCTGTGTTCTTGGGATTGAGGCATCTCTTGATTCGAGTTCTGCTGGCTGTCTGACGATCCGGATCCGTTTTGCTCATTATCCTTCTGTCCATTTTGAGGGTTCCCGCTTCCCTCTTCGCTCTCTTTGTGCTGGTTCTGCCCATCCTGCCCTTTTTCTTTCTGCTGATCCTGTTGCTGCTGTTCCAACTGTTTTTTTACCAGCTCAACCAGTTGATAATTCTTCTTGGCATCAGCATTCTCCGGCTCTTGCTCTAGCACTTTTCCCCAGGCCTCGAGTGCCTCGCCAAGCCGCCCCATTTTAGCCAGCGCATTGCCTTTATTGTAGAGGGTTTGGAGATCATCTCCCTGAAGGGACTCAAGCGCCTGTTCGTACTGCCCTGCTTCATAGCGGGCAGCCGCCTTCCACCGGGGATCGGTGAACAGTTCTGCTGCCTGCTCGGCATTTTTTGTGAGCTGCTTACTTTCAGTTGGGGCGACATCAGTTGCCGTGTGTTCTTCTTGATCAGTCGAGAGCAGCCGGGCAGCCTGTTGATTTCGGTTCAGCCAGAGATGCTGCCCAGCCCTGGCTTCCCCCGTCTGCCATGGTCCTGGACAACCCAGCGCTCCCACGATCCCCAACACAATCAGGAGAAGAACGCCCCGCCTGAAAAGAAGCAGCAAGAGTGGGAGCACAGGCAGGAGGAGCCAGACGCCCTCTTCATACCAACGGTCGACGGCTACCTGTTGTTGCTCATCCTCCTTCAGGGACAGATCCTGCTCCATGCTTGCCAAAAGCGCGCGAAAATCACTGCCATCGGTGCTCAGCCGGTGGTACCCCCCTTTTCCCTCTTTGGCTACGTTGCGCAAACTTGCTTCATCCAGCCTGGCAATAACGATCTGGCCCTTGTTGTCCACCAGAAAGCCGCTACTGCTTTCTATGGCGCTCTCTGATACGTCATTTTGAGGTATAGATTTCATCTCATCCACCACAGACTGCCGGTAGCGTAACTGGGCTTCCTCTTGAGATCCACCGGGAATGGGAGCCCCTTTAACCGTGCCAACGCCCAGCACCGACACCCGGTACTGAGGAAACCGCCTGATCTGATCCTCTACCTGCCCAGCAACGTTCTCCTCTATTCCATCGGTTACCAGGAGAATATCACCCCGGGGAAGCCCAGCCTTGTGGAGCATTTCCCCTGCCAGGGCAATGGCTCGGTCAGGCCGTGAGCCCTGCACCGGCATCATATCCGTGCTCACCGCCTTCATCTGTAGTCCAAGGGTATCTGCATCGGGGGTCAACGGGCAGAGAATAAAAGGCTGTGCGGCATAGACCACGATGGCGCTCTGACCGTCTTCACGTGCATGCATCAGATCAAGCAGCTTTAATTTCACCCGCTCAAGCCTGCTGGGAGTAAGGTCAACGGCATCCATGGATCGGGAGAGATCCAACACTATCACCAGGGCGGCGCTGTCCTGAAACACTGGCTGCTCCTGTTTTTTCCATACCGGGCCAGCCAGGGCTGTGATAATCAGAAAAAAACTCAGCAGGCTCAGCAGCCCTGTGACACTCACCAGGCCAAAGCGATGAACATCGCCCTGGTGGCCGGAAAGTACATAAGGGTGCAACCTGGGGGCAATAACCTGTTTCCAGTTATTGCTGCTCGATTCCTGGTTTCGGTACCGCCAAAGCAGGAGAACAACCGGAAGGAGTGCAACAAACCACCAGGGGCGCAAAAAATGAAAGGTTGTCACCATGATTGCTCACCCGATTGTGGGTTCACCAAAGAACGCTTTCCAGATATGCAGAGCAGCACCAGGACTCCACAGGAAAAAAACAGGGCAGCTCCCAGAGGCCAGTAAAACAAGGCCGTACGGGGACGGAAAAACTGTTTTTTATCTGTAACCGGCTCCAGCCTATCAACCATCGCATAAATATTCTCCAGTTCCTTGGTATTCATGGCCCGGAAATAACGCCCTCCTGTACGTGAGGCTATTTCTTTGAGTAATGCTTCATCAAGGTCCTGTGAGGGATGAACGACCCTGGTGCCCAAGAGAGAGGAAACCATCATGCTCTCAGCCCCAACACCGATGGTATAGACGGTGATCCCTTCCTTGCCTGCAATATCAGCGGCATCAAGCGGTTCTATCACCCCGGCGGTATTGGCACCGTCAGTGAGCAGGATGATGACCTTTTCCCCCGATACCTTTTGCAGTCGCTTAACGGCAAGCCCCAACGCATCGCCAATGGCAGTTCTCTCACCGGCAAGCCCGATAAGGGATTCATCCAGCATAGTGTGCACGGTTTCCCGATCATAGGTTAAGGGGACGTGCAGATAGGCCCGGGTACCGAAGACCAGCAGGGCAAGGTTGTCATTGATACGCCGATCAATGAATTGACCTGCCACCTCCTTGACCGCAGTCAGTCGGTCAATGGACCGATTGTGCATAACAAAATCCTTCACTTGCATGCTTCCGGAGAGATCAACAGCCAGAAGAATATTTCGCCCATGCATGGGGAGAGCAAGCGGATCACCCAAATACTGTGGCCGGCCAAGTGCCAGGATACAGCAACACCAGACGAGAAATCCCGTTGCCAGGATGAACCGAGCAGACCAGGACGTTTGTTCTGAACTCCTGGACGTGAAGTTTGTTTCCGGCTGAAAAAAATCCTCGGCAAAGGGCACGTAGAGCATGCCGGTCTGTTTGGGGACAGCGGAAGGAACAAAAGCCCGAATAAGCAGGGGAAGCGGGAGAAGCACAAAGCTCCAGGGCCAGAGAAAAACGAGATGATCAACCATTATGACCTCTCCTCCCCACCGACCGGATTCCCTTCTTTTTTGAAGAGAACCATGACACCGAAGGCAAATTGAGTACCCAGCTTCTGCAGAGATCAATATGTACCTGCCCAACATGAGCATTTGGGTCATAGGCGGCCAGCAGCAATTCCCGCCCCTGTTGCCCTGTAAAAAGAGCCCGCGAGTCGCTCAGTTCTTCCAGGGTCTCCAACCAGGATTCTCCGGTACAACTGGTCACCGTGGGGTAGTGTTCGAAGCGGGTCAGGCAGACCCGACGCAGCAATTGGGAGAGTTTCCGTGCCAGGTCATGGGAAGAGAGGGTATCCTGCTGATAGCTCCTGCTGAGACTCTCCAGTTCGTGCAGGGCAGCCCGCCTCCAGCTCTGGGCCCGTCTGTGTTTCCAGAAGAGCAGTAGTCCAGCTAGCAAGACAACAATAAACGCTGCCAGCAGCCACCAACCCAGAGCAGGCGGCCACCAGGAAACCGGCTCCGGTAAATGATACGGCTGCAGGGGCAATTGTGAAAAATCCATTCCTATCCCCGAAGTCTGTTACTGCCATGCATTTTGCTGATCCTCCCCTGCCCTGCTCCACGAAACAGAGGAACCAGGCTCTGCTGGAGCACCTGCTGCACATCATCTCTCGTGGACAGAGCACAAAAATGAATACCCAGGCGATGACAGAGGCTCTGCAGCTGCTGTTTTCTCTGCTGAAAATGGGCAGCATAGTGCTGCCGAAAGGAGGCAGAGCCGCTATGAAAAGAGAGCTCCCTTACTCCGTCACTGAGCTGGTACCAGCCGGATGGCGGCAACTCTTTTTCAAGAGCATCGTACAGAAAACAAAGGATAACCTGATTATCACGGGCCAATCGGCCCAACTGCTGTTCTGCCGTGGGGGATATGCCCCGCATATCGGAAAATAAAACGACCTGGTTGCCGCTTCTGCTGACCCGGCGCAGACGAACAAGATGCTCTGTCATGCTGGACTGCCTGTTCTCACGACTCTTTTCAAGATGGTTCGTACCCGATTCCCTCCCGGCGGTATTCCGCTCCCAGGAGGGGTGATCACAGAGCAGGCGAAAAAAACGAAGCACCGCCTTATCTCCAAGGCCTGGCTGCAGTTCCTGGCGATCTTTGCCGTCAAAGATAATGCCTCCCAGACGGTCAGTATGAACGGCGGTTCTCCAGGCAAAAAGGCCAGCGGCCCTGGCAGCCTGAACAGCTTTAAACACGCCCTGACTGGCAAAAAACATGGAAGGATGCAGGTCAACCCAGAGGATCATGGCCCTGTCTCGCTCTTCCTGAAACACCTTAGTGTGGGGTTTTCCGAGTCTGGCCGTCAACCGCCAGTCCAGGGTACGGATATCATCACCTTGCTGATAGGGCCGAGATTCAGCAAACTCCATCCCCCGGCCTTTGAATACCGACCGATAGCTTCCAGCCTGATACGAAACAGGGCCATGGGGAAAAAGAGGGAGTGTACCGGCTTGAGTTCGCAGGGACACCAGCTCGGGGATGGTAATACGCGCAGGACTAATTGCCGAGGGAGTACGTTCCGTATGGACTGTACTTAAACCATATTCTGCAACGAACAGTTTTTTCAGGAAATTCATGGAGGTGTTTGTTTGGATTACGGTACAGGCACCTGCTCCAAGAGAGATACAATCACCTTATCCGGGCTGATCCCCTCTGCCTCCGCTTCAAAGGTTAACAATATGCGGTGACGGAGAACATCTCTGGCCATGATCTGAATGTCTTCCGGTGTGACAAAATCGCGTCCGTGCAACCAGGCATGTGCTCGGCTGCAACGATCCAGGGCTATGGCACCCCTCGGGCTGGCTCCATACAGAATCCAACGGGGCTGCTGGTTGGTTCCGGATACGACCGTTGCTCCATCGCCATGCATCCCAGGAAGATGGCGGACACGGGTCGCCTCCACCAGGTGGAGGATATAGGATTCCAGATCCTCGCTCATGTACACATCAAGTACCTGATTTCGGGCCTGAAAGAGCTGCTCCTGAGAAAGAGGCGTTTGCTGTGGGGCAGAAAGGGAGTTGTTGGCAGCACGGGCCTCATCACGGGTCAACTGTAGGATCTGCCGGCTCGCCTCAATGTCGGGGTAATCGACACGAACATGCAGTAAAAAGCGGTCCAGCTGCGCATCAGGCAGGGGGTAGGTTCCTTCATGTTCCAGGGGATTCTGGGTGGCCATCACCAGAAAGAGCGGAGGGAGCGGATAGGTGGTCCCGCCAACCGTAATCTGTCGCTCCGCCATGGCTTCCAGCAATGCGGACTGCACCTTGGCTGGCGCCCGGTTAATCTCGTCAGCAAGGATCAGATTATGGAACAGAGGGCCGGGCTGGAACTGAAAGCTGCCATCCTGGGGCCGGTAGATATCAGTGCCGGTGAGATCGGCCGGGAGCAGATCCGGCGTGAACTGAATGCGATGAAAATCCCCTTCAATCTGCTCGCTCAGGGTGCGTACGGCTCGGGTTTTTGCCAGGCCGGGGGCACCTTCAACCAGCAGATGCCCATCTGCCAAAAGGGCAATGAGCAACCGCTCAACCAAGGACTCCTGACCAATAATTTGTTGTTGAATACGACTGGAAAGTTCCTGAATATATGCTTGCATAATGATCTAAAAGAAGGATTCCCCCAACAATTTTACCTGAATCCGTGACGGCAGTTGGTCACTGAACAACGTATATTTTTAACAAGACAAAGATTTTGAAACAAATTTATGTATTGTTCAGTTTCACCCGCCGCCCTTTGGGGCATCCAACAGCACGCCACCTTCATTGTTCGCAACATGCCGATAAAGTTTACTTTAATCGGCATGTTGCGAACAACGAAACTGACGCACCGATGAATGCTCACGGATTCAAGTTTTATTCAATTTCAGCTGAGCTTTAAGAGAAAATATAACAACCTCGTAAAAAGTTAAAACGCTGAAAATCACCCGTCGTGAAATCAGCATGTTACGAAGCTCGGAACGTCGTTCTCGGGGCTTTTTACGAGAACGACAAATATAGAGGCAAAAAAGAAGCCCAGCCGATCCGACTTATCTTACAGCGAAAAGCTGATCTATTTCAAGCATTTCTGGTTATTGAGACATCGGCTTCATATCTGGAATCAAATCGGGTTAAATCAAGAAAGCTGTTGGCAGTTTTTATCTGCCCCAGGGCTGAAAGAATAAGCGTTTACAAACAGTACGTACAATCAGGGAGAATTTATTTACCAACCCGCACGCTGGAAGGTTTCTATGAAATTTCGCATTCTTCTTATTTTGGCAGTGTTTTCATTTGGTTTCCTACGACCAGTCATGGCAGCGAAATATGTAATTCTGGCCTGGAATGATCTTGGGATGCATTGTTACAATCGAGATTTCAGGGATCTGGCAGTTCTTCCACCATATAACACCTTATGGGCCCAGGTGATCGAGGTGGCCGATCCGCCACGTATCGTTGTGATGCCTGTCATTATGATGGAGGTGTGGAAGAAATTGCGACAGGGAGGGTCGAAACCAATATCCTCACGCTGCATGATAGAGAACACAGCGATGAGTATCCTTCTGGGCATACTGGCCTGCTGATGTCACGACGACCGGTACTCTGTGCGGAATGTCATGCATCAAACGCCTTGAGTGCACCGGGTGTAGCGGGACTCCCTCATCTGTCGCAGGCAATCCATGAAAAACATGCTGATAAGATCCCACAAAATATCAATGGCTGTTACCTCTGCCACCCCGGTCCCGAAACCAAATGTTTGCGAGGTGTCATGGGAACGCAGAAAGCTATGGATTGCGTTGATTGCCACGGGACCATGGAAAATATTGCCAAGAATCCCTCTCCCTGGCTCAATGAACCTCGATGTGACGCAGCAAGCTGTCACGGTAACGGCTATGCCCAGGATATGCCACTCTATCGCCAGTCAAAAGGCCATGGTGCCCTCTAGTGTGAGGCCTGCCATGACAGCCCTCATGCCATTGCTCCGAGTACCGTTGCCAATGACTCGATAAAATTTATCGCCTTACAAGGAAAAAACGGAACGCTGACCAGCTGCAAAGTGTGTCATGCCACCACTCCCGGAGCTCCTGGTCCGCATGGAGTGATGGCCCAAAAGCGATTATTGCTGCCAAGCATCTTCCACCTGCTTATTCAAAGCACTCAGAAATAGACTACCTACCCGCAGAGTACTCATCACTCTTCATTGGGAACTCGTGATATTGTTGTCGCCCCCTCATCACCGGCAACGATGGTCAGAGTGTCACCGTTGGGTGTGAGCGTCACAGTACCGTTGATTGTAGAAAGTCCCCAGTCGTTATTGTTGTCAATAAAGGGTGTTGCCATTAATACACCGGTAGATGCGTTCCAGGTATAGGTTCCTATCTCCATGCCATCAACACCGTCACCTTCTTCTGACTCATCTCCCGTTTCCGCATGGACATAGATGCCGTTTGCAAAAAAGGTCAAGATCCCCAGATTGTCGAGATCGGAGGGGTCTCCGAAATACCAGCTCCCAATGATCGAGCCCTCCTCTTGGGGAACGGGATATAATGTAAGAGTTCCTTCGTTGCCTGAAACAAGGGTAAGCGTATCACCATTGGGCTCAATGGTCACGGTACCATCAATATCCGAAAGTCCCCAATCGTTATTGTTATCAATGACGGGTGTTGCCGTTAATACACCGGTGGATGCATTCCAGGTATAGGTTCCCATCTCCATACCATCAACACCGTCACCTTCTTCTGACTCATCTCCCGTTTCCGCAATGACATAGGTACCGTCAGCAAAAAAAATGATAGTCACCAGTTGATTGATATCAGAGGTATCGCCGTTGTACCAGCTTCCCACAATAGAGGTACTTGCAGTATCCGCCTGAGTATGCGCGGCGGCCAAAATTGCCGGCATAAAATCTAAAATTGAGTCCTCCGCACGGACTGTATGATTCATACCAACAAGTAAAAGAGTTACCTGTAACGCCCTTGTAATACTTTGTTTCTTCACAACTCTACCTTCTAAAAATATGATGAACACCGAACCTCTGCTGGACATGGCGAGCATCACTTTACAAAATGAAAACATTCCCCTATCTGCCGAGGACCAATGAGCAGTCATACGCACCCGCCACCTAGCAAACAGGAACTCGGATGGAGACCTTGTGCTCTCTCGGACTATTTCCCAATGCACTCTATCACAATGCACCCAAGGAAAATACGAGCTTTACATTTCTATAAGATATGGGAATCGAGACCTGAGCAAGCCCTTGGAACAGAAGAAAAAAAGAGGCAGATGTCAGAACGTGGACAGGAGGAGCTTGTTACACTTCATTTTTATGAAAGACATCAAAGAAGACAACACTGTCATCACTGATTTGACCACAATTCTCACACCGGTCTTCGAGTTTTATACTGGTTTTTTCGCAGAGAAAACACCATTCATAGATAAGCCGATAATCGCGACGTCCCACATACTTTTTAAACCTGCTATGATGCTGACCGCGCATACGACCATCCGCATCTTCAGGGTTCTTTAATATCCGCTGAATGACCTTTGTAATCCGCTTATAGCCGACGGTGTCGTGCTTTTCAATTTTCTTGAGTTTGGAAGTGAAGCAGACGGTTGGATGATAGTTATAAAGAGACATTGTATTCTTACAAGAGTTGGGCAGATATCCTGAAGCCGTGACGGCGGGTGGGCACTGAACAACGCATCTTTTTAATGAGACGATGCTTTTTACAAATTCAGGTATTGTTCAGTTTCACCCGCCGCCCTTAGGGGCATGTCAGCAGGCCACCTTCATTGCCTGCAACCTGCCGATAAAGTTTACTTTAATCGGCAGATTGCAAACAACGAAACTGACGCACCGATGAATGCTCACGGATTCAGGTTTTATTCAATTTCCGCTGAGCTTTAAGGGGAAATATAACAACCTCGTAAAAAATTAAAACGCGGAAAATCACCTGTCGTGAAATCAGCATGTTACGAAGCTCGGAACGTCGTTCTCGGGGCTTTTTACGAGAACGACAAATATTGAGGCAAAGAAAAAAAACCCTGCCAAACCGCCCCCATCTTACAGCGGAAAGCTGATCTCTTTCAAGCATTTCTGTTTGCAGAGGAATCGGCTTCATATCTGGAATCAAATCGGGTTTAATCAAGAGAGTTGTTGGCAATTTTTTCTGCCTGGGGACAGAACGGATAAGCGTTCACGAACAGTACGTACAATCAGGGAGAATTTATTTACCAACCCGCACGCTGGAAGGTTCTTATGAAATTTCGCATTCTTCTTTGGGTATTGTTTTCAATTTGTTCCCTACGACCAGTCCTGGCAGCTAAATATGTGATTCTGGCCTGGAATGATCTAGGGATGGATTGCTACAATCGAGATTTCAGGGACCTGGCAGTTCTTCCACCATATAACACCTTATGGGCCCAGGTGATCGAGGTGGCCGATCCGCCACGTATCGTTGTGATGCCTGTCATTATGATGGAGGTGTGGAAGAAATTGCGACAGGGAGGGTCGAAACCAATATCCTCACGCTGCATGAGAGAGAACACAGCGATGAGTATCCTTCTGGGCATACTGGACAGCTGATGTCACGACGACCGGTACTCTGTGCAGAATGTCATGCCTCAAATGCCTTGAATGCGGCTGGGGTCGCGGGACTCCCTCATCTCTCGTAGGCAATTCACGAAAAGCATGCTGATAAGATCCCACAAAACATTAATGGTTGTTACCTCTGCCACCCCGGTCCCGAAACCAAATGTTTGCGAGGTGTCATGGGAACGCAGAAAGCTATGGATTGCGTTGATTGCCACGGGACCATGGAAAATATTGCCAAGAATCCCTCTCCCTGGCTCAATGAACCTCGATGTGACGCAGCAAGCTGCCATGGCAACGGCTATGCCCAGGATATGCCACTCTACCGCCAGTCAAAAGGCCATGGTGCCCTCTACTGTGAGGCCTGCCATGACAGCCCTCACGCGATTGCTCCAAGTACCGTTGCCAATGACTCGATAAAATTCATCGCCTTACAGGGAAAAAACGGCACGCTGACCAGTTGCACTGTATGTCATGCCACCAATCCCGAAGCTGCTGGTCCCCATGGCGTAGTGGCAAGAAGGAAATTATCGCTGCAAAGCATCTACCAACTGCTTATTCAAAACACTCAGAAATAGACTCCTTGCCCGCAGAGTACTCATCACTCTTCATTGGGAACTCTTGATATTGTCGTCGCCCCTCATCACGCCCAACGATGGCCAGAGTGTCACCGTTGGGCGTGAAAGTCACGGTACCTTTAATTGTAGATAGTCACCAATCGTTATTTGTGTCAATAACGGGTTTTGCGATTAACACATCGGTGGATGCATTCCCGGTATAGGTACCTCTCTCCATGCCATTAACACCGTTAGTATACACAAAGCATATTTACTGCTCAGTAAAATTACGACGATAACTCATAAACTTACACATGATTTCAAAGAGTAATGATATGCAACCTGGGAAAATCATTCAACGCAATCCGACCAGAATCGTGACAAAAATCAAGCAACGCCTGGTCAGGAATGACAAGGCACTGGAAAGAGTTACAGGTTTTGTGCAATTGTTCAAGCCGAAGGACTTGGTCCTGAAGGGAAAGGTGGAGACGCTGGAGATCAAGAAGAAAAATCGGATCACAGCCATAGACGACCTGATGAAGCAGTGCTATCCCCTGCATGATCGAACCGAGAACACCTTTCCTCATCGGGGCGCCCTCATCAAACAGCTCGGCAAATTTATTAGAAACAATGACAGGTGCTCCGCTTTCCGCTTCCATTTCCAGGCAAATCCCGGCCTCACAGGCTAACCACTGACGATTGAGCCTGGCAATGATACGTTCCAGTGTCGGCTTATCCTGGAATCGCTGACTCAACCTGTTAACAAGAAAGGCAAGCGGATCATTGGGAGAGATATCCAGACTCGTTGACGGCAGGGCATAAAAAATCGGCAAAAGGGTCGCAGCCACTGCCTTGGCCTGGACGAAATGGGTTGCAAGGTCGACCCGTTGGCGGCACCTATTCAGTTGGTCATGATATTGTGGGGGTAACAGGGCCTGTAATCCCTGTA
This sequence comes from uncultured Desulfobulbus sp., assembly GCF_963664075.1. NCBI lineage: Bacteria > Pseudomonadati > Thermodesulfobacteriota > Desulfobulbia > Desulfobulbales > Desulfobulbaceae > Desulfobulbus > uncultured Desulfobulbus sp. Next base: position 2,471,390 of record NZ_OY760916.1, read on the forward strand.
AGTGAAGACTCAATCGATGCGCTCGCTCTCCCCGGAGACGATCGGTGTGCTGCCATGTTTGCACCATCTCCTGAAAACGGTCTCGCCATGGACCTGCATCCAGCGCGAGATGAGAAAGAAGTGGCCGAAGCATCTCGTCAATCTCACTCCACCGGGCTGATGCAGGCAATTCGACGAAGTTCATCCAGCGGCTATAATCCCGACGGCGCCCCACCTCTATACGATCCGTTTTAAAATAGAGCGAATCGATGGCGGCCAAGGCTTGAACCAGGGCGGGCGCTGCCGTATAGATTGCGATAGCTGCAGTCTTTTTTGCTGGAATAATTTTACGGGTATACGCGTCGGTTTGGTTGGAGACAGGAAAATCGGCAAAGGGATCTAACTGGTGAAAATCATAGGGAGGGTTGACTGCTTGCAGCGACTCCAGCAACCCCTTAGCCTGATGAATCGTTGAGGGCGCCAAAATGCTAATCCCCTTGCCGACATCAATCCATGCGCTCTGGCTAAAATTCTGGTGACCAATTATACGAAATTTAAGCAGTTGCATTACCGTAACCTGATGCTGAGGATTTCCTCAGAATGCTTGAGGCGAGACTTGCCTGTGGGAAAATCTCGAGGAAGAGTATCACTGCCTTCGTGAAATCCTGTTCCGAGGTTGCTCTTTCTTGTTCCAAGGTTCCGTACAAAAGGGAGCCCAGCCCGCCTTAGAAAATGGCAGGGCTCCCCTTCACCTCCCCAAAAATCAGGAAATATTGGCCTGCCGCAGTCGCAAGGCGTTGGTGATCACCGAGACCGAAGAAAGACTCATTGCCATCGCTGCAATAATTGGAGAAAGAAGAACTCCCCAGAAAGGGTACAAAACACCTGCAGCGATGGGAACTCCTAAGGAGTTATAGATAAATGCAAAAAACAGGTTCTGTTTAATGTTGGCCATGGTGGCCCGTGACAGCTTCCTGGCTCTGACAAGCCCTTTGACATCGCCCCCGACCAGGGTCACGCTGGCTGTTTCCATAGCTACATCGGTTCCAGTCCCCATGGCAATTCCGACCTGCGCCTGGGCCAGAGCGGGGGCATCATTAATGCCATCCCCAACCATGGCCACGACCTTCCCCTCTTTCTGCAGCCGCTGTACTTCTTCCGCCTTTTGCTCAGGGAGTATTTCAGCAATAACACGGTCAATTCCAAGCTCTTGGGCAACAGACTGCGCCGTAGTCTTATTGTCGCCTGTGAGCATAACGATCTCCACTGCTTCATCATGCAGCTCTTTGATAACTTCAGGAGCTGTCTCTTTAATAGGGTCGCTAATAGCCAAAAAGCCCACGGCTCGCTCAGCTTGTGCAAGATAGATAACGGTATGCCCTTTGGCGCGAAGCTGATCTGCCTTGTCATTAATTCTGGAGATATTAATCGAGAATTGCTCCATGAGTTTGCTGTTGCCGAGAAGGATCCGCTCTCCGTCCACAGATGCAGAAACTCCTTTACCCGTATGGGAGGAAAATTCACCTGCTTCCGAGATTGCAAGTTTTTTATCCTGGGCAGCACTGACAATGGCCATGGCCAAAGGGTGTTCGCTTAATTCTTCCAGACTTGCCGCCAAACGTAGCAGCTCATCCTCTGCTATGGTTTCATCGGCAGGTACAATGTGAGTGAGTTGTGGTTTCCCCAGTGTCATGGTGCCGGTCTTATCGACAATCAAGATTTCCACCTTACGCATGGCCTCAATAGCCTCTGCATTTTTAAAGAGCACTCCCATCGATGCGCCCTTACCGGTGGCGACCATGACAGAGATAGGAGTGGCAAGACCAAGCGCACAGGGGCAGGCAATTATGAGTACGGAAACAGCTGCAATAAGGGCATGGGCAAATTGAGGTTCCGGCCCCAGGAGATACCAGCAACCAAAGGCAACTAGGGCCACGGTGATAACTGCCGGAACAAAATAGGCCGCGACAAGATCGGCAAACTTCTGAATTGGAGCACGGGAGCGCTGGGCAGCAGCCACCATCTCAATGATTTGCGAAAGCATCGTCTCTGCGCCAACCTTACGGGCTTCAATGGTGAGCGAGCCTGTAGTATTGATGGTGGCCCCGGTCACCGATTCGCCCGCTTCTTTTGCCACGGGGAGAGGTTCGCCGGTAATCATGGACTCGTCCACTGTACTCTTCCCCTCAAGGACCTTCCCATCCACTGGAATTTTTTCTCCAGGTCGAATGCGAAGTCTGTCTCCGACCTCAACATCATTGATATCAATATCGGTTTCATTACCCTGGGCATCAATTTTGTGTGCTGTTTTCGCTGCCAGCTCCATAAGCGCTTTAATCGCTGTTCCAGTCTGACTGCGGGCCCTGAGTTCCAAGACCTGACCGAAAAGGATTAAGGTGATAATCATGGCCGCAGCTTCAAAATAGACAGGAACTGTTCCCGCATGACTTCGCATTGCCTCTGGAAACAGCTGAGGAAAAAAAAGAGCCACCCAGCCCACAAAACAACGGGGGTTGCCAAAAGAAACTCCGCCCAGGCCAGGGAGGTGGATGAAAAATATTTTTCGAGAACCTGAGCCCCTGGAATCATGTCTCGCATGGCGACAATAGCAAGCGACACCGTCAGGATAACAGCTCCTATCATGCGTCTGAACATGACGCTATATTCAGCGTTTTGGTCCTCTTCTTTCAAGGAAACGGTCATTGGCTCCAAAGCCATTCCGCATTTGGGGCAACTTTATTTGCGGCAGACCTTATCCTATTGGGAAATTTAAGCTGCACGCCTTGGCTCACTTACAACTAGTGGCGTCCTTGGTTCTTAGATACGATCTAAGCCGATTACAGTCCTCTTTGTAAACAGGATGGGTTTTCATTTGATCATACAGCAGGATAAGTTGTTCTTTCAGGAATACATCCATACCCCTCCACGGCGGTCCTGCACCCAACCATTTCTATTGAGATAGGATAAGTGGCGGGAGATTGTTGATTGCGGAGCCTCGAGAGCGTTCATCAAATCGCAAACGCAATACTCGTCTCCCCCCTGTAGAAGCAAGAGTAGTCTCAGTCGGGTTTCATCGGCCAATGACTTGAACAGTTCAGAGATTTTCTTCATGAAACCAAAGTACCGTGCAGGATATTGATCGTCAACACTTCACACCACGGCCCCCAAGACTGGCGCAGGCATCTTTTCAAGAAACTATCCCCATATAACAGCAACATGCACCCATAACGCATAAACAAGCGACGTGTCCCCGGCTATAATGTAAGGTGACATCAATCAAAGCGATTGGTCGGGGGTTACTTAGCTCTAAAGCAGCACTCACGATTTCTTAGGTAAAGCCTGAACCGGGTAAAATCGCCCCCTTCCCCGCAAGAGATTGACGTATCCGCATATACGGATTAACAAACAGTACGATTATTCAAAAGGCTTGTCTTTTTATCAACCTCACTCACTAAAGGAACTGTCATGCTGCAGTAACCCAAACAGCTCGGTTTTTTGGATCGCTTTCTTACCCTCTGGATTTTTCTAGCGATGTTCGCGGGCGTCATGCTTGGCTACACCGTTCCCGGCGTGCAGCATGTGATCAATGCCTTCCAGATGGGGACGACTAACATTCCTATTGCCATCGGCCTTATCATGATGATGTACCCGCCCTTGACTAAGGTAAAATACGAGCAGTTGGGTCAGGTTTTTCGTAATGGTCGAGTGCTAGCGATCTCCCTGGTACAGAACTGGGTAATCGGGCCGGTGTTGATGTTTCTTCTGGCCATAGCCCTTCTGTCCAGACAGCCGCATTACATGGTCGGACTCATTCTCATCGGCCTGGCCCGGTGCATCGCCATGGTTATCGTCTGGAACGATCTTGCTGACGGTGATACGGAATACTATGCGGGATTGGTGGCCTTTAATTCCATTTTCCAGGTCTTGTTTTTTCCCTCTATGCCTGGATCTTTATCACTATCATCCCAGGTTGGTTCGGATTGGCGGGGGCTTTAGTCGATGTTTCCATCGTCCAGATTGCCCAATCGGTGTTCATCTATCTGGGAATCCCCTTTATTGCAGGAATGCTCAGTCGTCTGATAGGTATTAAGCTCAAGGGTAGAGAGTGGTATGAACGGGAGTTTCTTCCCCGAATCAGCCCTCTGACCCTTATTTTCTTGCTCTTTACCATCCTGGTAATGTTTTCACTCAAGGGAGAATACATCGTTCAACTGCCTCTCGATGTGCTGCGCATTGCCCTGCCCTTGACCGTCTATTTTCTGATAATGTTTGGAGTATCGTTTTTCTTGTCGTTGAAAGCAGGAGCGACCTACGAACAGACCGTCACCTTGAGCTTTACTGCTGCGTCTAACAACTTTGAGTTGGCAATTGCCGTAGCCATTGCGGTCTTCGGTATCAACTCAGGTGAGGCATTTGCAGCGGTTATCGGCCCCTTGGTTGAGGTGCCAGTTCTTATTGCCCTGGTTAACGTGGCCCTTCGGCTTAAAAACAAATTCTTTCCCTATGAACAACAAGGCCTGACAGGCGTCTGCCATGTGCGCACAAAACAATAAAATCTGCCTGCCTGTCCTTTGTACAGAAACTCGTTTTTGCGAACCATCAGATAAGTGGCCGTGGGATCGATTTACGGGGAACAGAGGCCGCTCCGCCCAGCTGCCCGGACTGTCATACCTATACCCCGCGTCAAGATGCGACTTTGAACCGGCATGCTCTCGGACAGGTGAGCTGCCAGGAGTGTCATATTCGTGAATTTGCCAAGGGCGGCGCCACTGAAATGACAAAAGACTGGAAGAACCGGTATGGAATCCAGCGTTCTGTTCAGGTCAAGGTGGATTTGTCGGCGAAGAAATGAAAGCAACCTTTGTCAAGCCTGAGTATGCCTGGTTTAATGGGACCTCACAGGTCTATAATGTCGGGGAAACCATCCAACCTGACGAGCGAGGCATCTATCCTATGGCCAAAGCCAATGGAGCTCCCTTTGATGGCAAATCTTCCATTGTTCCCATTAAACAACACTTCACCATTATGCCTCTTCATGAGAGCGGTAAACTGGTTCCACCAGCCAGTTTGTTGGTCCACCCCTCGAGACTTGCCAGCGGGCTCATGTTGCGGGCTGAACAGTACAACAAACTCTAATACTGCCTAAATTTGGCTGGCCGCTTCTCCAAAAATGCCGCCATTCCTTCCTTTTGTTCTTCGCTAGCAAAACACTGACCGAACTGTACAGCTTCATATTGGCTAGCCCTGACAATATCCATCTGGCAACCATTATTTATTGTTTGCTTGCATATCTGTATTGCCCTAGGGCCTTTACTGGTAATCTTTTGGGCGATGTTTTTACAAGTTGACATCAGTTCATCCTGTGGCACAACACGGTTAACAAGGCCAATACGAAGAGCCTCTGTCGAATCTATAATGTCACCAGTAAATAAGAGTTCACTTGCTACTCCCTTTCCCACTAATCGAGGCAGACGTTGGGTGCCACCAAAACCTGGAATCATCCCAAGGTTGACCTCCGGCTGACCGAATTTTGCATTGGTGGATGCTATACGAATGTCGCAAGCCAATGAAAGTTCACATCCACCGCCTAAGGCAAAACCATTTACCGCAGCAATAACCGGCTGCGGCGCGTTTTCTATGGCCATCATCACCTTATGCCCCATCTGGGCGAACGTCGTCCCCTCATCTGCAGTCATCTCTAGCATATAAGAAATATCAGCCCCGGCCACAAAAGCTTTGTCGCCGCTACCTGTCAAAAGGATAACCCCCAAATTACTGTCACGACTTATCTGCTCAAAGCAAATTATTAATTCTTGCAGCGTATCGTAATTCAGAGAATTCAGAGCTTTTGGGCGATCAATAGTAACCACTGCAAGTGCACCGTCTCTTTCAAAAAGGATATTGTCGAACTCGATCATTTTTCACCTTATTTTCGCCCCCTGAGTGACGTAGGTTGTTCCGAAAATCAATCACGAAGGGCTTGATAGACATTGAGCGCGATATCGTACTTACGCACTGGTTTCATCAGTTGTTGGTGCAGGCCTTTTTCCCGTGCAGTCTCAGGAGTAATTTCTTCGCTAAACCCCGAACAAAGAATAAATGGAATGTTAATTCCTTGGGAACGAATGGCATCCAATAGAGCCAGGCCATTGAGCTTGGGCATATTGTAATCCGAGATGATCAACTGGTACCGGTTGGGATGCTCCAGCACATCTTGTAGACACCGCTCCGGATCGGTGAATCCCGTTGCCGAATACCCAAGTGAGGTGAGCATCTGGCACCCCATTGTCACGAGAGGTTCCTCATCATCCAGCCACAATAAATGCTCCCCCTTACCATAGAGAATATTTTCCGAGATGACCGCCTTTTTGGTGCGAGGCTGCACGCTGATCGGTAGATGAATGGTAAAGGTGGCCCCGCGATCGACCTCGCTTTCCACCTGAATACTCCCAGAAAGATCGGTGACAATGGAGTGCACCACTGAAAGTCCCAGTCCGGTCCCTTTACCGACTTGCTTGGTGGTAAAAAATGGCTCAAAGATTCGCTGCTGTATTTCTGAGGGAATACCACTTCCCGTATCGCTAATGGTCAACCGAATAAAATCGCCAGATTGCACATGAATAGCACGCGCCTCCTGTTCGTTGAGATGGACCCGTTCTATGGCAAGCCGGAGTTGTCCTCCCTTCAGCGCCATAGCGTGGCAAGCATTTGTACAAAGATTCATCACAATTTGATGGATTTGAGTGGGGTCAGCCATAATTTGGCCTACATCCTGTTTCAAATCCAATTCAATGCTGATCGAAGAAGAGGTTGCGGCTCGGATTAATTTTATGGTTTCTTTGATGATGGGTGCGATCTCAAGGGGTTGCTTATCCTGATTGCTTTGCCTGGAAAAAGCGAGAATCTGTTTGACCAACTGGGCAGCTCGATCTCCGGCTGAAAGGATAACATTAATCGACTTGGCGACTAAAGAACCTGGCTCTACCCTCTCGGCTGCCAACTCTGCATAGCCTATAATGGCCGCAAGGATATTGTTAAAATCATGGGCAATACCACCTGCCAAGGTCCCTAAGGCTTCCATCTTCTGCGTCTGCTGCAGCTGGTTTTCCAGTGTTTGTTTCTGCAACTCCGCTTCCCGTTGGGCTGTAATATCAGCGATGACAGCAAAACTGCCGATAACCGCACCGTGTTTGTCCCGTAGCAGCGCGGGTGATACCGAGGACAGCATCATGCCACCTGATTTCTTTTGCCATTTGATCTCGTAGGGGTGCAGAAATCCTTTTTTACGTAGAGCAAGCTGTTGCTGAAAGATCCCCTTGTCTTCTTCCTGAAGATATTGCTCTAAAGGATGGCCAAAGAGTTCCTCCACTCTGTATTCCAGCATCTGCCCAAGTCGGCTATTGCAGTAGGTAATAACGCCATCACTGTCGATCACAACCAACCCCTCCCGCATGGTTTCCAAAAGGGTTGCGTATTTGTCTTCACTTTGGCGCAATGCTCGCTCACTGACCATACGGGCATTGACTTCCTCGATCAGTTGATCGTTTTGCTGCTGTAACTGCCGCGTTCGGCTTGCAACTTGTTCCTCCAATGCATCATTGGATTGTTGCAACGCAAGTGCGGATTGATTGCGACGAACCTGCGCCCTGGCCAAGAGGTAGGCAAATAGAATCAAGACAGCTGTTGCCAGGACGGACACGGCAAGTATCTGTTGACGGAAGCTGCTGTGGGAATGGTCAATGCTTTTCCGGGACATCAGCGAGACTATTAGCCAATAGTAATCAGAGGAGCTTACAATTTGAGAGCTATCCCCCGTGGCGGTTGATGAACCTGAGCTTGAAATGAAGTCACCTTGTAAAGGATAAACCTTTGTATACGTATACAACCCCTTGGGTTCTAAAGTAATCTGACCTGGTTCATGACTATTGATGATGGAAGACCAGAGTTCCGGTTCATGTTCGCCCAGCGAATCTTTGATGCGATGAGAATACATGAAGCCCCACTCTTGTTCGGGTTGACCGACAAGCCAATACCCTTCTCGGTTAAGGAGCATGAGGTGAGCGCCATTTTGTCGTTCTCCCCATTTTTCAAGGGCCTCAAGCATAGCCTTGGCCTTATAATTGAGGAGAACGACCCCAAGCTTCTTTCCGGAAGGAGCTGTGATCACTTTACCAAAGCGGATCATGGGTTTCAGAGGAGATTCGATTTGGCCATGCTCTATGTTCAGGTCAAGGGGAGAAATAAAAACTTGCTTGGCATCAAGGCGAAACGCATCTTTAAAATAATACCGCTGATGCTTGTCCTGAAGATGCTCTGGCGCAACTAAAAGTGGACCGGTTTCGGAATAGTTGACACGAATTCGTTCCCAACCCTTGTAATCGAGGAAACGGATCTGATCGTACAGGGGATGACTTTCGGAAAATGAGAGAAAATTTTGTTCTAGGAGTTGGAAACTCTGCGGGTCGTCATGCTCTTCGTATTCGACCAATAGTTTATTGGCAATGTTCGTTAAAAAAAGCAGATCTTCTAGGACAGGACTGATGCTGTTGTGGATGAGCTCTGCTCCGACTTCGACTGCGTTGACTTCTTTTTGTTTTAAGAGGCTGATGTGACTTTTGATTTCGTAGCGATAGACTAAAAACAACCCCAAAAGAACCAGTAACGCGGTCGGCGTAAAAATGGCAAAGAATTTCCTGACTGTCGAACCCTTTGAGGAGGTAAGATGAAGAGCAGGATCGTGCATTCGTCCTCCTTGGCATAAGGATCAGAGGAATGGCAATTCAGACTAAAAAGTAAAATCTTCGAAGTCACAATGTGTTAGTATCCATTTTTGCACTAAAGGGAAACTTGAGTCAAGAGCTGGGAGGTGATTAAAATGGCCATAACTGAGATTGGTCTGTAGCGTGTCAACTTGGCCGGAGGTTATTCTGAACATGTAGCGTCCCTCCACCAATCTGCATCACGATGTATACCATTTTGTGGGTCTAGCTTTCATGTCTCCCAACCATTAGAGCGGCCCATGAAAGTTTCTCAAGCCGTCGACTTCCATCTGCCCCCCCAAAGAGAGAATCAAAAAGAAAACAGCATCAAAACAAGGAGGTTTGCATTTACCACGAAAAATCTTTGAATGATGACACGGCCCAAAAAACATGGTTAACCGCTACTCTAAAAGCCAAGTATCTCAACAAACATGAGCGTATTTAATGCACATTCAACTTGCAACGAGAGCAGATTACCCCGAACTCTTGGAGCTCTGGGAGGCGTCAGTTCGAGCCACGCATGATTTCATAACAGATACAGACATACAAGAGTTGAAGCCGCTTATTCTTCATCAGTACTTTGATACGGTCGATTTAAGGTGCATAAAATCCGACATTGGAAAGATTCTTGGATTTAGCGGCGTGCATGAAGGGAGCATTGCGATGCTCTTTATTTCACCAGAAGCTCGAGGTAAGGGAATTGGGACCCTATTGGTAATCCATGCTATTAAACAGCAGCAAGCTTGGATGGTTGATGTGAACGAGCAAAATATTCAAGCGTTGGGCTTCTACCTCCATAGAGGATTTTTGGTCACCGGACGCTCCCCGCTTGATGGTCAGGGAAAACCACATCCACTCTTACATATGGTTGTCAGGGATGAATCAGTGTACACCTCTAGCAAAGGCTCATAAAAGTAACGGAGTCGATTGAGTAGAGCACCTTCCCTTGAAATCACACAAACAAAGCATAGTTTATCAAGATGAAAATAATTTCTGAAGAACAAGTTCATCATGGCTCAAACGACTTTCAGCGATCTAAATAAGATTTTATCGGTAACTGTGGAAGACGATATACTCATCATTGAGGCTTCGGGAAGGGTTTATTCTCTCCAAGAGTATCAAATGATGGTGACGTTGTATTCCGATGAAATAATTAAAAGTGGATTAGAAAAAATCATCGTAGATGAGCGTAAAGTCGAATATTCCCCAAGTATCATGCTTCAGGTAGAGGTGGTAAATTTTTACTCGAGTGGTGAACTACCAGAGGAGTTGACTTCATGGAAAATAGCAGGCATAGGCGCTAAAGAATCTATGCCACTTTTTGAATTCTGGGCGGCATTTGCCCGCTCAAGAGGCTATAAGAATTGGGCCTTTTCTTCTTTAAAAGAGGCAAAACATTTCATGAAAAATGTAGATTCGCTTGACAAGTGATGTCTTTTAGAAACAAAAAGCCATGAGCCAACAATCGGCTCTTTCGCAGTGCTGCAGAAATTGCCCCAAATCCCCGTAATACAAAGAGGAGGTACCGATTGAACCCAAGAAAAAGAATATTTCTACTCACGGCAATAATGGCTTTTCTTGTGGCAGCAACTTCAATCATAACCATTGGCATCCTCTACAAAACGGCAATTAATCAAGAAGTGATTCGCCTGACTGAAACCGCCAAAAGCCAGGCACGATTAATTGAGTCGATTGCACAATTCAATAAAAAATACGCCCATGATTATCCTTCCAATGCGCCCCAGGCGACTTTAGAGCAAATCAGAGAAGCCCATTCAAAATACGAGGGTTTTGGAGATACGGGAGAGTTCACTCTTGCGAAGAAGGAAGGAGATCAAATTGTTTTTTTAATTTCACACAGGCATTATGACCTGGATAAACCTAAGCCTGTTCAGTGGAACTCGAAAATTGCAGCACCTATGCGGGCGGCACTTTCAGGTAAGTCTGGTCATATCATTGGGCTTGATTATCGAGGAGTGACTGTTCTTGCCTCTCACGAACCTGTTGCAGATCTTAATTTTGGGATTGTTGCCAAAATAGATCTAGATGAAGTGAGAGCCCCTTTTATTCAAGCGGGGCTCGTAACGGCGATATTGGCCTTGTTTCTCATCTTGATTGGCGTAACTGTATTTTTCAGGTTAACGAATCCCATCTTGAAGAACCTCAGCAATACCGTAGAGCGCCTGCAAAAAGCTCTCGATGAAGTCAAGGTTCTCAGAGGGATTATCCCTATTTGTGCCTATTGTAAAAAAATACGCGATGACGAAGGCTATTGGGACCAGGTAGAGGTCTACATCAAAAAGCATTCTGATGCTGATTTCAGCCATGGTATTTGTCCTACCTGTTTTCAAAAACATTTTCCCAAATAATGCACTGCGTATCAGTAAAAACAAAATGGCATCTGAAAGTTGGTCGCTGAAAAAGGAAAAAGCTTCCCCTCCCCTCACGGTGAGCTCACAGTCATCTTTCCTTGTGTTGGTATTTATTATTTTCAGTTGAACCATTATCCTATACGACATTAAGGGCCTTAGCCACACCAGCTGCTTCGCAGCTTCTACTTGCTCGATAATGTTACCATTTATTCATCGAAAAAACCCCATTTGTGATCCAGATCACAATCCTCTTTTTGTTTCCCTGGTAGGCTAGGTTCATTCACTGGCGCCAGCTGTCTTGACGCCTCCACCGCCTATACCCCTGATACCACATTCGGGGTAGGCTTATTTGTCGTGTTCGTCAAAAGCCACATGAACCACGTTTTGAGCTTCGTAACGTGCTGACTTTATGAAGCTCAACTTTTCAGGTTTTTGACTTTCGACAATGTCATCGTATTTGACCAAAGGAGGATTGCATGCGAGTTCGAACCCTGTTTTTAGCCCTTGTCTGCACGCTGCTCACATCTGTGGCTACGGCCCAGGCAGCAAGCGTCACACTTGGAACCGACACCGCCCTGAGCGTTGATGGGACCAGCTACACGTTGGTGAGCACCGCTCCTGATTACAGCGGCCTGATGTGGGAGGAAAAAACACCCGGTAGCGGAGACTACAAGATCTGCCTCTGCAGCATGTTTGCCTATAGAACAATTGAGGGGTTGAGCCAATATCTTGGTCTCTCTGAGCTGGAGACGGCAGCCATCTGGGTGGTTACCGGCTGGAGCACCGATGGACCGGAACACATTTTCAGCACACTGGGATGGGATGTTGGCACCAACTTTCTCTTTTCAGATCCAATAACGGAGCCTGCATTGCTCAGCATTGATGATGCCTGGGTTTCCTTTACCCTGGGCTCAACCTCGTACACACTCAGCTCCCTAGCTGAAAACTATGCATTCACCGATGACACCACCCACGCAGGCTATCAGGAAGGTTGGGATTTTTTTGCGTATCGAACCTACTTTAAAACAGCAGATGGTTTCGATGCCACCAAAGCCTACTTCCAGGATGTAGTGCGGGGCCAGATTGTCAACAACTTGACAAACCGGGCTACCTTTGAGATCAATGTGTTACCAGAGCCCTCAACCGGCCTGATTCTGGGGTTTGGTTTCACCCTGTTTGCTGCGGTGCAACGAACAAGACGTTAAACAATTCCTGAATTCGTGACAGTGCTCACGAATTCAGGACACCTTCATGAAAGCCTGTCTTCTTACCCCCCTTTAAAACTTTTTAAGGTCTAGCTAAAAAATATTGTAATTTCGCTGTAGGAGGTCTATTTCCCATCGCCATTCTCATCCTTTACTTTCCACACAACAAATGAAATCGTCTCAAGCGCAGCTTCATAGCCGCACAATGGCGGAAAGCTTGATAATGAAAGAACGTACAGGGTTACTCTTCAGCCCTCTTTTACTGCGCTTGTCTCCAGAACTGCAGCAGGAATTGCAAGCCATGGCTACTTTTCGGCCACTCAGGCGTGGAGAACACCTGTTTTTTGAAGGTGAACCAATCCGCCAATTTCACTACCTGCTCAGTGGCCGCATCAAAGAATACTACTCCACCAATGAGGGAGAGCAATGCCTGCGGCATATCGCATTACCAGGTCATTACCTCAGCCTGCACCAACTGCTTTCCAAGCACATCAACTATAGTTATTCAGCTCGGGCCATTGCGGCCTCTCACTGCTGGTCCTGGCCCATCAACTATTTTTCAGACATAATGCACCGTGAGCCCACGGTCTCGGTACAGATTATCCTCCTACTCTCAGAAAATGTAGAACACTCCTGCCGACACACCTGCCTCTGCCGCAAGTCACGGGCTTTGGCAAAAGTCGCAGGTTACCTGTTGAGCAAAAACCGCCAACTGACCCGGCAGGCCAGACTCATGGGCAGAAAAACGCCCTCAGTTCTGATTGATCTCCGCCCTTTAAAGCTTGCTGCCGATGAGATATGTCTGGCCAGAGACTTTTTCCCGCGCCCTCACGTGCCTGACAAAACGGAAGCTGGTGCAGGTTCGACACGGCCTGGTTGAGTTGCTGGACCAGGATGGTCTGGTGCAGGTTGCTATAAAACAAGAGAGGGGGAGTTATGATGCCATCATGTTTCCCAACAATTATACAGCTCCTCCGGCCTCTTCTCCCCCCATCTTTTCAGCATCTAGCACTTTGCGAATAAGAAAGGCAATGTCTCTTGTCACAAATGGTTTGAGAACAAAATCTTTCATCCCCAACGATAGGACTTTTTCTCTCGATACCCCACTACTGTACCCCGTACATAAAATGATGGGCATCTCCGGATAAACAGCAAGTATTTCTTGCGCTAACTCAATCCCGGTCATGACCGGCATCGTCTGATCGGTGATCACCAGGTCAAATTGCGCCTTCCTTGATTGTATAAGTGCAAGAGCCTCCGCACTTCCGGCTACAGCCGTCACTGTATAGCCTAACCGCTCAAGCATCTGCTTTCCCATATCAGCAAGCAATTGTTCATCGTCAACAAACAATACACGTTCATTCCCTGTTGGAATCGGGAGATTGGGCTCAAGTTCTTTTTGCGGTTCTTCTGGCAGGGCAGGAAAATATACGGCAAAGGTTGTTCCTTCACTGGGACTGCTGTTGACACGAACAAATCCTTGGTGATTTTTTACAATTCCATGGACCACCGCAAGCCCCATACCGGTTCCTTTGCCCACTTGCTTGGTCGTAAAGTATGGTTCGAAAATCAGTTTTTGAAGCTGGGGGTCAATACCAGATCCAGTATCATGCACGGTCAATTGTACATATTCTCCGAGATTCAATGATGACTCGTTGACAAGATCTTCTTTATTCAGATTGACTGTTGTCAGACCAATGGTGAGCACCCCGCCGTGATCTTCCATGGCATGATATGCATTGGTACAAAGGTTCATAATGATCTGATGAATCTGGGTTGCATCAGCCTTGATCATCCCGCAGTCATCATCAAGGCTTTGCACAATTGTAATCGTGGAAGGTATTGATGAGCGAAGAAGCTTAACAGCTTCTTTTATTATGGATTTTGGACGCAACGCTTTTCGAGCCGATGTACTTTGACGACTGAAAGTAAGAATTTGGGTAACAAGTTTTTTAGCCCTATTTCCAGCGAGAAGCACCTTATCCAGATGATTCCCCACCAGAGAATGTTGAGGAACCTCATCTTGAGCCAGCTCTGCATAACCAATAATACCACTCAGTATATTATTAAAATCATGCGCAATACCACCTGCTAAGGTTCCAATGGCTTCCATCTTTTGGACCTGAAGCAACTGTTGTTCAAGTTTCTTTTGGGCATCATTGATACGCCTGACTCTTCTGAGCAACAGAAAAAAGAGGGGAAGTGCCCCGCAAGTAACAAGGAGGCCAAAAGCGAAGGTCTCGATAAACTTGACTTGGAGAAGTTTGTTTATTTGAGAAATCTCATCCTCGGCAACCAAAAGATATTTTCTTCCTTTGGGGCTCAAAGCCGGGACAGCTATGGCACGAAAAGTACCCCACCGGTCATGATGGGTGAAAGAAAACGGGGTGCTTCCAGCAAAGGCTTGGTGAAACCGCTCATCAGCCTCATCAAAGGTGGTAAAATAGCGAACCTCCTCATTTTTCTTGAGTTCTTCTTGGGTCGCACTCGAAGCAGTAATGTAGAAGACATTGTCTTTTTTGATGAGCGTATAGAGAAATTGAAATCCGGTTTTTTCGACTATCTCAGATAAAAACCGAATATTGTCGGAATCTTCGCTTGCAGATATGCTCTCTGGAGAAATCGATCGATCTTGAAAATCCGGCGGCAAAAGATATTTAATTGAGGCGGCCCCGACAAGCAGTCGCTTATCCACAAATGTCAGGAGATCCCGTTTGATTTCCTGATAAAAATAAAGAGAAGTACCAAGCAGAACCGCAAGCAAAAATGCACCAGCAAGCGCAAAGAGCCCCCACTCTTTAAAGTACGATATTATTCGATGAGCAATGGGATTTTTCACGTCCTGGCTCCTCGCTCACAAACAAAACAAAATGTTTTTCGATCTCCTTGATACAATGTGTCTCTCGACTCAATTTTACATGTAGATAACACGGATCAAAACGAATTTTCTCAAAACAGAGAGAAAGAAAGACAAACGTTTACATTTTGCCAGCGTACACCAGTACGTAAGCAGACCGATAACACCGCAAATTCGCTGCACCATGATCGATTACGTTACGTTTTATTGAAGTGGTTGAAACTGAGCTCAGCACTCTTCATGAAGGAAATTTCACACGCTACTGATTGCGTCCAGTAGCACTTGCCATTTGGTGGAAAAAAATTGGAGCTAAGAGGTAACTGGAAATTTCGAAAGGAATGCCTATATTTATCAAATGACAGCCAATCTCCTCGAAATTGTAACGGCTTGTTCGCTTGATAACTAACTGCTTCACCAAGTCAGGATTGTCGTTCTCGTAAAAAGCAACGAGAACGACGTTCCGATCTTCGCAACATGCTAATTTTACGGCACGTTATTTTTAGCTTTCTGACTTTTTACGAAGTCATCAGGATTCAATTCAATAGCAACGGAGTCTTGCGTGAAAAAATTCTTTTTCATTACGCTCACCATCACTGTGCTGCTCGTTGTTTTGGGCTATCAATATTTCACGCGGGAACAGGCGATAGAGGTCACCGCCAAATCAGTGGAACGAGGACTGGTTGAGTCCACCGTTTCCAATACACGGGCCGGCACTGTCAAGGCTCGCAACCGTGCTGACCTAACACCTCCCATTGGTGGCCAGATTGCCACGCTCAATGTTCGCAAAGCAGATCATGTCAAGGCCGGGCAAATTCTCCTGACGCTTTGGAACAAAGATCTCGAGGCGGAAAAACGGTTGGCAGAAAGTGAGGTAGTCGCGGCAAAGGCAACCCAACGCGAACGTTGCCTGCTGGCGGATCTTGCCGAACGCCAGGCCAGACGTCAAAAAGATCTGATGAAGACGCGTTCCACCTCCGCTTCCAATTATGACGAGGCCATCTCTGCCGCCCGGGCCCAACGGGCAGCCTGCGTGGCGGCTCAGGCGCGACTTTCTGTGAGTCAGGCTCGGGTTGAAGCAGCGAAAGCGACCCTTGAGCGTACAGTTTTAACCGCCCCCTTTGATGGCATCGTCGCTGAGGTCAACGGCGAGATCGGTGAGTATCTCACCCCATCCCCTCCTGGTATTGCAACCCTACCCGCTATTGATCTTATCAATATGGACTCGCTGTATGTGGCGGCCCCCATCGATGAAATCGATGCGGCCCAGATCCGCACAGGCATGGCGGTACGTATCAGCCTGGACGCCTTTCCCAAGCAATTTTTCCCGGGTAGAGTGCATTCCATCTCTCCCTATGTGTTGGAAGTGGCCAAGCAGGCTCGGACGGTTGAAATCGAGGCCGATTTTGCGGAAGGACAGGCTCCTGCCAATCTTCTCGCCGGCTACAGCGCCGACGTAGAAATTATCATTGCAGCCCAGAGTGAGACTGTACGCATTCCCTCTGAAGCACTCATGGTGGATAACTCGGTCTACCTTTTTGACGAGAACAGCTCCCGCGTTCAAAAAATTCAAGTACAACCGGGACTCTCCAACTGGAAGTATACACAGATCCTAGAGGGGCTCTCCCCCGGCCAAAAGGTTATCACCTCCATTGACCGTAAGGGCTTGAAAAACGGTGCACTGGTAATGCTTGCGCCTGCGGAGGACGCTGGGTCATGATAGAGCTGCAGCAGGTGAGTCGCATCTTTCATGTGGGGGGGCAGGAAGTACGGGCCATGGACAATATTTCCCTGACCATTACTCCGGGAGAATATGTCTCGATCATGGGACCGTCGGGATCGGGAAAATCCACTCTGCTGAACACGCTTGGCCTTTTAGATACTCCCGACAGTGGTCATTACCTGCTGGAAGGCCAGGATGTAACCAGCCTCAGCGATGGTCAGCTAGCCCAGGTGCGCAGCGAAAAGATTGGCTTTATTTTTCAGTTTTTCCATCTCATCCCCCGTCTCAGCGCTCAGCAGAATATCGAACTGCCCCTGATGCTCGCGGGTATCGAGCGAAAAGAACGGGAAGCACGTAGCCTACCTCTGCTCAAAGCCTTTGGCCTGGAGCCTCGACGGCATCATCGGCCAGATGAACTCTCCGGTGGTCAACGTCAACGAGTTGCCATCGCCCGAGCGGTCATTCATGCACCATCGGTGCTCCTTGCTGACGAGCCCACCGGCAACCTTGACCGCCATTCAAGCGATGATATTATCAAACTGCTGGAGCAACTCAATCAGGAGGGGCTCACCCTGGTCATCGTCACCCACGACCTGGAGGTGGGTAACCGCGCCCGGAGGCAGATTCGGGTCGTGGATGGCAGCATAGACAGCGATACGATTAGGTAAATCATGCTCCCCTCTGACACCATCCTCTTCGCCCTCTCCTCCCTTGGCTCCAACAGGGTGCGCACCTTTCTGATGCTCCTGGCCATGTCCATCGGGGTAGCGGCGGTGGTGTTACTGACCGGGATTGGCAACGGAGCCAGGCTCTACATTGTTGATCAGTTCGCCTCCCTGGGGACGAATCTTGTGATTGTCATCCCCGGACGGGCCGATACAGCCTCCAATACACCGGCAACGCTGGTGGGGGAAACCCCGCGCGATCTTACCCTGGGCGATGCGCGCGCCCTCATGCGCGGGGATGCCGTCGAGCGTCTCACTCCCATCGTTATAGGGGAACTCAACATCGCCTACCGAGGTCGAGAACGGGAAATCCCCCTGGTGGGTTCCACCTCCCCTATTCTTGAGATTCATCACTTACAGCTGGATCGTGGTTCTTTTCTCCCCCAGGAAGACATGGAAATTGCTCGCCCGGTGTGCGTGATCGGCGCCAAGGTTTACCGGGAACTCTTTGGGCAGCAAAATGCGTTGGGAGAGCTGGTTCGGATCGGCGGGTTTCGCTGCCGTGTTATCGGCATCCTCGGTTCAGAGGGGCGCTCCCTTGGACTGGATACCGAAGAGCTGGTAATTGTGCCCGTGGCCTTTGCCCAGATGCTGCTCAATACCGAGGGGCTCTTTCGCGTACTCATTGAAGCCAAAGACCTGGAGAGCATTGACCGTCTCAAAACTCACATCACCACCACCATTAAAAAACGGCATTACGGTGAGGATGATGTCACCATCATCACCCAGGATTCCGTGCTGGCCACCTTTGACAAAATTCTGGCAGTCCTCACCCTGACCGTGGCAGGCATTGCTGGAATCAGTCTGGTGGTTGCCGGTATCCTCATCATGAACGTCATGCTCATGGCTGTGGCCCAGCGTACGGCTGAAATTGGTCTTTGTAAGGCACTTGGCGCGGGGAAGCTACAAATCATGGTGATGATTGTCAGCGAAGCACTCCTGCTCTCCACCCTGGGGGGCATTTTAGGGTTGACCCTGGGATTTTCAGGGGCCTGGCTCACCATTCAATTCTACCCTACCCTGCAGACCACCCCACCCGTCTGGGCCATTGCGGCTGCCATGGGAACAGCATTGGGAACCGGATGCCTGTTTTCAATCCTGCCGGCTCGACGGGCTGCAAGCCTTGACCCGATTCAGGCCTTGGCCCGTCATTGAGGCTGTATGGGTACCTTAGATACAATCCGTTTTGTCACCACCTCCATACGGGCTAAACGACTCCATTCTTTTCTCACTGGCCTTGGTATCGCCGTGGGCATCGCAGCGGTTATATTGCTCACCTCCATGGGCGAGGGATTGCAGCGGTTCGTCCTGGCTGAGTTTACCCAGTTCGGTACCAACCTGATCGCGATCAATCCGGGCAAGGTCAAAACCATGGGGACCTCTCTTGGAGTTATTGGTTCTGAAAGGTTGCTTACCCTGGAGGACGCCGATGCGCTCCGCCGTCTCCCGGGTATCGAGGCAGCGGTGCCCATGATCCAGGGCAACGCTGAGGTCAAAGCCCAAAACCGAACCCGGCGCATCACTGTGTATGGGGTCGGGCCGGACATGGATACTGCCTTTCGTATGCGGGTGCAGTGGGGACGCTTTCTGCCAGCTGATGATGCCAGGGCGGCACGCGCCTTTGTGGTGCTGGGACATAAAGTACGTCAGGAATTGTTTCCTGGTCGCAATCCCCTGGGCGAACGGATTCAAATCGGTAATCAACCGGCCCGGGTTATTGGCGTGATGGAATCAAAAGGCCAGATCCTTGGCTTTGACATGGATGACACCGTCTATATGCCTGCCAGCCGAGCCCTTGATCTCTTCAACCGGGAAGGTCTGATGGAGATTGATATTCTCTACCGCCAGGGGAATGATCCTGATGAGATGGTGGCGGCGATCAAACGCTTACTTCTGGCGCGACACGGACAGGAAGATTTCACCATTACCACCCAGCAGCAGATGCTGGACGTCCTGGGTTCGGTCCTGGGGATGCTCACAGTGGCGGTTGGCGCTCTGGGGGGGATCTCGCTTCTGGTGGGCAGCGTCGGCATTTTTACGGTTATGACCATCTCTGTACGGGAACGGACCGGTGAAATTGGTCTCTTACGGGCTTTAGGAGCAACCAAGAGCCAGGTCCTGCTCTTTTTTCTTCTGGAGGGAACATTGCTAGCGGCACTCGGTGGTTTTGCCGGACTGACAGCTGGGTTTGTCTGCGCCAACCTGATTCATTTTTTCGTGCCGCTGCTGCCGGTGCATACGCCCTGGAGCTTTGTCGTCCTCTCCGAGCTGCTTTCCATGGGGATAGGCATCATCGCCTCTATCCTGCCAGCAAGGCAAGCCGCCCTCTTGAGCCCGCTTGAAGCCCTGCGTTCAGAATAAGCGATCAATTTGAGAGGAAAGCTGAGAACGCAAATAACGCAGCATCAGCTTTGCAGTACCTGGACTCAGAGAGTTCTTTTTCCCTTCACTTTTGCCTAGACTCTCTGCACAATACAACAGAGTACACAACTGACACTCCAGCAGAAAGGAGCCCTATATGCTACGCGATCTATCCCTTGCCGCCAAGGCAGCCTGCAGCAAAGAAGATCAGGAAAGTCTGGTCCCAATGGTAAAAAAATTGCGCGATCTCGGAGAGGTTGCCTTTAAACGTGGCCTGCTTGCCCTTGAAGGTGAGCTCATGCAGCTTGAGGATCCCTTTCTCAAACTGGGCATCCAGCTCATTGTTGATAAAACCGAGCCGGAAAACGTGCAGGATATTCTCGACTCCGACATCTATTACAACGAGTCCAACGGTCGGGAACTGCTCAAAAAAATTATCATCCGTGAAGGATTACTTCGTATCCAGGCGGGTGACAACGCGCGCAACATTTTAATCTGCACCAAAATTTTTCTCGGAAAGGCAGATGCCAGCCTTTGGTAGCGTTGCAAGACCTTCTACACCGAACACTCCACGAAGCATGCACAAGGAGGATACCCATGGCAGGAACAGAAAAAACAAAATTCATTGATCAGCCTTTTGAAGAGCAAAGTGCAGAAGTGCACAAACGCTTTGAATACCGGGGGGACTCAGGGTGGTACACTGCAAAGGGCGAATTTGCCGGAGCCAATGAAAAAGATGTGATCGCTGCCCTGATCGACTTTGAAGAGGCAGAAATTAATTCCATTGGAGATTGCATGGGAGGAATCTGCGTCATTCAACCCAAATTCGAAGACTTTGTACGCAAACCATTCAGACGTTACGAGTAAGACGCAAGCATCAGGGGGTCTTGAATAATTAGATTTTTCAATCAAGGCCAGGTAAGCGCAGACTCCGAGGATTGCGCAAAATTTTACCGCAGGCATATATATGATATCGGAATCTTCGCTTACCTCCGAGGATAAAATTTTAAGCATGACGCCGGGATTGGCAGAAAAAGCAATTATTCAAGATTCCCATCAGCTACAAATAGAAAACGCCGGTCCTCATTGATGTGGACCGGCGTTTTTTTATGGTTTCAGGACGATCGAGCTCATCGAGCTTGGCGGGCTGTATCTCTAAGAGATGCAAAAACTACCCAATACAGCCTTTTGTGATGCGTGGAGCTTGAACCTGTGAGGGATCCAGGGTTTAGATATAATCTTCGTATTCCGGCTCGAACATAAGCCCCTGAATATAGGCACTCAAATCATCGGGTCGTGGCGTTACAGCCAGCCCTTCCCTGTAGGCCACCTCTGCCACGGCAACAGCGACCGCCAGGGAGACCTCACGAATGCGCGGCAATGGCGGGTAGACCCGTCCATAATTCAGATCGGCTTCTGAGACCTCCTGGGCAACGGTCTGCGCGGCCACCAGAAACATCTCATCGGTGACGCGACTGGCTCCGCTGGCCACCACCCCCATACCTACCCCCGGGAATATATAGACATTGTTGCCTTGGGCTGGGTACAGATTACGTCCATTCATCCGCACCGGCGGAAAAGGACTTCCCGAGGCAAAAATAGCCCGTCCTTCAGTCCATGTATAGGCTTCTTCAGCGGTACACTCCGATTTGGAGGTAGGATTGGAAAGAGAAAAGATAATGGGACGCTCATTGATCTTGGCCATGAACTCCAGAATCTCTGGAGTAAAACGTTTGGGCTGGCCGGAAACACCGATAATCGCATTGGGGCACAGGGTCTCAACAGCCTCCTTGAAATCTGCTATTTCAGGGTGATCATGGGCAAAACGCTGCTTGTGTTCGCTGAGATCGGTTCTGCTTTTGACGATGAGTCCTTTGGAATCGACATACCAGCAACAACGGCATGCAGCCTCCTCGGAAAGCCCCTGTTCAACCAGAGCCTGTACCAGAAGGCCTCCGGTCCCAAGCCCGGCTTCGCCTGCCCCCAGGAAAAGAAAGCGTTGATCTTTGAGTGCCCCACCGGTGCTGCGCAGCGCAGATAAAATTCCTGCAACGGTCACAGCTGCCGTTCCTTGAATGTCATCATTAAAGCAGCAGATCTGATCGCGGTACTGCTGCAGTAGGCGGAAAGCATTACGGTTGGCAAAATCTTCAAACTGAATCATACAGCCGGGAAAGACCTGCTGCACGGCGAGGATGAACTCCTCAACCAGGTCGTCATAGAGTTCTCCACGAATACGCGGATGCTGTAACCCGATATAGAGTGGATCGTTGAGCAGACTGGCGTTGTCCGTCCCCAGATCAAGTGTTATCGGTAAACTCTGAGAAGGATGAATTCCGGCGCAGACCGAGTAGAGCGAGAGCTTGCCCACCGGAATCCCCATACCATCAGCCCCCAAATCTCCCAGCCCAAGAATGCGTTCACCGTCGGTGACCACGATCACTTTCACATCCCGAAAGGGCCAGTTCCCCAGCAACTCCGCCACTCTTCCTTTATCGCGTGCGGTGATATAGATACCGCGAGGACGTCGAAAAATATGGCCAAACTCCAAGCAGGCCTGGCCAACGGTCGGCGTATAGACAATGGGCATCAACTCTTCGATATTATCAAGTAAAACCCGGTAAAACAGCGTCTTATTCCGATCCTGCAGAGCGATTAGGTACACATAGCGCTCAATATCGGTGGATTGTTTCCGCAGGTTTTCGAGAACACGCTGCACCTGCTCGTCAAGCGAATGGACCCGAGGGGGCAACAATCCAGCCAACCCGAGTTTTTCCCGCTCATCCAGGGTGAATGCAGAACCTTTATTCAGGTTGGGATCGCGCAACAGATCAATACCTGTGGGTAAGGCAGCCAACCGATTCTGTTCACGCAGACGGGAACCGGCATCCCCCTCACCACTTTTTTTCAACATGGATTGCAGATTGATGTGACTTAAAAACTTTGATAGATTCTCACCGCTCACAAGGTCTTTTTCAAAACGAATGAGAATATCTTCCTGATCGTGCGCAATTCTGTACATACTGCTTGCCCCTTGGTCTTCCCCGAGCCCTATGCAGCATTCGGGGTGAATTCTCCTGTATTCCATACAGGTACAAAAGTTTCAGACAACTTCCTGAGTAGGTGAGCAGCAGCCAGCCCTCCCCTACGCAGCAATGTATCAGGCGCCTGTTTCCCCCACGCGCCTGATACGGAGGGACAGCAATACATGGCAACCTCTTTGCTGTCAAGGTTCTGAGGGAATTTGTTGACCAGAGGCAGGGGCAGCTCAAACTGATTTGAGCGTCAATGGGGAGAACTAAAAAGGGTAACTCTCCAGCCTGTGACTACAGCTTCCGAGGATAATCAAACAGAGACTCTTGCTTGAGCAGTAACGTGTGGACTTGCCGCTTATGAATTGTCTCATCCCCCTGAAGTCTACCCAGCAAAATGGGGGAATTTGGGTCATGGGCAGCACGGTTGGTGATGGCTCTCTTGAAGTTGGTGTTGGCATAACAGTAGACACATCCATGCGGGCAGGAGTCATAGGCGCCAATATCTATGCTTTGATTGCAGCCACATTGAGCACGCTGCCCCGTATCTCTTTTCACCTGGAAATTTCTGTTCAAGATCATCCCCATTCCAGACGCATCAATACAGCCAGACGAATCAAGTCCGCAGGTGGTTTCCAGAAACGGATCACAGCACCCCTCTAACCTGATATTGGCATCAGCAGCCAGATCCTTCATGCGTTCAATCATTTCCTTTTTGGCGACTTCCCCCGGATCCACGAGCTCCAGTCCCCGCATATTCCGTCTGCATTTGGCATAAAGGCTGACAAAACTGATGATACACCTGGTTGTATAACCAGCAAGCGCCTGGGCAATTGCTTGAAACTGTTTCAGAAAATGGGTGATCGGGTAATTCCTGACCAGGATAATAGGGTCAAAGCGCCAATGCACGCGTTCTGGCCCTAGCAGCTCAGCGCACTTTCTAAAACTGGCGATGCGCTCTGCGAGCTCTGGCAGGTGGGGTTCGAGTTGCCGAGTGCAACCGGAGATGGTGTAGTGAAGGAAGAGCGGGTACCCCATGGCCTCTATCTCAACAAAAAAAGGAATCATGGGCGCAGGATTTTTACTCCAGAGGACCAACGCGTCAACGACTAAAGGATCCAGACTAATATCTGCGACTTGACGCCGATTGCAGGGGTTACGCACCAGCACTTGCCTGTCCTTAAGGCGATTTAGCAACCATGGGCCGTAGAAGGCGGGAATGTCTGTGCGGCGACTGGCGGAGATAATCATAAATCAAAAAAGAAACGCAGAGAATACGGCACAAAAAAGGCCCGGCTACGCCAGGCCTTGCTCACAAACTCCGCAACAACTGGAGATTCAGCTATCGTGCACCTCCAGATAGACCAGCGTCTGATTAAGCAACTGATAGGCAATCTCACCAAAGGTAACCGGGCCGACAAAAGGATCTGTTTTATTCCCCTCTAACCCTGAGTAGAGATAATTTAGGATACAGTTGCAGGAAAAGGCCACGCTTTGAGCATCCGGACTGCTTTTCTTCAGTTGGTCATTAAAGGCTTCGCCATAGTTGCTGACATTTTTAGCATGTTTATAGCGGATTCCTGAAAAAACAGGCGCGTAAAGTTTCACCTCGCCTCCGGGGTCAACGCTCTGAAAACTGATATTCACCAAGGCTCCATAATAATCGGCAACCAGAGGCAGCTTCGTGTCCAGATTGTTTTTAGTGATGTAATCGGCAAAATTTTCCTTCACTCCGTTAACCATCACCTCGGTTGCAACGAAACCATCATGAGCAAAGGTAAGTACGTCCCCTTCGCCCTGCTCAAAAAGATTGACAATGCCCACATCCACGCTTTTTCCTGCTGGCAACATCACGTGCATAACCACGGCTTCCTGTTCATAGGCTTTTCCGGTGCTGCCATCAAAGACCTTGGGCGTAACCTTACCCAGATCATCCAAATGCACACCTGAGACCCAGCCAATAAGAGGACGTGAGCCAAAATCTTTATAGTTAGGTGCATTGACGGCAAAATTAGCGTGGACTTCGCTGGCCGCCGGAACAATGATAAAACTAAAGCCACTCCCCTCCGCATCGGTATAGACCTTTCCCAAAGTATCTTGGGTATAAACGCTCACGCTGACGCTTGAAACCACTTCACTGATATCGGTTACAAACACTTGCTCTTGGCTCACCTCACCGCCTTTATCCGGAGAGACAAAATAGGGAATGGTCCCCCCCACCCATTTTCCCTGTGGCAACGCCTTTAAAAGTAATTCATCCCCTGCGATCAACAGGGTACGTCCGGCCTGAATGGCTTTTTCTACCTCGGCAATGCTGAAAGTATTTTGTTGCATGGCTTCTCCTATCCAAAAATGACTTTAAGATCTTCTTTCACCGAGGGACTACCTGCGTTTTTTTCATAAACAGCATGCAGCTGGGCCACGGCATCGTTCACGTTTGCAGCAGTGGGAGAAGCGGAAACCGTTCGAACGACTCGCCCTAAAAGGATCTTGGCGGCCAAAAACTTTAGGGTAAACGTTTTCCGACCAGTGACAATGTCGGCCCATATCGGGTTATTTTTTGGGGGAACACTCATGTGGCTTTACCTCCTTCATGAAGTCTCATTATGCGGGGAAAGTTGGTCATCTGTGGCAATAACCGAGAGCCTTCCCGTTGCAATTGAAAAAATTGTATCACTCGGAAATAAATATGTACAAGCTGATTTGAGATTTATTCTTTAGTGAATGGAATTTTCCCCTGAAGGGCATAAATCAGATTATTTCTTCCTCTGTTTCCATACCCAAGGGGGTGTGGGGCTCTTTTTGCGCCAGATACCAATCTTCTTTGCCCGTGCCTTTTGTTCGAGTTGCTTAAACTCACGGCAAAAAGGTTGAACTCGGCAATATTTTTGATAGTGCCAGGCCCACCCCTGCTTAATCAGCTCTCTGTTGAGTAAACGCCCATCCACGTACACCAAGGCAACCGTTCGACCATAACGATCAATATCCATGGGCTCAAGAGTCAAACGCTTTGTACCCAGCATCTTTTGACTGAACCGCTTGGCCTGAGACCATCCATCTTGCCGATATTCCGGACAGTCAACCCCATAGAGCCTGATCGTCACCATTTGCTTCCCCTGCCGAACACGAAAAGAATCTCCATCAAGAATATGCGTTAGAAAAGCACTCTCTGCACAGACTTGCCCAGCTGAACAAAGCAGGTTGATCAAGAGTACAAAAGGGATCACCCTGAAATTACGTATCATTTTTTGTACCATTGGTTCAAATTTTAAATCCCCCTATAAACAGAGGCATTTGAGCGCTCATTTTCTCCGTCAAAAATGTGACACTTTTTCGCAATGTCCCTTGAATTCTACATTTTACATGTGGTACGCTTACATTGAGCGAAATGCCGGGTTGTACAAAAATTACGCCGCGGATTCACTGCTTCCCCCATCCGGTACAAAAAAATGGTCGTTCCCCACTTGGAACTCACTGATACGGAAGAAAAAACGAGGGATCTCCTTCTGACCCTGCCCCTTTTTGACGCCTTTAAAACCGATGAGCTTGATATCCTTGCCCGTCACTTAAACTTCATGGAGATCAGCCGTGGAGAACATCTGTTTACTGAAGGAGAAAAGGGAGACTATATGTGTTTTGTGGTTCGGGGGCTGTTGGATGTTCTCAAAAAAACAAGTATTGGCGATTATCGCGTTATCACCCGTCTTGGCAAGGGGAATACCATTGGCGAAATGTCTATCATCGACAAATCGCCGCGTTCAGCCTCGGTCATAGCCCGACAGCCCTCGGTTGTCATCCTTTTGACCAAGAAAGGGTTTGACCGACTCACGGAGAAATACCCGGCAATAACCATAATCTTACTCAAAAAAATCATGCGCCTGCTGAGTCTCAATATGCGGTTGACGACCAGCAAGCTCGCCGATCACCTACATCAACAATGAGTACTCTATCATTAGGATTTTCTGGAATCATAGGACAAAGCACGCCCATGCAACAGCTGTTCAGGCTCATAGGCAAACTTGCCGAGGATGACCTGAGCACCGTTCTTATTCAAGGGGAGTCCGGCACCGGGAAGGAATTGGTGGCCAAAGCCATTCACGCAAACAGCCCACGTGCAGAAAATAATTTTGTACCTGTAAACTGCGCAGCTATACCCGACGACCTGTTGGAAAGTGAACTTTTTGGCTATGCCAAGGGCGCCTTTACCGGGGCCACAGGCTCTAAGATAGGACGCATTGAATATGCCAATGGGGGCTCACTCTTTTTAGATGAAATTGGTGACATGAAGCCGGTTTTGCAAGCAAAACTCCTCCGTGTGCTTCAGGAACGTGAATTTGAGCCGGTGGGTGGCCTCAAACCCATTCCTGTTGATGTGCGCATTATTGCAGCGACCCACTGCAATCTTGAGCAGATGGTGGCGGAAGGTAGATTTCGCGAGGATCTCTACTATCGACTCAATGTTATTCCCGTGGTTATTCCCCCTCTTCGCGATCGCGCAGAAGATATCCCCCTTCTCATTGAACATTTCATCGAGCGAATAGGCGAAACAAAAAAATCTCCACTGCTTGGCTTTGATGCGGTCGCCCTGGCGGCATTGAATCAGTTCCCCTGGAAAGGCAATGTCCGTGAGCTAGAAAACCTGATTCACCATATGACAATCCTTTTTGGTGGCTCCCAGATTGGTTTTCTTGACTTACCCGACAAGTATCGTAACGGCACTCTCCCCACACCTCCTGCTCCCCCAGTGCAGGAAAATATAAACGATGAAGATCTGCGTCGCTGCGAGCAGCAGATGCTCTTTTCCTCGACCACGATCACCGAGGATCAGTGGCAGGAAAGTGGCATTGACTTCAACGCACTCGTCAATGACTTTGAAACACAACTCATTATTCAGGCGCTAAAAATGACCCAGGGGAACAAGAAAGAAGCCGCACGACTGCTCAATCTCAAGCGAACAACCCTCTTAGAAAAGATTAAAAAAAAGGAACTGGCTGATACCTGGTCTGAAAGTGGAGAGGGGCAGTAAGCCCAGAAATGAATATGCTTAAGACACAAGCCCTGATTTAAGCCGCCTTTTGCACCAGATTGTTGACGAGTTTTTCCTCCACATCCTCGGAAGAGGATGGAGTAATCAAAATATCACAGGCACCGTATTTCACTGCCTTGAGTACCGCTGTTCGAGTCCAGGCCGGGCCAGCTGCCACCAGAGGGACAGAGATACCACTGCTCGACACTTTTATAGCCACCCCAAATCCTTGCTCACTGACTTCCCGCATGATTAAAAAGACCATCTGAGTCTGTGTGCTCAGTACAGAGTTGACCGGATCTTTAAAGTGAAGCACCCGTACCCCATATCCTTTTCCCTCCAAGAGAGACGCAACCTGCCCTGCCTCTGTATCATCATCCGTGATGATGACCATATCAACGTTGGGGCGCTCATCCTTTTGGAGCCTTTGGGGCTCACCACTACTCCCCTCAACTGACGAAGTAGATTTCTTCTTGCCCGCATTGGCAGCTTCATCCACTTCAGTCTCATTTTTCTCCAGAAGTTCTTCCAGATCAAACACATTGATCGGAACCAGAAACTGGATTTTACCCAGTTCACGATCATTGTATTTCATCTCTCCCAAGGCAAGATAGTACCCCTGGTTTATAAAAACATCATCCGTCTCTGAATCTATTTTCGAGGGGACAATCGGATCAATAGCAGTTTTAACAAAGCCGATCTTTCCTCGGT
The DNA here is from genome assembly GCF_963664075.1 of uncultured Desulfobulbus sp. NCBI lineage: Bacteria > Pseudomonadati > Thermodesulfobacteriota > Desulfobulbia > Desulfobulbales > Desulfobulbaceae > Desulfobulbus > uncultured Desulfobulbus sp. The sequence continues at coordinate 2,500,137 of NZ_OY760916.1, forward strand.
ACTGTTCTTCAAAAACCGTGGTCAAAACGCCAGCGATGATATTTGTTACTTCTCCGTAGGCGTCTCGAGCATCTTCGCCAAATTCTCCATCGCGGACTGTTTCCTCTAACTCAGCCTCAGGGAGCATAATCAGGCAGCCACCAAGGTAAACGGCCGATTTCAGCTCGACAAAGAGAAAAGCCTCCCCCTCTTTGCCTCCACGAAGATCCATACGGGCAATGATCTGTTTGCCGCCAGCCTGATCCAAAAAGTCTTCTTTAATCAAAGCCTGGTTGCTCAGAGGGGTAATTTTCAGACTCCCTCCCAACAAAGCGGTGGCCTCATCGCCCATCTTCTCCCAACTGTTTTTAATCAGCCCATCAATGAGTTTTTTCTGCTTATGTACATCCCGTTTTTTGGGTTTAGGCTTGCCTTCCGTCTCCTGGGCGGAATCGCTTTCTGGGCGCTTGAGTTCACCGACCTCTTCTTCCGCTGCCACATCAGAATCGGGCCGTTCAAGTACGCCGACCTCCTCATTTTCTGGAGTTTCTTTTGCGTCCCCCTGTTGTTCCTCTTTCTTTTCTTCGCTAGATGAAGCCGTTTCTTGGGATGGAGCCTCGGCAAGACCAAAGGGAACGGCAGGAAGAACAAGGTATAATGACCCCAGATCTCTACCGTCCATGTTCATGGGGACAGCAAATTGATAATAAGGCTCGTTGACAATGGGTTCATCAGATTCGGGATCAACCTTAGCCGGCAAAAAAACATCCTGCTCAGTTCGAATCAAACGAACAGCTTTAGGGTATTGCTCTTCAAAGGTGACAGTCAGAGCGCCACAGATGATATTGGCGACCTCACCGTATGAGTCCTGCAGCTCTTCGGAGTACTCCTGCTCCGCTACAACCGCGTCGAGTTCGTTGTCCGGAAGCATGATCAGGTTGCCGCCGATGAAAATGGCATCTTTAATGCCTACAATCATACAGCCTTTTCCCTGAACATCTCCTTCAACCCGTACATGGGCCAATACTTGTTTACCGCTCAGGTTCTCAAACAAAGTCTCCTTATCGACAGACCCAATTTCTGGCTTGCCCAACTTGAAGGGCTTGCCAATCAGGGCAGCGACTTCATCCTGTATGCGCTCGACACCGGCGATAAGTATTTTATTGAAACGTTCCTGAGCTTTCATGCAAAGATGTGTGAGAATCCTGGGTTAGCTTTGACAACAATCCCTGACAAAGCCTTTCCCACAACTGGGGCATGTAGGAAAGGCTTTTCTTTTTCGTACACTACCTGAGATTCTTTTCGGAAGAAAAATCTGAGGAATTTACATTTTTCTATTGGTAGGGAGGGAGTCTTGGGCAATTCCTAAGAATTGGGTGGGGTTAATGAGGCAACTGCAAGATCAACTGAACAGTGGATCCGCCAGTCACGATTCTAGCAAGTAACGCAATTCAATTCCAAAACGCCCGCTGGGGCTGACAAAAGGAATCATAATTCGGGATGCGCCGGAAAGACCGGCAGTTCGAATTGATTTTCCAACAACCGTCGTAGGGATGGCAATTTCAATATTTTTCTCTGCGGTGGCAAGAGACTCTTTTAATCCTCCTGCAACCATATTTGCTATCTCGCCAATAGCATCTTTAGCGTCTTCACCGAGATCGTCTACGTCCATACCAAGCATTGATGAGGTGATTTCCAGGGCGACCTTTTCCGGGCAGTGAATGGCCAAAATCCCTTTCATATCACCAGCCAGTCCAATAAGACTTGTTATATTCGGAGCGAATTCGGTCACAGGTTCATCGCTGGCCGCCTGAGGTTCGATATCGATGAAGATCATGGAGGCAAAGACCTCCAGGGTAGCATCAACGAGAGGTTTTTCCAGTTCCAAGCGAAGTCTCCAGTTTCAGGTCTTGAGGTTAAGCGTGTTCTAATTCAACTTCTACATAAAACTCACCATCAGGTGCCTTAAAAGGGATAATAATTTGCTCCGCTTCGGCTTGTGAGTTGAAGTTATATTCGTCACCGGAAATAGTTGAGGGTAAAGAAAGTTGGATATCTCTGCCCTTATCGGAAAGTATCGTTTTTAAGTTACCGCCCAACATGTTGGCGATTTCACCGATTGCATCCTGGACATCTTCGTTCATCTCTTCAACATCCATCCCCAAAAAACTGCTGGTAACGGCCAACGCTACCTTTTTGGGAAAATGAACGGCCAACACCCCTTTGTGCGTTCCGGCAAGGCCAACCATCCCTGTGATAGATTGTTTCATTGGGCCAAGTTTGGTGAGGGGCTCTCCTGCAACCGAGATATCCATCATAACCATACCAACGAATATTTCGACGGTTGACTCGATGAGCTTGTCACTGATTTCATCAAAACTGTTCACGAATTTCTCCCTCATATTGTTCCGGATAATCACGACTGATTATCCGGAATTGACCGAGATAGGTCGAACAAAACGACACAAGCAGTTACATCAGCGGTCCAAGCACTTCGTTTACCTTATCAGGAGTAAACGGTTTTTTCAGAGCACCGACAGCCCCGAGACTTTTTGCTTCACCGATAATGTCGTCACCGGTCTCGGTGGAGATCATGAACACGGGAATATCCTTCACGCCATCACGGCTGGCTTTTTCCCGCAAAAATTCAATACCATTCATATTGGGCATATTGATATCAGAGAGGACGATATCAACCGACTCCTTTTCCAAAACTTCCAACGCTTCCTGACCGTCACCAGCCTCAAAAATCTCACCAAAATCCAACCCTGCCTGACGCAGGGAACGACTGATAATTTTCCGCATGGTACTGGAATCATCTACGAGCAATACATTTTTTGCCATTCTTTCCTCCTTTATCTACGAGCTCTCCAAGTCATCGTGAGAATTGTATGAATCGTTATGTTTAAACAACCTTCCTGTTTTTCCAGTTTCTTCCCGAAGTTTCATCTTGGCGATGCACCATCGTTAGAATAGCTCCAGGTAGAAACGCCCCATGGCCCAGTGATTTTATACGCGGCCAAGGATGTTTTCATTTTGTGTTATTCTATCAACTTGAAAAGATGGAAATCAAATTTTTATTCGTGGTAATGTCGCTTTTTATTCAAAGATTTCAGGAGGCCCGAGGAATGCGCAAGGTTACGCGTGCTCCCTTGCCAGGTCGAGACCAAATATCCATCTTCGCATAAAAATTCTGCAGCCTCTTCTTCACTCCAGCAAGTCCTGTGCACTGCCCATCATTGCTAGCACCTGACATGAGTTCACATTTTTGGTCCTGAAGAAAAACCTGTAAAAGCTCAGCACCAGTCATCTGAACAATCTCTTCCTTATTCACCAATCCCTGCTCCAGGCAGAGCCTTCCTATTGTGTTGAGATCAAAACCTGCTCCATCATCCTCAACACTCACCCAGAGCTCATCTGCCTGTCGCAAAGCGGAAAGCGTAATTCTACCATGTTTTCTTTTCTGCTCTTTTTGCCGTAAGGAAGCAGGCTCAATCCCATGCTCTACGCTGTTGCGCAGCAATGGGATGAGTATGTCTGCAAACTCGACCATATCCAACTCTTCCCGCAAGACCGCAGCCCCTTCCACACGAAAATGAACCCGTTTATTATACTCCATGGATAAATCACTTACCACTCGCTGCAGGTAATGGGAAAAACCATAATTCCCCCCCAGGCTCATGTTTTGAGTCAGTTGATCAAGTTCCTGGATAAAGGGACGGATATCTTCTGGCAATGACTGAGCTGCAAGCTGTTTCACAATTGAAACAATACGGACAAGCCTGTGCCCATTAACGGAGACCTCACTGGGGAACAAGGAAACATTAGGCTCCTTTCGCACTTCCGTACCCCTCCCCCCGCCCTTTTCACTTTGCTCCTGAAGAAACTGCTGATGATTCAGGACACTGTCCACATCATCCTGCGACACCTCTCCCATCCCGACCAAGACCTCTCCGAGTCGTCGAGCATTACCACCCGGTGCGATACGTTGTAAAGAGAGCGCATCGTCAATCGTCTTGGGGTTCACCAATCCCGCCTCGATCAATAACTCGCCTAAGGGTTGACGAATCAATCCCTGCACCGCTTGGAGCAGGTCCTCCAGGTGCGTCAGAGTCAGAGTTTCGCTCAGGGCAAAATGACGCAAAGCCTCTCTCATCTCATCGATACAGCGTAAAAAAACTCTCTCAGGGTATTCAGTTTGAAAAAATTCTCCTTGTAAATACCTGTTGAGCGCTGATTCTAGAGCCATACACAGCCGTTCAAAGTCATTGCAGTCATAAATGGAAAAATTCTCTTTCAGGCGATGCAGGCTGCGACAAAGCTCTGAGACTCGCTCATGGTCAATCGCTATAAAGTCCCAAAGTACAAATTCCTGCTCGGCGAGCATTAACAGCTGCTCAGATTCCTGAACAAAGGCCTCTTGCATTTCACTGGATACTCCCACAAAGCCCAAAGTATCGGATGAAGATTGCATTGAGCTATGCAATAGCTCCATGACAGCAGCCTGTAAGGCTGTGGCTGAAGCTGCAAGGCGAGCGTCACTGCCTCCTTCCTGAGCGATCAGCGTACCCCCCTGATCAATAAACGAGCAGACCTCAAGTAAAAGAGAAACATGTCGGCCATCCAATTGCAGATGCCCCAATTTCGCACTCTCCAAGACTGATTCCATAGCCTCACAAGGGGCGAGTAAATGCTCAAGCCCAAGATGACGCCCGTTCCGATTAAGCAGAGTAAACAGTTTGAGCCCTTGACCGGTGACAGTCAACAAGAGGTCATCACGTTCTGGTTGAGCTAGGAGAAGACGAATAGTTGGCAGTATATTTTCCACCAAGGTCCGTCCCTGACCAAGTAATTCTTCTATCTGCATAAAGAGAGTACCGTGCAATGTGCAATTCTGAGCAGCCCGTAAGTCGTGGTGTCGCGTACACTCATCCTGCCATGGTCGTTCAAGCAAGTCAAATCTCTGACTTATAAATTTCACAGACCTTTGGGTTGGGCTTATAATACCGTTCTCTTCTAGTTTGGTAGATCCTGTTCCCGCGAGAGTAGACAAAATTATGGAATGCATATTGCTTAATGATTAAGGAAGTACAACATCCTCTAAATCATTGCAAATCACCCCCAAGAGGTCATGCGCGCGCGCTTATTTATTCTCTTACTGCTGGTTTTGACTGCCAACCTCTCATGCCTGTGCCAGGCCGAGGCTGCGTCTATCCTCAATGCCATCAATCGCAGCGATGAAACCACCAGTCTGCAGCTCTTTTTCCACTTTGACACCTTACCTGAATTCAAACTGCGCACCAAGGGGAGAAGAGTGGACCTTGAGCTCAACCAAACTAACCCGGTGCGCGGGCTCAAACTGCCCGCCAGCGACGGTCGCATGATTCGGATCGTACCCAAGGAATTACCTGCAAAAACCATTTATTCCGTATATTTTCGTTATCCTCCGCAAAAGGTGGAAACAAAACCCCAGGCGGCCACTGGCGTTATTCTTTTAGATGTCTTGTTAGGGAACCAACTTTCCACTAGCTACCCGGAACTCACCACTCGACTTCAGGGAGTTGAGGTTGTGCGCCGCTCAAATATTGACTCACTCAACCCAGTAAATATCACCCCCTATTCCCATGACTGGCTTTCATTTTTCACAACCTATGAGCTACCGGTCACTGTCACGCCCCCACCTGTTTTTCACCTGCCTCCTTTTCCCCTGGCCCAGGCTGTGGCTCCTGAGGAGACTTTGGATTCCTGGATGCCCCAGGAAATTCAGAAGCGCGCTGCCGAAGGTAAATGGAATCAGGTCTGCCTGCTGCTTCGCGAAGAAGTCAAGACTCAGCCCAAAGAAACACTCAAAGAACGCTTGGTACTTGCCTACGCCGAAGGGCTGCTCCGTTTAGGTGAATACCGCCCCCCCTATTTTCTTCTCCAGCGAATAGCAATTCATTATCCAGACGGAATGATGGCAAAAATTGCCAGATTCCTCTTGCTTTATCAACGGGCAACACGGGGAGACTACATCGACACCTATTACGAACTGCTTCCATTTGCTGATAAACTTGCCAGTCAAACGCCTTTTACCGATGATATACAACTGCTGCTGGCTGAACTTGCCCTTTTAAGCAATCAAGTTGAAGCAGCAGAAAAAATCCTGGCAAGCCCGCTCCTCAGCCAAAACAAGCAACTCACCCCTCTTCGCCTCTTACGACTTGCGGACCTTGCCTATGCTCAAGGCGACAAAGACAAAGCTTTGACACGCTATGCCCCTTTAACCTCGACATCTCCCCTTCTAGCCAATGATGCCAGGTCGCTGGCTGCCTTTTGTGATTGTCTATATAGCGCCAAACGCTACGAGGAGGGAATACAGTGGTATATGAAACTTGGTGATCTGCTCAATAATGAGCCTCAACAGGACCTGGCGCTCTTTCGCCTGGCCATGTCGCAACTCCATGTGCCGCTGACCCGGCAAAAGGGTCGACTGGAGCTGGAGCAACTCATTGATGCTTTTCCCAATTCCGAAGGCGGATTTCGTGCACTGCTCAAAAAAACCGATTTTGAATATGTAGAACGAAGGCTCGATCCCTTTGAAGCCAATGGGGTTTATCGACGTTGCACTGTAAACGGACGAACTATTTTACAGCGAGAGGCCTGCCTGTTCAAGGAGGCCCTGGTCGATCACTTTTCAGGGGAACAGGAGCGCAGCGTTGAAAAATGCATGAAACTTCTGCGAGAATTCCAAGGCGGTAAATTACGTACCGAGGCTATGGCCCTCATTATTCAGCAACTCCCAGGAGTAATTCGACAGCTTGTCAATGACCAGCAATACGTCAAAGGACTGGTGCTGGCCAAGCAAAACAGAAAATACTTCATTCGTGGCTGGCTGGATGCTGATTTACTCTATGACCTAGGCAAGGCGTACAGTCGCATTGGCCTGGCTGACCAGGCCGCTCAAACGTACCAGTATCTTTTTGAAGTTTCCGACAATGCCGATAAGGAAAAAATCTACCTCCCTCTGATCGAAGCATTATTCAGCGACGGACGTTACCTGCAGGTGGAAGAATATGCTGATCGGTATCAACTGCGTTATCCAAAAGGTACCTACCAAAAGGGAATTTTCCTCTTCAAAGCTCAAGCATTGTACAGAAGTGGGCACCCCGACAAAGCCCTGCAGCTGATCACCGAGGCTGAGGCACCAAAGATGCCCGCGTTGGAACTGCTCAAGGGTCGGTTGTATTACGCAAACAAACAGTGGCAACAAGTCGTCGACACCCTCGATACCCCCGAGTTACTCAGCCGCCTCGAACCGGAACGCCTCTTGTTACCTTTAGCAGAATCGTATTATCAGCTTGATAATTTGGAGGCTGCAAAAAAGCAATTTCAACGTGTAGCCACCATTGATCCTCAATCGGAACAGGCCAAATTTCGCCTTGCGCAGATTGAGAATCAACTCGGCCAAAAAGAATCAGCCCTAAAAATGTTTCAAAAACTCGCCGAAGAAGGCAAAGACCCTCTATGGAAGAGGATGGCCCGTGAAGAAGCGGCTATTTTAGAGATACAACAGTAAGTTACCCCCTGTCCCTAGAAATTTAGGAGGTCTATATGCCTGGGATTCAGCAATTTGACACCACTATGCGCCTTTTACAACGGGTACTTGATCTGCGAGAAAAAAATCAGGAAATTATCGGATCGAACATCGCCAATGCTGAAACGCCAGGGTATGAAGCCAAATCTTTCAGTTTTGAAGATCAACTTCAAGGCGCGCTTTTTGGAAACGATCTCCAGCCAACGCGAACGCAACCCAACCACATAGCCCTGGGTCCCACTGAGATTGAGCAGGTAACCGGCAGGGTTTCGAGCACCAAAGATACGACCGGTATTGGCGATGAAAACACGGTTAGCGTTGACCAGGAGATGGTGAAACTCTCGCAAAATGAAATTCTCTACGAGGCAGCGATCACCATGCTCAATAAAAAACTCTCGGCAGTCAAATATGCCATAAATGGTGGCGCTTAATTTGCATGTAATTTTGCAAATACTTTTGGGAGACCCCTATGGACCTGTTTACCACGTTTGATATTGCAGCTTCAGGCCTCAAGGCCCAGACCACCAGACTCAACACCATCAGTTCTAACCTGGCTAATGCCGAGACGACCTCCACCCCTGAAGGAGGGCCGTACAAAAAAAAATCTGTGGTTTTTCAATCGCAGGATATGCCGTTCAACAAGCATTTGCAAAAATCTCTGTACGAACAGGGGCAAGCTCAGGGGGTGCAGGTGACAAAAATCCTGGAAGATGAAAGCGATCCTCAACGGGTCTATGACCCGACGCATCCCGATGCCAAAGACGACGGCTACGTGGAAATGCCCAATGTCAATGTTATGAAAGAGATGGTCGACATGATGTCTGCCACTCGCTCCTACGAGGCAAACACAACGACCATCAAGTCTGCTAAACGCATGTTGATGAAAGCTTTGGAAATAGGGAGATAACAGATGAAAATTGATCAAGCCCTGACAGCACAGCTCACCCAGGTCCCTAAAGCGGGATCTAACACCGCCCAAGTTGAGGCCTCCTTTGGAGAGGTGCTCTCTTCCCTGGTGCACAACACGAACACCACGCAGCAGCAGGCCGATAAGGCCGTGGAACAACTGCATGCAGGTGGCGAGCAAAGCCTCCATGATGCCATGCTTTCCATGGAAAAGGCGGATATCAGCCTGCGTTACATGGTGCAAGTACGCAACAAAGCTCTGGATGCCTATCAGGAAGTTATGCGCATGCAGGTATAACCCTCCAATTGTGACCATGTATTTAGCTTAAGCAGTAGAGTGAAGGACAGGGATGGCCATGGCTGAACAACAGGATGCAACGCCTCAACAAGAGGAACAACAACCTCAAAACACTGCTCGCCCAGAGACCGGCTTGAGAGGACTGGTTGCGACGATTAAAGGGTGGCCTCTGCAACGGAAAGCAGCCCTGGCAGCTGTCTCAGTCATCACCCTTGCGCTGTTTGCCTTTATCATAATCAAGACGCAAACAGCCGATTATCAGCTCTTATACGGAAACTTGGCGGAGACTGACGCCTCGGCTGTGGTCGAGTGGCTCAAGGGTAATAATATCCCCTATAAGCTGGGTAATAATGGGCGTAACATTCATATTCCTGCCAAGGATGTGTACGAAACAAGGCTCTCCCTTGCGGCCTCAGGTTTACCGCAAGGAGGGGGGGTTGGTTTTGAAATATTTGACAAGCAATCATTCGCCCTGACGGATTTTGTCCAGAAGGTCAATTACTCCAGGGCATTGCAGGGAGAACTTGCGCGCACTATCACTTCACTTGGTCCGGTGGAATCGGCACGGGTCCACCTGGCCCTCCCGGAAAAACGTCTCTTTAAAGAGCAACAACAGCCAGCTACAGCCTCGGTTATATTGAAGCTGGCACCACGTAAACGGTTAAAAGACACACAAGTAGAAGGTATCGTCCACCTGGTATCAAGCTCGATTGAGGGTTTGGAGCCAGAAAACGTGACCATCATTGACCAAAACGGTAACGTGCTCTCTAAAAGTGGTGACAAAGGCTCCTTTGGCAGCCTTTCTCCCGATCTGCTCGCCTACCAGGCCCAGGTTGAACACCGTCTGGAAACACGCGCTCAGGCTCTTTTGGACAAATCCCTCGGCTCGAAAAATTCCATGGTGAGGGTCAGCGCCACCCTTGATTTCACCCAAACTGAAAAAACGGAAGAGGTATTTGACCCGGAAGAACCTGTGATTCGCAGCGAACAGGTCAGTGAGGAAAAAACCGGCTCAGAGGTTACCGGTGGGGTGCCAGGAGTACAATCAAACTTACAAGGCAATACCAATCAGGCTAGCGGGGCCACCCCGCCCTCCAGCCGCTCCCAGCGCACAACCAATTATGAGATCAGCAAGGTCGTCTCCAAAGTCATCAATCCGGTTGGAACCATCACTAAACTCTCGGTATCGGTGCTTGTTGCGGACCAGGTGGTCCCTGGGGAAACTCCGAAGGCAACGACCACCACAAAACCAAGATCAGCTGAAGAGCTGAAAACCGTTGAAACCATGGTCGCTTCAGCTCTGGGAATTGACTTGACCCGCGGTGATAAAATCGAAGTTACCTCCATGCCTTTCCTCGAATCTCTTGAGGCCAGTGCTGAGGAAGAGGCCTATGCCGCGGCAAACCGTCTCTACCAGTACACCCCTTTTATTCGATATGGGTTATTGCTCCTTGCCGGGGTTCTTCTCTATTTTCTGATGGTTCGGCCATTGATGAAAACCTTAAACCGTGATGTTACGGAACATTACAAGACCGTTGAAGAGATGGAAGCAGAGCAGGCAGGTGGCTCCCAGAGACAACCTGGGCAGGCCTCTGCTGCCCTGGATGCAAATGGGCAACCAATTCCTGGAGCTCAGGGAGCTGCCGGGCAGCAGCAAGGCCCCGGAGCAATCCCTGGAATGGCTGAAACCCAAGAGGTGCAACCTGCTCTTACCGGCGGAGCTGGCTATAAACAGGCTCTGGAATCGGAAGAATCTGAAGACCCACTTGATAAAATACGCAAAGCAGTGGAAAGCGATCCGGTCTTTAGTGCGCATGTTCTCAAAGGATGGATTCGTGATGAGGAGTGATGTCCTCATCCTCTTTACCTTTTCAGCTGGGTTCCAGCACAGCTGGTATTTCATATGTGCAATATTATTCAACTGCTCCATGATGAAGGATAAATGACTGCATGGCCTCAACTGAAAAATTATCCGGTTTGAAAAAGGCCGCCATTCTGCTGATTATTTTAGGGGAACGGTTGGCCACCAAGTTGCTTGCTGAACTCTCGGATGAAGAAATCTTTCGAGTTACCCGTTGCATGGCTGAGATAGACCATATTCCCGAGGAGACAAAACTCAGAGTCCTCGAAGATTTCGAACTCGCTGCCGAAAGTCAGGCCGGTATTGTAGTTAAAGGTCAGGAGTTTGCAAAAAAATTGATTGCTGGCTCTTCCAGTGACAAGGATCGAGAATCCGCTCTGATGCGCCAGTTTGTCTCTGGCACTGAAGCTCGTCCCCTTGAAACCATTGCCAAGATGCACCCCTCTATGGTTGCAGGGCTCCTTGAACGGGAACATCCGCAAACCCTGGCCCTTGTTCTCTCCACCCAGGCAACCGAGCATGCGGGTGCCATTATCGCCAAACTTCCTGAGGAAAAACGCTCCGATGTCGTTTATCGCATCGCTACACTTGATGCCGTATCCCCCGCAGTTATCGACAGGATTGAAGAAGCTTTAAGCAAGGAAATCGGTATTGTCGTTGGTGGAGAGGAACAAAAAGAGGTCGGTGGCCTGAACAAGGTTGTCGAGATCCTTGATAACATGACCGACAATCTGGATGCGGAAATCCTTGAGAATCTTGAAGAGATCGATCCGGAAATGGTTGAGAGCATCCGGAAGATGATGTTCACCTTTGAGGACCTCTGCGCCCTTGATGGTCGTTCTATCCAGATGATCCTGCGCGAAGTTAACAACGACTCTCTGACAATGGCATTAAAAACCGCCTCTGATGAGATCAAAGAAAAAATCTTTGCCAATATGTCTTCTCGTGCTGCAGATATGATCCGTGATGACCTGGGAGCCATGGGGCCGGTTCGACTCTCCGAGGTCGAGGCCATGCAGCAGACTATCGTTAAAATTGCGATGAAACTTGAGGAAGAGGGTAAACTGGTTCTGGGTAGAGGTACTGGCGGCGATGAGTTCGTCTAAAGAATTCAAATCAAAAGTGTTCAAGGCAGACTCACTTTTCACTCCTCACTCTCTTGTTCGCCAAACCCTGGATCCACTCTCCCTGCCACAAAAGCCGGAACCAGTGTCCACTCCAGAATCAATTGAGTCAGAGGCCGTTGAGAAGACTCCTGAAACTATCGATCCTGTGGATACGTCTGCAGCTAAGCCGAATTCTCCTCCAAATCCAAAAATGGATGCAGAACCAAAGCCGGAGCCGACGACACCACAGCCACCGCCAGAACCTCCGCAACCAGAACCGCCACCTGAACCAGCGATTGATTTGGAAGCGCTTCGCCAAGAAGGATATGCCCAGGGATATGAGCAGGCTATGGCTGAAAGCGCAGCCCAAATACAAGCTAAAGTTGAACAAAGCCTTCAAAGTTTTGCCACCGCATGCCAAAAAATTGACCAAATCAATCAAGAGCGTCTCAAAGGGACCCATGCCGACCTTGTCAATCTGGTGATCGCACTCACTGAAAAAATTTTAAATCAGGAACTCACTACTCCCCGCAACCAGATTGCCACAACCCTTGAAAACGCCTTAGAGCAAGCCATTACCAGTGAAGAGTTCCACGTTTCTCTCCATCCAGAAGACCTTGCTTTTGCCGAAGAACGTGCACCAGCCCTGATCAGCTCTATTCGGGGGCTGGAGCATCTGGTTTTTAAGGCCGATCCGGGGATACGCCGCGGCGGCTGTTATTTAGAATCAGTGAGCTGCAGTGTGGATGCAACCATAGATGGGAAATTGGAAAGTACCAGAGAACTGCTCACAGGGCACCCGGAACTGGTGTTAAACACAGAAGACAACAATGAGGAAGTGGCAGCAACGGCAGAAGATACTTCTGCTGATACCATCCGAAAGCCTCCTGGGGGGGAGTAATCCCACCAAGTTTCTGCTTATACGAAAAAAGTACAGATCAATTTCCTCTTCTGCAGGACTACGGGAAGATAACAAGTACCAATGAACACCTCTACACTTCTCTCTTCATTTTCTCCTGTGCGGGTCTACGGCAAAGTGCACCGCATAGTCGGGCTTGTTGTCGAGGGCAGCTGCCCCCGTTCATCCATTGGCTCTCTTTGCGATATTTACCCCCTACAACCAGGGCCTCCCGTACCGGCTGAAATTGTTGGCTATGCAAATAACCGAGCCCTGCTCATGCCGCTTGGTGAACTGCGAGGGCTTGGGCCGGGTAGCTACATCAGTGTGCGTAAAGAACAGGCCACTATCTCGGTCGGAAACGACCTGCTGGGTCGAGTGCTTGATGGAATGGGACACCCCCTCGATGCAGGCCCAGCCCCCCACTTGCCCCAGGAAAAAGCCCTCTATTCCCTGCCCCCAAGCCCCATGCAACGTGATTCCATTACCCAATCATTGGACCTTGGAATTCGAGCTATTAATGGCCTTTTGACCTGTGGGGTAGGCCAACGTATGGGGATTATGGCCGGTTCTGGTGTGGGCAAATCGGTGCTGCTTGGCATGATGGCAAAATATGCAAAAGCTGATATCAATGTGATTGCGCTCATTGGCGAACGTGGACGCGAAGTACGGGAGTTCATCGAACGCGATCTGGGGAAAGAAGGACTGGCCCATTCCGTTATTATTGCGGTTACCTCGGATCAATCACCACTGCTGCGCATGCGTGGGGCCTTTGTTGCCACAGCCATAGCCGAATATTTTTCACTTCAGGGAAAAAATGTCCTGTTGATGATGGATTCGGTCACCCGTTTCGCCATGGCCATGCGAGAGATCGGGCTCTCCATCGGTGAGCCGCCCACAACCAAAGGGTACACCCCCAGCGTTTTTGCAACCCTGCCTAAACTCCTTGAACGCGCCGGAAATTTTGAAAACCAGGGATCAATAACCGGACTCTATACCGTGCTTGTTGACGGGGATGACCTCACTGAACCTGTGGCTGACTCGGTTCGTTCCATTCTGGATGGGCATATCGTCCTTTCCCGGTCTATTGCCGCTAAAAATCACTACCCGGCCATTGATATCATGATGTCCACCAGCCGCGTTATGCGTGATATCACCACAGAACGACATATGGAGCTAGCGGGTAAAATTCGATCCGTTATGGCTGTGTATCGGGAATCAGAAGATCTGATAAATATTGGTGCTTATACCAATGGCAGCAACAAAAAAATCGATTATGCCATCTCTAGAATGGACGCGATCAATACCTTTTTGGTGCAGGGATTTACCGAATCGTGCAGTCTGGAAGAAACCCTTACGGCCATGGGTGATCTGGTCAGTGATCGTCAGGGGAATGATCGTCGACGTGCTGGTCGCAAGGGTATGGATCGACGTAAAACTGATGGTAATCAAGGACGTAAATAATGAAACCATTTACCCTGCATGCGGTTTCTAAATTTCGCAATCAACTCGAAACAAAAGCCTTGCAAGAGCTTGCCCAGGCCATGGAAAAAGAACAGGAACTCTACGAGGCATATGAAGCAACAAACCAGGAACTCATCACTTTGTATGCAGGCTTGCAGCACGATAAAGAACATGGAACGACCGTTGATCGACTCCTGATGTTTGATCAGCGCATTGACCTCGTGCAGGAAGTGCTCCATAAACGAAAAAAAGCCTTGGAAAAACAACGGGGACAGGTGGCAAAAAAACGACAGCACCTGTTACAGGCAAGCAAAAATCGAAAAATTATAGAAAAATTGGAAGAACAACAAAATGCAGCGTATAAAAAACATCTGGAAAGTCTGGAAGCCGGTATGCTTGACGAGATTGCAGTCCTCTCCCATCAACATAAAAAATCCGACTAAATTTAATTCCGCAATTAAAAATCACTCAGCCCATCTCCGTCATAGTTTTCCTTCACCTTCTCTTTTTTCCTCCCTGTTATTCTGTATTTTTCTGTCTACACCCCTTTCCATCTCCGCGGCAGATACCCCTGAAAAAGCACCACAGAAAAAAGCCCCTGCCACCAGCTATACTTCTGTGGAAGAACGGAGAATCATGGAGGCCATCAAGGCAAGTGGCAAGAATCAAATTGAAAGTGAACAGGAGGAGCTGGAACGCAGGAAAAAGGAACTAAAGAGATTAGAGAGTGAAGTCGATAAGAAAATTGTACAGCTCAATGAGCTTCGCATCAAACTCGAAAAACTGTTGAAACAGAAAGACGCCGCGGAGCAGAAACGTATTATTGAGTTGGCTAAAATGTACGAGAAAATGCCCTCTGACAAGGGAGCGACCGTTATTGGCAACCTGGAAGTTGAGCTAGCAATTTCCATCTTAAGTAAGATGAAAACTAAATCTGCGGCAAAAATTCTTGCCAGTATGGACCGCCAGAAGGCGGCTAAATTAACAACTGCCTTTTCAACTCTAGACTTTCGATAACGCATATGGCTACATTTCCTGCTGTCGCAGCAAACCTGATGCAAACATCGCCTTCTCCTGGCGCCACACCTGTAAAGGCATCGGGCGAAACGAGCGAGTCGTTTTCCTCTCATCTCAAAGCCGCAACCGGTAAACAGGAAAAGCCGCAGGCAGGTTCTCAGGCACAAGAGCAGCCCCGCGCCACAAACATAGAAGAAAACTCAAAGCAGGTTGCTCAGAAACAAACCGACTCCAAAGAACCAGTCGTACACCAAGAAAACGAAGAGACTCTTTCAGAGGATGTAACCACTCAGAACGAAGAAGCAGAGTCTTCCTCCCAGGACGATCTCGCAGCAGAGAGTTCAACTGAGCAACAACCCATTGCCGAAAATACCCAAGAGAGCAAAAAGAAGGAATCCCCTGCTGATGACGCACCTGATGAGGAGACGTCTTCACAGCAAACAGCTTTATACCAGGCCACTGGCAGCAAAGAATCTGTCCTTGCTCGAATGCTGGATCAAATTACGACACCACGGAGCAACGAGGCGCCCAAAGAGCAGACAATTCGTATTGTCTCCAGCGATAATGCATCTCTTCCGAAATCATCCGTAAGCGACTTTACGCCTCTCAATTTGCACAATCCCCAGCAGCAGACAGATCAACCGACACCCACCAGTGAGTGGTCACAGCTGGTCTCGGGCGGTAACCAACCAAAAAACCAGGCCCCTCCCCAACAACACTGGGCCCAGCAGACAACGGTTGATCAGGGCGTAAATGCTGGCCAGAGCGTGAGTGTAATTAGCCAGGAGCAGCAGACAACCAGTCCACAGGCCGCAATCAGCACAGCTCACTCAGGTGTGCAGCCAGGGCAGGAAACTATCTCTCTTCAGGTGACTACAGGCACAACTGAACAAGTAGTGCAGGCCGCAATCAGTACAGCTCATTCAGGCGGGCAGACCGGGCAGGAAACAATCTCTCTTCAGGTGACTACAGGCACAACTGAACAAGTAGTGCAGGCCGCAATCAGTACAGCTCATTCAGGCGGGCAGGCCGGGCAGGAGCCCCGCTCTCTTCAGGCAACTACCGGTGCCACAGTAATTTTCACCCCACAGGACGGCACCATCACGACCAGACAGCAAGTCCAGCAGCAGGGGGAAAACATATTGAAAGCCCCTGAGTCTGCCCTCTTCTTTCAGAACAGTGATGGCCAAAGCATCTCCATAGAGCAAGGAAAAAATCCACTCCAGCCTCAGGTGCTCACCACAGCCCTGTCAGGCAACCAGACCCTGCATCAAAAAGGAGCAAACCTGGATTTCAACGGCCGATATATTCATTCCCATCTCCTCCAGACGCCCGGTACAGCCGTGGCTGCGGCCAACCAGAGCATGACCAGTGACCAATCCCAGGCAGACCTTTTTTCCGGCGGCAACCAGGATTTCAAGGGGATGCCGGGGCAGGAGCAGCCTTCACTTTTTCAGGAGGGAGGCTTCCAAACACTTGGTCACACGACCGGGTTTGGCATGCAGTTGTCCAGCAGCCAGATGACCACCTTCAGCGCCCCCACAAGTGGCACAGAAACGACCTATTACCAGCTGGGTTCCGGTACCTTGGTGCCCGACACTGCCGTCGTCGATCAGATGATCGCTCAATTTTCCGCCAATAAACGACTGGAAACCAGCACACTTAATCTCAAACTCCACCCTCAGGAGCTCGGAGAGCTTCGCCTAGAGATCAAGGTGGAACAAGATAATGTCAAAGCTCACATCGTAACCCAATCTCCGCACTCTCAGGAGATGCTTGATCGGCACATGCCCAAGCTGCGTGAGGCCTTGGAGCAACAGGGGTTACACCTTCAGGATATAGAAGTCAGTGTAGCCGATGGCAATACCGGATTTGAAGAGCAGTTTGCCAATAACAGTGGATGGCAGCAGTCGCAGCAATCCATGACATCCAAAACGACCCGTTCTGACTTCTCGATTGAACTGAATGAAGAAGCAGGAGAGGAAGAGGACGTTGAGACCAACTTCAACGCCATTGCCTGATACAGGGAGTACAACATGACGACAATTAGTTCTGTATCTTCATCGACAAGTTCATCGAGCTCTACATCGGCGTCTCAGGCCCTGGGGCAGGATCAGTTTCTGACCCTGCTTGTTGCCCAGTTGCAGAATCAGGATCCGCTGAATCCGGCCGACGCAACCGAGTTTACCTCCCAGCTGGCACAATACTCCCAGCTTGAGCAGCTCTTTAATCTCAACGACGCCATGGATAATCTGACCACGGCCACGACCAAATCTCAAAGCATCTCCGCCCTGAACCTCATCGGCCAGGACGTGGTGGTTGAAGGAGACGCGGTCCAGTTCAGTGGCGATCCTGTTGAGCTGGGTTACAGAGTCGATGGATCCATCACTAACTTGAACTTGTACATCACCAACAATTCCGGAAAAACAGTGGCCACCCTGACGGCGGACGATATATCAGCAGGGAACCATTTCATGAGCTGGGACGGGACAAATTCCAACGGTGAGGCGGTAAGTGCTGGAACATATTACCTCACCTTGGAAGCAACCGGAACAGACAGTAGCGCCACCCTCACCCCCCTGACTCGCACTGCAGTCACAGGCGTTGACTTAAGTGGCAGCGAGCCGGAGGTTGTCACCGACTCTGGCAGTTATGGGCTTTCCCTGATCTATGGTGCCTACAATGGGGAGGGCAGTTTGACAAACGATGAATAAAGAGCTGGATGTCTTCTTTTCAGGGAAATGAAAAGAAACGCTCAAAGGCTCTGACAATAGGACAGACCACTATCTCTCAAGCAACGGACGGCGCGGGGATAATTGGGGAAAAGATACACTTAAATCACAGCTTTTCCCAGATTCTAGTACAGCAATCAATTATCCGGTTTTATTCACCCACGCAGGAGGTTGTTATGGGTATTCAAAGTGCAATGTTTAGTGGAGTGAGTGGACTCAACACCAACTCGCAGGCTATGAGTGTTATTGGTAACAACTTATCCAATACCAACACATTAGCGTTCAAAGGCTCCCGAACCATTTTTTCTGATCTGCTTTCCAGCAGCGTTTTTGGATCGGGAGGTTCGTCTCAGGTTGGCCGTGGCGTTGGTCTCTCCATTGTTGATAATATCTACAGTCAGGGTACTTTTGAAACAACCTCTTCGGATACGGATGTCGCCATTGAAGGAGATAGTTTCTTTGTCTTGAGAGAAGCAGGCAACAGCACTTCCTACTACTCTCGAGCCGGTGCATTTCGTTTTAATGACGATGGCTACCTGGTTAATCCGGAAGGCATGATCGTTCAGGGTAAACAGTTTGACCCCGTCAGCAACGATGAATTACTTCCCGGTGACCCGACAGATATCCAAGTCTCTAACGTTGGCCTAATCCCGGCCAGCCAGACCACTCAGCTCACCTTTACCTCAAACTTAGATGAAAAATCGGTGGAATACGGGTATGGAGACAAGGTCTACCTATCAAAGTACGCTCCATCCAATGCCACATTGGCGGGCCTGACGATCAATGGAACGACCATCGCGTCATCAGGAGCAACAACCACGGCAGGAAAAATTGCTGAAATCAATGCATTGTCCGGTACAACTGGCGTCACCGCCACTCAAAAATGGAACTATAAGGTATCTGACACTGCAGTGAGTGCGACAGGGGCCCTTGCCTACGGAGATATCACGATCAATGGCATTCCCATCGCGGCTTCTGCTGCCGGCGCTAACGCAACAGAACAGGCACAAAATATTGTCGATGCCATTAACAGTATGACCACCAATACCGGGGTCACAGCATCACTCGGTGATGGCACCAACAGCACTGTTGCCAATGCAATCATCCTCTCCAATACCACCGGAGAAGAAATCGCTGTTTCCTTTAGCGGGGCAGCAAATGCGGCCAACACCGGTCTTGAGGCGGGGACTGTGGCGGCAGGGGAAAATGGAATTATCATTCTGCATACCGACATGACCAATTCCTCCATTGACCTAGGAGGCAACGTAGCATCCATCGGGGCGACTACTGGTACGCAATCACTCAACATCAATACCTTTATTGATCCAAACGACAAGAATACATATAATTATTCAGCCTCAAGTGAAATTTTTGACTCACTGGGAGAATCACATCTGGTGACCGTCTATTGGCGACAGATTGATGATGCGAACAATACCTGGAATATGGGATATACCGTGGATGGTGACAACACACTTCCGATTGCCGCCGTTGTAGACCCTTTCCAGACGCTTTCGGCCCCCCTGGATCTCACCTTTGATGAAAATGGAAAACTCCTGGATACCACCGGAGATGGTATCGTTGATCCTGTGACAGTCCCCATTACCATGCCGATCTGGACCAACGGTGCCGACACGCCACAAACGATTGATCTTTCCTTTGACTGTACTCAGCACGACAGTGATTCCATCGTCATTGGCAAAGATCAGGATGGCTACGCAGCTGGCGAATTGACCAACGTGGCAATTAACAGTGAAGGAATTGTTGTAGCCTCTTACTCAAACGGCGCTCAGGTCAATATTTCCCAACTGGTACTGGCAAAATTTCAGAATACTTCTGGCCTTGCCCTTGCAGGATCGAATCGCTACGTCGCAACAGATAAAGTCGGTAGTATTCGCGTTGGTTTGCCGGGCGCTGAGCTTGGCAAAGTGTTCACCAACTCCCTTGAACAATCCAATGTGGATATGGGCCAGGAGTTTGTCAAAATGATCACCAGCCAGCGTGGCTTTCAGGCAAACTCAAAGATTATTACCACGGTCGATGAGATGCTCAGCGAGTTGATCAACCTCAAACGGTAACATTTGGTAGTTCCCCCTCTCAGGGTGACACGTAGCATGTCAAAATCCTGAAGGGCCAAATGGACGACAACGCCTAAACGGGCTCAAGACCTCATTCCTTTGGTTTGAGATCAGAACGACAATATTTTGACAAAAGGCTGCGTCAGCTTCAAGCTGGTGCAGCTTTTCTTTTATATTTTGGCGGGTTGCTCGCCCGTCACCGCCCTCCTCTCCTCTTTTCCTGCCTTGTTTTCCCCGCTCCTGACTGCCAATATCTTCGTTAATACTCAAGTAATACAACCAATTACCAGGACGCACCATCATCAGCCCCCAAAGGAGGGCTCAAGGGAGAAAAGAATATATGGCACTGTCCTTGCTTTCTTGATTCTGAAGATTTTTTTCGCTACAGTCCTACAGTTACTGGAAAACTCTTCTGTTTTTGATTACTCACCCCTGCTCCGAGAAGGAAGACCTGCGTGGATATAGCAACCCTCATAGG
Source organism: uncultured Desulfobulbus sp. (assembly GCF_963664075.1). Lineage (NCBI taxonomy): Bacteria > Pseudomonadati > Thermodesulfobacteriota > Desulfobulbia > Desulfobulbales > Desulfobulbaceae > Desulfobulbus > uncultured Desulfobulbus sp. The sequence continues at coordinate 2,520,530 of NZ_OY760916.1, forward strand.
TATCGTACTGGCCTTTGGCCTTATGCTGTGGGCCATTCTCATGGGTGGCCCCCTGACGATCTTTATCGATCCCCCATCCATTGCCGTTGTTTTTGGTGGCACCCTAGGCGTCTCCCTGATCAACTTTCCATTGGCCGATGTCCTGGGGATGATAGCCATCTTTAAGAAGACCGTACTCATCAAAGAGCAGGACACCAACAAATTGATAGCACAAATGCTTGAATTTGCAAATAAAGCTCGCAAAGGCGGCATTCTTTCACTGCAAGATCAGATCGACTCCATTGAAGACCAGTTCATGGTCAAAGCCTTGCAGATGGCGGTGGATGGTCAGGAACCTGCCGAACTTAAAGCCATGCTTCTCAATGAAATTGACAACATAGCTGCCCGTCACAACAACGGTGCCTCAATCTTAGATACCATGGGTGCCATCGCTCCTGCCATGGGCATGGTTGGAACCCTGATCGGATTGGTGCAAATGCTCCAAAACATGGATGATCCGGCAGCCATTGGACCTGCCATGGCGGTTGCTCTTTTAACCACTTTTTACGGAGCGGTCCTGGCCAATATTCTCTTTATTCCCATGGCAGGAAAACTTAAAACCCGCTCCAAGGTAGAAATCCTGCAAAAAACAGTGATCACAGAAGGCATGGAGTCAATTCTCTCCGGTGAGAATCCGCGCATCATGGAGCAACGTCTTCACGCGTATCTAGCCCCGAAAAAACGCGAGTCTGTTTTCAACTAAGGAGGATCAATTATGGCGAAATGTCCAGAATGCCCTCCCGCCGGCTTACCGATGTGGATGGCCACGTATAGTGACCTTGTAACTCTTCTGCTCACGTTCTTCGTGCTTCTTCTCACCATGGCCTCCATGGATCCCATCAAATTTGTCCAGGCAAAGAGTTCGATTGAATCTGCCTTTGGCTGGAGTACCACTGCGGCTCCTGTTCCCTTTGCCATCCCATTAATCGAATCACCGCCTAAAGCTGAATTTACTCCCCTGCCCCAACAAACACCTATTCAACATTTCAAAAAGATCAAAACCGATCTAAAAATGACCCAAATTGATAAACAGGTCGAGTTTGTACAGAAGGATAACGACTCTATTATTCTCAGGATCGACGACAAGGTTCTTTTTGCTCCAGGACAAACCGAGCTCAACCCGCTTGCCTATCCGATTTTACGCAAGGTGGCTGATATCATCCGCCCCCTCCCTATGACTATACGTATAGAAGGCCACACTGATCCCACTCCTATTGCTGGCAAACGAACGAACTGGGACCTCTCTGTAGCCCGTGCGGTCTCGGTCATGGGCTTTTATCAACGGGATAAACTTTTTTCCTTAGATCGTATGTCTGCTGCTGGTTACGGAGCCACCAAGCCGATTGTCCCCAACACCACCTCTGAAAATATGGCGAAAAATAGGCGAGTCGATTTTATCATTCGCAGCAATAGGCCCGTGAAGCAGGAAGGCAAGCCCATCACACCAATTCCATTTTAAAAACTGATCTTTACCCACAGGACCCAGATCATGGCCGAGAACGAAGAAAAAAAAGATGACTCCGCTGAAGAGTCGAAAAAAGGCGGAAAAAAGAAACTGATCATCATCATAGCTGCAGCCTTGGTACTCCTGATAGGTGGAGGTGGCGCAGGATACTTTTTTCTTGTTCATAAACCCAAACAGGAAGAGCTCAAGCGTCAGCAGGAAGAAGCAAGCAAAGCTGAGGCTCTGATTGAACCGGTACCTGAAGAAGCTGAGATCGGTCCAATGATCGATATCAAAGAGTTTGTGGTCAATATCATCAGTGAAGATGCGGCCCATTACGTCAAGGCTGCTCTCTCTCTAGAATTGGATAAAAAAGATGTCGAGGAAGAGGTAAAAAAAAGGATGCCCCAAATTCGCGATTCCATCCTTCTTTTGCTTGGTAACAAAACCTTTGACGAGCTTCAGGACTTGCAAGGAAAAAACCAACTCAAAGCGGAAATAAAAAGTAAAATCAATACTTTCCTCCAGACCGGAAAGGTGAAAAACGTGTATCTTACAGACTTTGTGGTGCAATAATATCAGTGGAACAGATACTTAACAAACAAGAGATTGCAGATCTTCTCTCGGCAATCAAGGCGGGTAAGGTCTCCACAGATCTGGTTGATTACGACCCTATCCGACGCCGACGCAATATCCCCTCCACGGATATTGATCTCTTTCAGGTTTATGAGCGGGCAGCAGCGTCAGGTGAGATGCGCGTACCCAATCTGGATATTGTTCTGGATAATTTCAGTCGAAGGTTCTCCACAAGTCTGACCAATACCCTGCAACGAAACTTCTCTGTAGACCGTGAAGAAATTGCCACCACTAATTTCCAGCAGAGCCTGCTGGATCTCAAGAGCCAGGGAGCGGTTGGTATCTATGCTCTTTCTCCCCTCAAGTATGGTTGCCTCTTTCACTTTGATAACCTGATGGCCTTCGCCCTCTTAGAGATTATGCTTGGCTCGGCCCAGTCCAGTGAATCGCTTGCCCTGGATCGGAACCTGACCACGATTGAAATGGCTATTTTACGCACGAGTTTGCAAGATATCTGCCATGACCTTCAATCTGCGATGCGACCTGTACTGGACCTGAAAGTATGGCTCACCAAAGTGGAAAACAACTTTCGCCTGGTCAACATTGTCGAGCCGGAGACCGAGGTGCTTGTCACCCGGTTTAACATACGACTTTCCGGGGAAAACTGTGGGCAAATGCGCATTATCATTCCGTACGTCACCCTTGAACCTTTGCGTGAAAAATTCAAAGAACTGGTCACAATCACCCAGGCAACTTCCAACAGCTGGACTCGAACGCTGATGCAAGAGGCCATGGAAATGGAATCTCTGGTCACAGCGAGATCCGGCCACCTGACCATGACGATCCGCAAAATTTTGAGCCTGAAACAAGGGGATATCATCGATCTTCCCTACAACCCGGATCAACCTCTCACGATTCTAGTTGAGGATAAACCCATTTACCAGGCTATTCCTGGTGAACGAAATAGTAAAAAGGCTTTTCATATCACCGGTCGTCACAGCAAAAGTATAGGAGGAATCCATGGAAACGCCTGAGAACATGGAACAAGATCGAAAAAACACCCTGGATCCCGAAGAAACGGCAGAACTGCTGCAAGAACCTGAGCAGCCCACGATGGCCCCTAATGTCTATGAGACCCACTCTCGAGATCTGGAGTTTCTTTATGATGTCCCTCTACAAATCTCTGTTGAAGTCGGGCGAGCTCGTATCTTACTCAAAGACCTGCTGCAAATGGGAGAGGGATATGTGGTCGAGCTGGATAAGCTAGCCGGTGAGCCCCTCGATCTGTACGTCAACTCACGGCTGATTGCTCGTGGAGAGGCGGTCAAGGTAGGCGATAAGTTTGGCCTCAAACTCACCGAGGTCGTCAGTCAATCAGATCGTGTGGAAAATCTGGGGTAACCCATGCGTATTGCTTACACGGGAATTCTCAGTCTCTTCCCCACAACAGCACTGGCTGCAGAAACTGGCTCAATGACGACAGCTGCCCTGCAGACACTATGGGCGCTTTGTGTTGTCATCGGCCTGATCCTTGCTTTTTATGCTCTTGCCCGAAAACGATTTGGCCTTGGAAAGCTCGGTGGAACGAATATCCGTGTCATTGAGATGCGCCCACTGCAGCCCAAGGCAACACTTGCGCTGGTTGAGGTCCGGGGACGAGAATTTCTCTTGGGCATTAATGCGGGAAACATTCAACTTCTCAAAGAGTTTGATCCAGCATCCACCGACGAGCCGCAGGATTTTTCCGTTTTGCTTGCAGAAAAACAATGAAAAGAAGCACAGTTACCCTTTTACTAAGTCTGCTTCTTCTGCCCACAGTTTCCTGGGCAATCAACCTGCCCACGCTCTCCCTTGGAATCCAGCAGGCGAACACCCCAGGTGAGGTCTCAACTGCACTCCAGGTCCTCTTGGTCCTCACTATTCTTACCGTGGCCCCGGCTATTTTGCTCATGACCACAGCTTTTACGCGCATTGTCATTGTCCTTGGTTTTGTTCGTCAAGCAATGGGGACACAAAATACGCCACCAAATCAAGTCATTCTTGGCCTTGCCCTCTTTCTCACCTTTTTTGTCATGGCGCCCACCTTAAACACCATGAACAATCAGGCCCTGCAACCTTACATCCAAGAACAGATCAGCCAGCAACAGGCACTCACCGAGGCCGTGGATATTATGCGCGGCTTTATGTTTTCCCAGGTCAAAGAAAGTGAGCTCCAGCTCTTTATTGATATAACCAAGGAAGAACAGCCAGAAAACAGGGAGGACATCTCCTCATCTATTTTAGTCCCGGCCTTCATGCTTTCTGAATTAAAGCGTGCTTTTCAGATGGGATTTATGATCTACGTTCCCTTCTTGGTTATCGATATGCTCGTGGCATCGGTTCTGATGTCCATGGGAATGATGATGCTCCCTCCTATTGTTATTTCCCTGCCTTTCAAGTTACTGCTCTTTGTTCTGGTAGATGGCTGGCAGTTGGTGGTGGGATCACTGATGAAAAGCTTTGGCTGAATCTGGAATCGGTACTGGTAGAAGATCGCTGAATAACAGCCGAACTGCATCAGCACCCCCTGCTGAATATTTACCTATTCTGGTCATATAGTTTTCGTGAGGTTGGTATGTTGACACCGCAAACAGTTATCCATATCGGTAGACAGGCGGTACAAACCGTACTCATGACCAGTGCTCCTATGCTGATTGCGGCACTGGTTATCGGTTTGATAATTAGCATTTTCCAGGCTGCTACCCAAATTAACGAACAAACCATGACTTTTATCCCTAAAATTGTCGCGGTGTTTGTCACCCTGCTCATTTTTGGTCCCTGGATTATGGAAATTCTTGTCACCTTTACAACTGGCATTATTACCCAAATTGCAACTATTGGTCAGTAGACCTACCTTATGGATCTACCGTTTGTTGCCCCTGAACACCTCCAGAGTTTTTTTATCTGTCTGGCTCGGGTTATGGCCTTGGTGACCGCGATTCCTGTGTTTGCCGGTATTCAGATGACTGCTCGGATAAAAATCGGCATTGGAGTGATGACCACCCTGCTCCTTTTTCCGGCGATGCTCCCCTACACTCCACAGCAATCGCTTTCTCTGACAGGTTTTGCTCTTGTTCTCATTAATGAGGTCATTTTAGGGACAATGATCGCGCTTGTTTCTCAAATGGTTATTGCCGCAGCAAGTTTTGGGGGCACGGTCATTGGTTACCAAATGGGTTTTGCCGCTGCTAATATTTTTGACCCGCAAACCACCCAGCAACTCTCTTTGATGAGTCAATTTATCAATATCCTGGCTCTCCTGGCTTTTCTCGCCTTTAATGTCCACCATTATTATTTTCAGGCCATGGTTGACTCTTTTCGTCTACTCCCACCTGGGTTTCTTGATTTTTCCGGTGGTGCGGTGGAAGAACTTATGCGGCTTGGCTCACGTATGTTTGCCTTAGGCGTCAAATTCAGCGCTCCGGTTCTGGCACTGCTTCTACTCACCAATCTGGTTTTAGGTATCCTTGCTCGGGTTTTTCCTCAGCTTAATGTTTTTATGATCTCCTTTCCCCTCAACATAGGAATATCCTTTCTCGTCATTGGCCTGACACTCGGGGCAACCTTCTCTGTTCTGCGCCGTGAATTTGACACCATGATCGAACACCTTCTTCAATTATTTGCTCTTCTGCGTTAATTCCACCTCTTTCTCCCTGCAAATCCGGCCTTTCTCTTACTGTTCCTCATAAATTTCCGGTGCGTTTTTTGCTTAGATCTCACCAATAACCTATTCAGGCAGGGTCTTTCGATTATTCTGCCATCCCCCGATAACGTACAGCCCTGAAGACGAGATTATGGCTGAAGAAAACAGCTCCGGTGAACGGACTGAATCCCCGTCAGCAAAACGACGGGCAGATTTTCGTAAAAAGGGACAGGTAGCTCAAAGTCGAGAAGTGCAAAATGCCGCTATGTTTTCTCTGCTGCTGCTCTTCTGGTTTTTCTTTGCTCCAATTTTTTGGAATAACCTTGAGGAACTACTGGCTGCAGTCTGGAGAACCAGTGGTGAGTATAACATAACCACCTCCTCGTTGATGCAACTGAGTTATTTCTTGGGTGCTGGCCTGGCAACTCTACTTGCCCCTCTCTTTCTCCTCGCGCTGGTTGTCGGATTTTTCTCCACCTTTGTCCAGATTGGCTGGCTCTTCACTACCCATCCGCTGATTCCCGATCTCACCAAACTTGACCCGATAAAAGGTATGGGACGTTTTGTTTCGAAACGTGCTCTGGTCGAGGTGGTAAAATCCTTACTCAAAGTTGGCCTCATTGGTTGGGTGGCCTTTAAAACCATGCAGGGAGAGTTTGACAAGGCCTTGGTACTCAGTGAAATACCTGTAAGCGGGACCTTGTTGTACCTGGCCAAAACCGCGGCTCTGGTCATGGCTAAGGTGGCAGGTATCATGATTGTGCTGGCAATACTGGATTTCGCTTTTGTCCGCTGGGAAATGGAAGAAAAAATGAAAATGACCAAGCAGGAGCAAAAAGAAGAATCCAAAGAAACCGAGGGTGATCCCCATATAAAGTCAAAAATCCGTTCCATCCAGCAGCAGATGGCCCGCAGCAGAATGATGGCGGCAGTCCCGGAGGCCGATGTGGTCATCACCAATCCCACCCATTATGCCGTGGCCATTCAATATGAGTCGGACAAGATGGAAGCTCCTATAGTTCTTGCAAAAGGTCAGGATATTGTGGCGAGTAAAATTCGTGAAATTGCTCGCGAGAATGACGTTCCACTGGTGGAGAACCCACCTGTGGCGAGATTATTGCATGCAAAGGTTGAGGTAGGCCATGCCATTCCCGAAGAAATGTTTAAGGCAGTGGCTGAAATATTGGCTTATGTGTATTCACTTAAAGGCAATCGTTGATGGAAGCAACCGGAGTGCAGGCATACTTTGATCGAAATAAGATCAAAGAGCTCTTAAAACGAAGCGATATCATGGCTTCGTTGGGCCTGATCGGCATACTCATGCTGATGATCGTTCCCCTGCCGCCCATGGTGCTTGATCTCTGTCTCTCGCTCAATATCACCATTGCCATCCTTATTCTGATTATCAGCCTCTACACTGAAAAGACGGTTGAGTTTTCGATATTTCCTTCCATTCTTTTAACGACCACCCTCTTTCGCCTGGCATTAAACGTTGCCTCGACTCGATTAATCTTACTTCATGGCAACGAAGGGATGACCGCCGCCGGCTCGGTCATCCGCGCCTTTGGTGAATTTGTCGTAGGAGGCTCCTACGTTGTCGGACTGGTGATCTTTGTTATTCTGGTCATCATCAACTTCGTCGTTATTACCAAAGGTGCAGGACGCATCGCCGAGGTTGCTGCCCGTTTTACTCTGGATGCCATGCCCGGTAAACAGATGGCCATTGATGCCGATCTGAACGCAGGGCTGATTGATGAGGCAAAGGCCAGGCAGCGGCGCGAAGAGATCTCCAACGAAGCCAACTTCCACGGCGCTATGGATGGTGCCTCTAAATTTGTCCGTGGTGATGCCATTGCCGGTATCATTATCACCATGATCAATATCGGTGCAGGGTTCATTATTGGCGTGCTCCAGATGGGTATGCCCATGGCTGAGGCGGCAAAAAACTATACCATCCTCACGGTTGGCGATGGACTGGTTGGACAGGTACCGGCACTGATCATATCCACCGCAGCGGGTATGCTTGTGACCCGCTCCACCGGTCGTGAAGATTTTGGCACCGAAATCAAGACTCAGTTTACCCGTTACACCAAGGCCCTTTGGGTCGTTTCGGCCCTGCTCCTTGGTTTTGCCCTTATTCCAGGCCTTCCCTTTATTCCCTTTCTCATTCTCTCCGCGAGCCTTGCTGTTATCGCCTACCAGCTTGACAAAGCAGAACGTGAACGTGAGATTGAGGCCACCATAGAAGAGCAGCATCGGCCTAAGCCTGAAGCAAAACCGGATCAAGACTATGAGAAGATGCTCAATGTCGACCTGATAGAGCTCGAAGTGGGCTACGGCTTAATCCCCTTTGTCGATGCGAATCAGGATGGTGAACTGCTCACCCGTATTCAGGCTATCCGCAAGCAGTTTGCCCTGACCACGGGATTTATAGTTCCTCCAGTCCACATCAAAGATAACCTCCAGCTCAATCCAAATCAGTACACCATCAACTTAAAAGGAGTGACCATAGCCAGCGCTGAAATGATGCCCGGATATTATATGGCTATGGATCCGGGGCTGGTTACGGAAACCATCAAAGGCCTACCCACAACAGAGCCCGCCTTTGAGTTACCTGCAATCTGGATCACCGAGGATAAACGCGAACACGCGCAAATCTCTGGCTACACCGTGGTCGATTGCATCACGGTCATGGCAACCCATATCAGTGAGTTGATCAAAAAGCATGCCTTTGAACTCCTGGGACGCCAGGAAACCCAGGCCCTTATCGACAACCTGGGCAAAACCTATCCCAAGTTGATCGAAGAACTCATTCCCAATGTCTTGAATCTTGGAACGGTCATGCGGGTTCTGCAAAACCTGCTGCGTGAAGGCGTTTCCATTCGTGATTTACGCACGATTATGGAAACCATGGCCGACTATGCCAACATGACACAAGACAGTGATATTTTCACCGAGTATGTGCGCCATGCTCTCTCCCGTTCCATCTCATCGGAATGCGCAGGCGATGACGGCACCATGGCCGTCATTACCCTGGACCGAAAGGTTGAAGAGACTATTCAGTCTGCCGTTCAGCACCGCGAACGCGGAAGCTATCTGGCCCTTGACCCCACTATCGCCCAGAAAGTTCTGGATACCTTAAACAATGTTATCACCTCCAATACCGGAGGCATGCAACCTGTTCTCTTGGTCCAGCCGCAGATTCGTCCCCATGTCCGTCGGCTGATCGAGCGCTACTTTCCCAACCTGCCGGTTCTCTCCCATAACGAGATCACCACCCAGGTACGGATTCAATCCATTGGCACGGTGAGCATAGATGCAGGTTAAGGTCTTTGAAGCACAGGATATGGCCACCGGTTTGAAAATGGTCAAAGAGGCGCTGGGGCCGGATGCTCTTATTCTCTCCACGCGGACAATTCGTGGTGGTAAGTTCGGGATGCTGGGCAAACCTATGATGGAAATAACCGCAGCGGTTGATAACGGCTGGCAGGAGCCCCAAAAAACACTCCATCCATCATCACAGCAAGAACGACGGCAAACATCTGTCACAGCTCCTTCTTCCAGGCAACGACAAGCTGTGCAAAGCTACCAGGCCCAGGACGACATTCGTTATGAAGATATCTGGAAAAAACACCAGCCGGAGCCACAGGCCCCTCAGGTAACCCGCCCCGAGGCATATCCCTCCAGAACCGCAACCGAGGGGCAGGATCTTGGCCAAGAACTTGCTGAGCTTCGCTCCATGGTCAAGGGGCTCTCCAGTCGCTTGGCAGAGCAACAACAACCATTACAACGCAACACCTACCAAGAAGTGCACCTTCAGCCCCGCTCCGTTGCAAAGGTTGATGCAGATCCCATTGTCAGCCTTTTGACAGGGTACGGACTCAATTTAGAAACCGCGCAAGTGGTCACTCGTTTCTCCCGGGATACGGTTGAAGGCACCGAGCAGCTCAGCCAGCAGGACTTGCTCCGTATTCTCAGCGACACTATTGCCCGGCTCTTCACAACCCAGCCACTCTTTACTGATAACGGAACGAGACAGCGTCGTATCAGCCTCATAGGACCAACAGGAGTTGGAAAAACCACGACCCTTGCTAAAATTGCAGCGCATTTTCTGGCTGAACATGGTGGTCGTATCGGTTTAATCACCATCGACACCTACCGGATAGCTGCTGTAGAACAACTCAAGGTCTACAGCGAAATCATGCGCTTGCCTCTTGAGGTTGTCATCAAACCCCAGGAGCTGGAAAAAGCCCTGGAAAAATTTCAAAATTTTGACTTAGTATTGATTGATACTGCTGGTCGCAGTCCACGCTCGGAGATAGATATTCAAGAGTTGGCTTCCTTTTTGCGGCCCGGGCTCAAGATAGAAAATAACCTTATGCTGTCTGCCACAACCAGAGAACGGGAAATCGAAGAAACCATTCACAAATTTTCTCTTATTCCCATTCAAAACTTCATTTTCAGCAAAATAGACGAGTGTGATCAACTGGGCGTACTGCTCAATATTCATTACAAAAACGATACACCGATATCCTATCTTACCAATGGCCAACGGGTCCCGGAAGATCTTCTGGTCCCCAAACCTCAGGATATCGCTGACCTCATTATAAATGACCACGGATACTCACCCCATGGCTGAAATTACAGGACATCCCACAGATCAGGCCGGTACATTGAGGGCCTTGAATACCGCGTCTCCTGCCCAGTGCCCCTCGGGCCGCACCACCACCAGAGTTTTCGCCATCACCAGTGGTAAAGGTGGTGTCGGCAAAACTGCGGTCGTTGCCAACACCGCGGTCTTGCTCGCGCGAATGGGAAAACGAGTCCTCATTCTTGATGCAGATCTTGGCCTGGCAAACATTGATGTTGTTTTCGGTTTGGCACCAGGACGCAACCTCAATCACTTCTTTGCCGGTGAACAGGGCTTGGAATCCATCCTTACCGATGGCCCAGAGGGCATTAAAATTCTTCCTGCGGGTTCAGGAGTTCAGAGCTTTACCCGTTTGGATTCACATCAAAAGATGCGCTTACTCGAAGGCCTGGAAACGATGAACAACGATTTTGATTTCGTTCTAATCGACACAGAGGCTGGTATCTCCGAAAACGTCACCTACTTCAACACAGCTGCTCAGGAAATTCTGGTAGTGACAACGCCCGATCCCACCGCCATTACAGATGCTTACGCCTTAATGAAACTGCTTTCGAATCAGTATCACGAAAAACACTTTAACCTTATCGTCAACTTCATAAAAAATGAGGACGAAGCACTTGATGTGTATCGCAAACTGACCATGGTCGCTAATAGATACCTCGACATTTCTATCGATTACATAGGCTCTATTCCCCGCGACAAAATGATGATCGACGCGATTCGAAAACAAAAGGTACTGGTCCAACTCTTTCCGGAGTCGAAAACAGCCAGCGCCTTTGATGCCTTGGCTCGGACCATTGTGCAGGAACCCCAATCCATAGAACCCAAAGGCTCCATCCAGTTTTTCTGGAAACGACTTTTGGAAATCGGCGGTCGGTAGTATCGCCTTGCATGTCAACAGGGACGCTGACAACTTATGATATCCATGATTCCACCGGTACCACCTCTTGATGATCGCTCGCAGCTCATTCGGGAGAACATGCCGCTGGTCGAACTTGTCGTACAGCGCATGATTCCCCAGGTGCCTAGCTTTATGACCAAGGAGGACATGACCAGTGCCGCCATGGTCGGCCTGATCGATGCAGCCAACAAGTTTGATCCGGGCAAAGGGGTAAAATTCAAGACCTTTGCCGAATACAGGGTCCGCGGCGCCATCTTTGATGAGATGCGTAAACTCGACTGGTTCTCCCGCTCCATGCGTGACAAACAAAACCAGCTCACACAGACCATGCTTCGTCTGGAGCGTCAACTCGGACGCACCCCAGAAGAAGATGAAATGGCACAGGCGCTGTCACTCTCACTCGAAGATTATCAGTCGCTTTTGACTGAAGTGAGCCATCTGGGCTGTGTCAGTCTTCACGAGACACTGGATCATTCAGAGGAGGGACGCAGCTTTCTCGACAACCTTGAAGATATGGGGGGGCCGTTACCCTCTGAAATTATCGAACAGGAGGAAATGACGCAGGTTCTGGCGCGCATCCTTGAAGAACTCTCGCCAAAAGAGAAAATTGTCATTGCCCTCTATTATTACGAAGAACTCACCCAGAAGGAAATAGCCGAAGTTATTTCAGTTTCCGAAGGCCGGGTGTCTCAGTTACACAGTCAGGCGCTGCTCAAACTACGAGTAAAATTGATCAATTCGGATCTTTATGAACCGTAACCAATGTCCTGGCGTCTCTGGGTAGGCCTATGCCCCTTTCTCCCTCTTTTATAACCGGCATCGGACTCTTTACGGGGCTCCTTTTTCTCTTAATTGGTGCACTGATTTTCTGGCGCCGCCATGCTGAAAAAAAACTCTTCATACAACGAATCAAAGCACTTCAACAAAAAATTGAAGCAGCTCTCAACGACGAATCATTTGAAAATCAACGGGCTGTTTTTGGTAAGGCCCTCCAGTCTGCAAGCCTGACCACAGAACTACAGCGCCCCCGCCTGGAGACCCTGGCTAAAATCGAAAAACAGCCTCCGGAAAAATATCGTATTCTCAACCAACTCGTCGCCCAAGGACTCGATGTTGACGAAATTGCCGCGGTCTTGGGTGTTTCAAGTGTCGAGGCCAACCAACTTTTAAAGCTCAGCAGTGTCGCTCGCATGCGGAAAGATAGATAAGCTTCACCTCCCTGTACCAGGATCAATATAATTCCAGGTTAAGAATTGTAACCACCATGCCGAAGAGAATAAAAACCAAGCAATTTCAATAAAAGAGGAGCTATGGGCTCAGGAAAATACAGTGCACTCAGTGGAGCCATTGCCCGGGAACAGGCAATGGGTAACGTGGCTGCAAATCTGGCAAATATCAGCACCACTGGGTTTAAGAAAAACCGTATCAGCTTTGAGTCTGTACTTAAAGGTGCCCAGCAAACAGGAAATGCCAACGGCAAAAACTTAGCTCGAATTCGTACCATCACCACCGATTTTTCAGCTGGAGGCATGCAAACCACAGAACGTCCCCTTGACGTGGCTATCGATGGTGAAGGATTTTTCAAGGTGGAAAAAGGTGGTCAGTCCTACTACACCCGTTCTGGCCGATTCATGTTAGATGCCACTGGCTTACTTAAAACAGAAGATGGCGCCTCAGTTCTAGGCCCAGCCAACGATCCGCTGCAGATTGACACCACCCAGGGCAAAGATATCCATATTTCGGAAAGCGGAGGAATTTCGATCAATGGGGTAAACGCCGGCGCACAGATTGGTGTTTTTACCGTGGACGATCCCCAGAAGCTGGTCAAAGTGGGAGATTCCTTGTTTTCCCTCAAAGAAGGCGGAAATCAGGTCGCAACAGGGGTACGGATCCTGCAAGGTAACCTGGAAACCGCGAATATTAACATGGTTGAAGAGATGACTGCCATGATTGCCACCCAGCGCGCTTTTGAAGCAAACACCAAGGTGCTTGAAAGCTATTCTGCCCTGGGTGACAAACAAGATGAACTGGGTTCGGTAAGCTAACCGAGTCTTGTGGAAAATTTATATTTTAAGGCATTTGATAATCACTTTTGGGGAGTTGGAATCACTGAACAACTCTCTGCCATTGAACGGGGTACACACTATGCGCTCTTTGTGGACATCAACTACCGGCATGTCGGCTCAGAATCTGAATATGGATGTTATTGCCAATAATCTGGCTAACGTTTCCACCACAGGTTTTAAAAAGAGCCGCGCAGATTTTCAGGACCTGCTGTACCAGATCATGAAAGTTCCGGGTAGCCCAACCTCCGCTGACACCAAGTCACCAACCGGTATTCAGGTTGGACTCGGGGTCAAACCTGCAGCGGTGACCAAAATCTTTACCACAGGAGACATTGTTCAAACCCAGAATACTCTGGATGTGGCCATTGAGGGCCAGGGTTTCTTTCAGGTACTGATGCCCGACGGCAATACCGCATATACTCGAGCAGGCAATCTAAAAATGGATGGAGACGGGCGTCTGTGCACCTCCGATGGCTACCCCATCCAGCCAGAGCTGACGATCCCTGAAGATGCTCGGGAAATCACCATCAGCGAGACCGGCGTTGTCAGTGCCATTCTTGGGGATGACAGCACCTCGACCGAACTCGGCAACATGGACCTCGTTGATTTTATCAATGAATCCGGTCTTATTGCCATCGGTCGCAATCTTTACCGCGAAACAGATGCCTCTGGTGCCGCCATTGTCGGCGTTCCCGGAACAGATGGTTTTGGTACCCTGTTACAAGGCTATGTGGAAAACTCCAACGTCAATCTAGTCGAGGAGATGACCCAGATGATCACCACGCAACGAGCCTATGAGATTAACTCTAACGTGATCACCACCTCCGACGAGATGATGCAAACCGTGACCAATATGGTGTAAAGGTTTGAAGATTCACTTTTTTCTTGCATCGATTCTTGTGCTACTTCCCTGTACCTTGCTGGCTCAGGTGTCGGTGCACTTTAATCCCGCCGTAACGGTGAACAGCCCCCGGATTGTTCTTGGCGATATAGCCACCATTCAAGGAGCCGGAGAGCAGCACGATACTCTGGCGCAGTTACCCGTGGGTCCCTCCCCTGCCCCTGGTCACTCAAAGGATATCTATACGGTTTCAGTGATCAACTCATTGCAACATCGTCAAGGTGTCGCCAACATAGACTGGCAGGGCAGCCCCAACATTACAATCACCCGTCAGGCAACTCGCATTACAAAAAAACAACTTGAGGCCATTCTGGGACAGTTTCTCCAACAAAACCGTGAGAAACTGCCCATGGCAGAAATTCGTCTTCAGCTCCTTCGGGCTCCTGAAGAGGTCGTTTTACCTGGCGGCACAGTCCGTTGGAAGGTCACACCATCGCGTTCGACCATTCTAGGCAGCAGTAGTTTCTCTATAGCCTTTGCTGTGGATAGTAAACCTGCTGGTAACTGTATCGTCCGCACCAGACTTGAGGCCTTAGGGCAGGTTGCCGTCGCTGCTGTATCGCTGCAACGGGGTGAAATTCTTAGTAAAGGCAGTATTCGACTGGAAAAGCGGGATTTGGTTCAACTTGATAATCCCTACAGAGAACTCTCTGAGCTGATTGGAAAAGAAGCGCTTAAAACCATTGCTGCCGGTTCAGTGCTTGATCGCGCCGACATTGGCTCCCCTTCCATTATTCATAAGGGGGAAATGGTGACCATAGTCGCCCGAAGAGGTGCCATGCGCCTGACAACCAAAGGGCTGTCGCGGGAAAATGGACGTGAAGGCGAAATGATTCGGGTTAAAAATGTCAGTTCAAATAAGATGGTCTACTGCCGGGTTGATCGACCGGGGGTAGTCTCAGTGGAGTTTTAAGATGAAACAGACGATCATGGCTCATCCCTTGAAATCAGCTTCTCGAAATTATCTAGGCGGTTCTCTGCTGATCTGTAGCCTCGTACTCAGCCTCATGGGGGGGTGCGCGAATAACGATGAAATCAGCATGATTCCTATTCCAGAACCACTGGAAGAACCAGTCAGCGGTGAGGCTCAACCCCAGTCACCGGGCACGCTCTGGAATGGAGATGAGGGCAACTGGCTGGCCGATATCAAGGCTCGCCGCTTAGGCGACATTGTGACCGTGATTATTGCAGAGGAGGCCAGCGCCTCCAAAAATGCCACCACAGCGACAGATCGAACCTCATCAATTTCAGCGGGCATATCCAATTTTTTTGGTTTGGAAAATTCTATTGCCAATCGTAATGCCAACATTACTCCCTCGTCACTATTAAATGCCAGCTCCTCCAATGGCTTTGCCGGAACAGGGACAACCACCCGTACCGAGAATCTGGCCGCCACCCTGACGACCCAAGTGATTAAGGTCTACCCCAACGGTAATCTGAAAATACGCGGTGGAAAATCGGTCACCGTCAACAACGAGAACCAGATTATTTACCTCACCGGTATTGTTCGTTCCTATGATGTCACTGCTGACAATACTGTTGATTCAAGCAATATCCTCAACGCCCAAATCACCTACACTGGGAAGGGGGCCATTTCTGATAAACAAAAACCGGGCTGGTTGATGCGCATCTTTGATCACACCTGGCCTTTTTAAGGTGCCCGAGGAGACTATCATGAAACCTCGCATTGTGTTTACCTTACTCTCTTTCATTCTCATGCTGTTCGTCAGCTTTTCGTCGGTCTCTGCCACCCGCATTAAAGACCTGGCTGATATTGAAGGCGTCCGCTCCAATCAGCTCATGGGCTATGGTCTGGTTATCGGACTCAATGGCACCGGAGATGATATTAAAAAATCAGTTTTCACCAAACAGGCCATGGTCAATATGATCAAACGGATGGGAATGGCCCTGACCGATGATGTCTTCAGCCAGATGAAAACAAAAAATGTGGCTGCCGTCATGGCAACGGCCCAACTGCCTGCTTTTGCACGCCCCGGATCAGCCATTGATGTCCAGATTTCATCAATCGGTGATGCTTCAAGCCTCACAGGAGGTACTCTTTTGATGACCCCGCTGAAAGGACCAGATGGAAAAACCTACGCTGTTGCCCAGGGTCCCTTAGCAGTGGGCGGTATTTCTTTTGGCGGAAAAGCAGCTAAAGTGCAGAAAAATTTCCCCACCTCAGGGCGAATTACCAACGGGGCACTGGTTGAGCGGGCAGTTAATTTTGCCCTCCCCACCTCCGGTAACCTTTTGTATCAACTTCGTGAAACCGATTTCACGACCGCTTCGCGAATGGTCGAAGCAATCAATGCGCATTTTGGTGATGGCACGGCCCATCCGTTGGATTCTCGCTCGATCAAAGTGCAACGTCCCAAAGAATTTACAGGTGATCTGGTCAGTTTTATCGCTGATCTGGAAAGCATCGAGGTGGAACCTGATCTTCCCGCAAAAATTGTGGTCAACGAACGTACCGGAACCATCGTCATGGGGCAGGATGTACGGATCTCTACCGTGGCGGTCTCCCATGGTAACCTCAATCTGGTCGTAACGGATGGGGCCGATGTTTCCCAACCTAATCCCCTTGCCCAGGGAAACACAGTGACAACGCCAACCACCAATGCGGTGGCTACAGAAGAAAAAGGCAACCTTGTTGTCATGAACCAGGGAGCCAACCTGGGTGATATCGCCCGGGCTCTTAATGCCATCGGAGCCACCCCCCGCGACCTGATCGCTATTTTTCAGGCAATCAAGGCGGCGGGTGCCCTCCATGGGGAGTTAGTTATCCTCTAAAATTCAGGTCAAACCTATGAAGACGAATATCAGCACTCCGTTGCCGACGAGTAGCACCCAGAATATGCCTGACCCCCGTGCCATCAAAGACAGGGCAGCCCTCAAAAAGGCCTGTCAGGATTTTGAGGCTATTTTTATTCAGTCCATGTTTAAATCCATGCGAAAAACCGTCCCGGAGGGAGGTATCTTTAAAGGAGATCATGCCACAGAAATGTACCAGGACATGATTGACCAGGATATTGCAAGCCAGATATCACGGCGCCAGAGCCTTGGTCTTGCGGATCAGATGTATCGCCAAATGGAGAAACTCCTGCCTGATGCTGAATAACCCCGCTTTATCCTCTCCTCTTTTTGAAGTGCACTTTTTTTTCAATTTTTATGTAAAGTTTTTTTGAGCCAGAGCCGATATAATCCTAACGGGAACATAAAAGTTCTCTCCGGATGAGCCAGGATGGCCCAAGAATGGAGCAGGGAGGCGGGAAATGGTTAATGAAATCAGTGCCAACAAGGCGAGCAGCTCATATATTTCCACTAAGAGTCAAACCTTTGAAGCGAAGAACACTTCAAAAGTTATCAATAAAGATGGCAGCCAAAAACTCACTACCGAATCCGTGAGTCTTGGGAGTTCATCAACAAAGGCTCTGACCTACAATGGAACCATGCAACTGCAGGATATAGCAGATGCAGGATATGAGAAACTGCGTGCCTTAGTCGCCAATCTGCTGCAAGAACAGGGTGTTAACACCAAAATCACCTTAGGTGATACCGAGATCAACCTCGAAACCATCGAGCCCGAGCAAGCACAGGAACTTATTAGCGAAGACGGGTATTTTGGTGTAGAACAAACATCCGAGCGGATATTTCAGTTTGCCATAGGCATAGCTGGAGGCGATACATCCCGTATCGACGCAATCAAAGAAGGAATTGATCAAGGATTTGCAGCAGCCAAAGAGGCTTTTGGTGACTGGTTACCCGACATTTCTTATGACACCTACGATGCGGTCATGGAAAAACTTGATAACTGGGTTGCTCAATCTGAGACCGAGGCATAATCCAATTTCTTAAGGTGAATGTGATGACTGTCAATTTTTTTAGCATCCCTGGCGGTACCAACGGCCCCAAGAGTGTGCAAAATACAGGAAGTTCGTCGAAGTCTGCCAAAGCAGAATCAAAAGATAACGCGATTTTCTCCTCTGAGCTGCAAAGCGCCACCTCAGCCCAGGAGAGCAACAAAGTTCAGGATCCTGAGCGTGTTGCAAAAATCCAGGCTCTCAAAGCCCAATTCGAATCAGGAAGTTTAGAGAACAACCTCGACCTGGAAAAAGTTGCAGGTGCACTGCTCAATCACCTGGTAGATTTTTAAGGAACGGCTATGGAACGCGACACTGTTCAAGAACTGTTGATTCAGTTACGAGACATCATCGCTGCTGAGCGCGAATACGCAAAAGCTCTGGACTTACCAGCAATGATGGCTGCTGTTCGCCGCAAAGAGACCTTGATCAAGGCACTGAATTCAGTAAAAGAGTTGCATCCTGAAGACCAGAAGTTTGCCCGTGAAATACAGCACGAGAACCGGCGCAACGCCTTTCTCTATCGCGCGACACTCAACTGGATCCAGGAGACCATGGAATTCTTTGGTCGTAAATCCGCTCCGGTTACCTACAATCCTTATGGTAAGGCCGGAAATGCTGCTGCTGGCGGCCGCCTTCTCTCCGGAACCATCTAATTTCCCCTCTCCCCCCTCTCTCTTTCGACTGCCCTTAGCGGTTTTTCTCATTTTCTTCAGCAAGTTACCCCACCTCATTATACACTTTCCCTAAACTCTTTTCCCTTTTCTGCCGATAGTATCATTAAGTAACAAACTATCGTGCAAGGGTATCGCCCCTTGAACAACGCAATCGGTTGCTTTAACCGTTAACGTAATTGAACACCTGGGAGCGAAGCTACCCTATGTCTAGCCTGCTCAACGCATTGAACGCCGGCAAAACCAGCCTGCTGACCAACCAAAAATCGATAGAGATAGTTGGCAACAATATTGCCAATGTCAACACCGAAGGATATTCGCGCCAACGCGCTGAACTCCTGCAGATACCTGCGGTAAACTTTGGTGGATTTTTCGTTGGTCAGGGAGTCACTGTTTCTGATGTCAGCCGCGATTACAGTGTGTTTATCAACCGTCAGCTCCAGGATAAAACAGTGGAGTATGGCGAAGAGAGTGGCCGCTCAAACTCACTTTCTGAGCTTGAGCGCATTTTTACTGTAGGCGAAGATAACCTGGCTTCTCAAATCAATGATTTCTTCGATGCCTGGCAAGAATTAAGCGCCAACCCCAGTGGGGAAGTTGAGCGTGACATCGTTATACAGCAAGGAACCTTACTGGGCGAAGCCTTTGCTTCTATAACCAATGAGTTGGATACTGTAGTCTCCAACATGAATACCGAAATTATTGGCGAGGTTGATTCCCTTAACGAGAAAATTCAGGAAATTGCAAAGCTCAACGAGCGGATTAATCTGGTTGAAATCAGCGGTCAAACTGCCAATGCTGCTCGAGATCAACGAGACCTGATTGTCAAAGATCTTTCTGAAACACTGGGCATTGAGACCTACACCGATAACCGTGGCATGCTTTGTGTGCAACTTCCCGGTGGTAAACCACTGGTTCAGGGAAATATTTCAGCAACCTTCAAGACCGTGAAAGTCGGGACGAATGTTGACATTCAGCTTGAGACCACCGGTGTCACCATGGATGTCGATATTGATAACCTGGGTGGTAAGCTTCGGGGAATGTTCGAAATGCGTGACGTTTTTATTGCTGACATGCAAGACGATCTCAATACTTTGGCCATTGATTTGACCGCTGCAGTCAACAGCGAACATATCAATGGTTGGGGATCTGATGGTTTGACTGGTCGACTCTTTTTCAACGATATTACAGCTCTACCAGTGGGGCAGGTAGCCAGTCGCAATGTGGCCCTGGCCATCTCCGATGCCTCTGAAATCGCGGCAGCCGGTAACCCGGAAGCAGCCCCCGGTGACAATGAAATGGCATTGACCATTGCCCAACTTGAAGTGACCCATCATGTCGGAACTACGGGCGATACCTTTGATAATTATTTTTCCAGAATGGTTGCCAGAGTCGGTATCGAGGCAGCTCGCAATGAACTAGCCCTTTCCGGTGCGGAGGATGCCACTATACAACTGCAGAACCTGCGGGATGGGTATTCAGGGGTATCACTTGAAGAAGAGATGATTGACCTAATTCAATATCAGCGAGGGTTTGAATCCTCAGCTAAATTCCTCTCAACCGTTGATGAAATGATGAGTGCTCTCTTGCAACTTAAAGGATAAGCCATGAAAGCAACACAAGGAACCACCTATAGAATGCTGGGCTCTCGCGTCAATGATGTTGCCCTCCAGCTTGAAGAGTTGCGCACCATTGGAGCCACCGGTAAAAAACTCAATAAAGCCTCCGATGATCCTGCCTCGGTTCGGCCGGTTCTCAACACGCGCAAACAGATTTCCAACATCGATCGCAACATGGAAACCATGGGAAAATCTCTGGATACTATGCAGGCGACCGACGGCCATCTCGAACATGTGGAAAACATCATGCAGCGGGCCAAAGAGATCATGACCAACGCCATCAACGGCTCACTCAACGACGACGACCTGACAGTACTGGCTGATGAGATCTCGCAACTCAGAAAAGAATTACTCGATTCTGCCAATGGCATGGTTGATGGCAAATATCTTTTTGGCGGGTATGAAGAAGATACGATTCCCTTTGTGGAAAACCCTACCTACAATCCATTGACCTATAACGCTAATGATTCTTCGACCTGGCCCTACATTTACCAGGGAGATGAAAATGCCACCTCACTTGAGATCACTACCGGAGAACGAATCACTGTTAATTTGACAGGCAACGATCTTTTTTTTGGTACGAGCTCCTGGGACACAACCACCTCAACCAACAACAGCACTGATGCAGGGCGCTATGATCTGTTCCTCGAACTCACGCAAGCCGAGGAAGCTCTGCGCACAAGCGATGCAGTTGCAATGCAAACCGCAATGGATGACCTTGAAGGTGCAGCCGAGCAAAACCGACGTTTACGCTCACAATTGGGTAATCGGGCCAGTCGGGTTGAAACCGCAATGGATTACCAGGAAGGGGTGAAAATAGATTTGACCCAGATCCTCTCTCGCTATGAAGATGCTGATGCCGTGGAGTCGTTTAACGCCATCATTCAGCAGGAAACAGCGTTTCAGGCAGCGCTGAGCGTCACCGCCCAGGTTTCTGATATGTCAATTTTAGACTTTCTGTAAAGTGTCTTGAAGCCCGTCTATTTTTTTAGGCATACTCAATCAAAAAAGAGGTGGGCTTCCCCCTTTCCCCCTCCCCTTCTTGCAGATGAAGGTGTTACATTTCCACGCAGATTCAATCCTTTTCTATCCATATCTCTAAAAAAGAGTGTTCTTGGTCGCAATCGATGAAGGACATGTAGGGCAAGTGTTTGTTAACTGTTGTAAACAGCTTGCCTTTTTTATTTTTTTACAGGATACTACCGGGAAAGATACTTTTTGTTCTATTTGCCCCTCTCCAGCTGAGAGGATGAGTATCTTACTATCTCCATTTCCTTCGGTGTTACCCGAACTGACATAGGTACATATATATGCTGGTTTTGACCAGAAAACCCGGTGAAGGTATAATCATCGGGGATGATATAACGATAAAAATAATCGAGATGAAAAGTGGCGGCATTCGCATAGGTATAGATGCGCCCCGTGATACGAAGATTTACAGGCAGGAAGTTTACGATCGCATTCGTCAGGAAAACATTGAAGCCGCGGCCGGTTGGGATATGAATGATCTTGATCTCCTCAGTGATCAGTTAGCAGGAAGGACGTTAAAAAAATGAAAACAATCAATACCCGTTTCGGCGAGGTGCAATACGATCCCTCCAGTGTCATCCATTTTCCCGAGGGACTCATTGGGCTTGACCAATTAAAAAACTTTTTGGTTATGCCCAATGAAAAACAAGGACCGCTCTTCTGGATCCAGAGTGTTGATGACCCCGCCTTTGCCTTTGTTGTCACTGACCCAACCAACTTTTTCCTTGATTATGTCGTACTGCCAGATGAAAAAGAACGACGTAAACTTGAAATTGACGAGAACGGGTCCTGTTTTGTTCTTACCATTGTGACCATTTCTCAAGATAAAGAAATAACACTTAACCTCTCAGGACCTATTCTTTACGCTCCAGAAACAGGCAGAGGTTTGCAGGTCGTCCTTGAGGATCCCCGCTACGATATTCGTACCCCGCTTCCAAAAGTCGAACAAAAATAACTCAGATTTTTTTATATTTCCTCTTTGGCCGGACTTCTGTCCGGCTTTTTTTTCTCATTCCCTCCAACTTCTCCATGACGAGCTCATTTTACACGCAGTTTTTCTTGCTCAAAAATTACTACGAAAAAAATTTTTTCCCACATTCTCATCTGATCAGCGTTTCATCAACATCGAAATATTTGATGATCCGCTTGATGCAGGGACACTAAATTTTTTTTCTTTACAGAAGATCAAAATTCCCTCTCATAAAAGCCCCATTGAGCCTAGTAAATAGAGCCCTGCAAATCGCCTTTACAGTCAACATGCCGATAATACGGAGTAAATGAAATTATTTTTTCTAAAAAAATCCCTTAATCATTTTCTGGATTACTCCGAAGAGTACATCGAGAGAACGCAGTAAGCATTGAGAGAGCAGTTACGTTTGTATCGTTAGCCAAGGGTCAACCACCGGACGACCACGGCTAGAAATTCATGGAGGAAACCATGGCTTTAACGATCAATACAAACGTCGCGTCGCTGAATGCACAGAGAAATTTAACATCCTCCCAGGGAGACCTGGCCACTGCAATGCAGCGGTTGTCTTCCGGACTTCGCATCAACTCCGCTAAAGATGATGCCGCCGGTCTTGCCATCTCTGACCGGATGACCTCCCAGATTCGCGGCCTGAACCAGGCGGCCCGTAATGCCAACGACGGTATTTCCATGGCGCAGACCGCTGAGGGCGCGCTCCAGGAAACCACCAATATTCTTCAGCGCATGCGTGAGTTGGCCATTCAGTCTGCCAACGATACAAACAGCTCTTCTGATCGCGCTTCCCTGCAGGCAGAGGTCAATCAACTCCAGCAGGAGATGACCCGCATTGCTTCCAGTACTTCATTTAACAACCGAAATGTCCTGGATGGCACCCTCAACAATGCACAATTTCAGGTCGGTGCCAATGCCAACGAGACGATCACCTTCTCGATCCCTTCAGCCAAAGCTGATGACCTGGGTATCAACTCTCTTAAATCGACCGCAACACCAGCCGCCTCTGTTCCTGATACTACAGAATCAGTCTTTGCGCTAACGGCATCTGCGGCGGGGGCTGACACCTCTGCAGGCAATAATATCACCGCCCAGACGATCACCGTCACCAACGACGTAACTGGTGCCACGGCAAGCCTCAATGTGCTCGCCGACATGTCTGCAGCTAATATTGCTGCCCTGGTGACCGCAAACGTCACCGCTGCAACAGGCTGGACAGCAACTGCCACGACGACCACGACCATCAGCTCGTTACAGAACACTGGTGCTGTCAGCTTTGATTTAACTGGTAGCGTCGGCACTGCATCAATTAGTGCTACTATTGCGGCAACATCGGACTTAACCGCCCTGAGTGACGCAATTAATCTGGAATCAACCAATACGGGTATTACTGCTACGGTCAGCGGCGGAACCATTACCCTTACCGATGCATCAGGCGCCGACATTAAACTTGATGATTTTGCCAATACGGGAACAGGTACCGTAAGTTTAGGTTCGGTTTCACTGACCTCTGGCGGCGCTGTTGACTCCGCAACAATCGGCGGCACAGTCACCTTTAATGGCCCAGGAACGACAGGAGTAACGACCGGTGGTGCAGGTGCAACCATAACCGATACAACAACCCCGGCAACCTCCCCCTTAGGCATCGAAACTGCGACCACCGCAGCGGCAGATACCTCAGCGGGAAACAATGTTGCAGCCCAGACCCTCACCATTGTCGGCCCTGATGATACCCAAGATGTAGATGTCGCAACAAACGATACCGCCTATACCATCGCCCACAACGTCAACCTGGAAACATCCTTAACAGGTGTGACCGCCGAGGCACGAACAACAGCCACGATCTCAAATTTGGTCAGTGACGGTACCATCAGCTTCGAGCTCACCGGAAGCAATGCTAACGCGATTGAATTCAGCGCAACGGTTACCGCTGATGACCTGACAGCCCTTGCCTCAGCAATTAATGATAAATCTGGCAACACGGGCATTCTTGCGACCATAAGCGGCGACCTGAGAAGTATCACGCTGGTTCAGGCAGAAGGTTACGACATCCAAGTAGCCAATTACACCCACAGCAGTGATCTAGCAGCTGATACAATCACCATCACAGGCAACGAGGGCGATGGGATTGCGCTGGCTGGTGATACAGGCAGCACCACAGATTCGACTGTTATCGGTGGAGAAGTTACCTTTTACAGCACAGGATCGTTTAATGTGCAAAGTACTGTGGATGGGGGCCTTGGGTCCGTCTTTAACAGTAGTGCAGGAGTAGCTAACGCCAGTAACCTGAACACAATCGATACTATCGATATTTCAACCGTTGACGGTGCCACCGAGGCCATCAAAGCCATAGATGGCGCTATCAGTCAGATCGATGATTTGCGAGGTTTGTTGGGTGCAATTCAAAATCGCTTTGAATCAACTATCTCCAACCTGATGAATGTTTCTGAAAACCTCTCCGCTGCCCGAAGTCGTATTTTGGACGCGGATATCGCCCAGGAAACATCGATCATGACCAAAAATAACATCCTCCAACAGGCTGGTGTCTCCATCCTCACCCAGGCCAACCAGACCCCGCAATTGGCGCTGCAGTTACTGCAGGGATAATTGAGAGTAGATTATTTCAGTGGGGCTCAACAAAGAGCCCCTCACTCAACACAGGACAGCGCCATGAAAATCGTTATGTTTCAGTATAATCGGGAAGCCTCGGCTATTCTCAGCCAAAATGCGTTGGGACAAGCGAAGATCTCGCAAAAAAGACTGCAGGAATCACCACTCCCCCAGAGCTACAACGATCGGTTCCTCTGGGAGGGAGCGACCTCGTTTACAACACCACCTCAAGGCGAATACATCATTCCTGGCAACTGGCAGTAAGCAATCAAGCAAAGCCCCGGCTAAAAAAATTCAACCGGGGCTTTGTTGTTTTATGAACTCCCCTTCTCAAAAAAAAACATTCGTTTTTAAAAATAAACCTAAAGTTCTTCTCTCAACCGTTCGATAAGCATGGTGAAGGCAAGGGAAATCATGACGATGCCCCTTTATTTCTCACCAAATTTCAAGAAAATATTTTGCACGGAGGCGCTGATCGGCGAAAATAGATTTAAGCAGTGCATCGCAGTTTTTTTAAAGCAGTACCATAAAACGGCAAGGATGCCGTACATAGACAGAGCCTAAACATATTCAAGGAGGAATATCATGGCACTTACAATTAACACAAACGTAGCCTCTCTCAATGCGCAGCGTAACTTAGGTGCAACCCAGAACTCGCTGGCAAAATCAATGCAACGTCTCTCTTCCGGTCTGCGAATCAACTCCGCAAAGGATGACGCAGCTGGTCTCGCCATTTCCGACCGTATGACCTCTCAAATCCGCGGTCTGAATCAGGCGGTTCGTAACTCCAACGACGGTATCTCTCTTGCACAGACCGCTGAAGGTGCGATGCAGGAAAGTACCAATATCCTCCAACGTATGCGTGAGTTGGCCGTTCAGTCTGCCAACGACACCAACAGCGAATCCGATCGTGTCTCCCTCCAGGCAGAGGT
This sequence comes from uncultured Desulfobulbus sp., assembly GCF_963664075.1. Taxonomy (NCBI): domain Bacteria; kingdom Pseudomonadati; phylum Thermodesulfobacteriota; class Desulfobulbia; order Desulfobulbales; family Desulfobulbaceae; genus Desulfobulbus; species uncultured Desulfobulbus sp. The sequence goes on from NZ_OY760916.1 coordinate 2,546,496, forward strand.
TAATCAGCTTAAACAGGAGCTGACCCGAATTGCCGAAACCACGACATTCAACGGTAAGAACTTGTTAGATGGTACTCTGACCTCAGCCCAGTTCCAGGTTGGCGCCAACTCTAACGAAACCATCTCTTTTTCCATCAACTCCGCAAAAGCAGTTGACCTGGGAAATAACTCCCTGGAATCTGTCAACACCACTTACGGTGTTGAAGTTGCTACCAATGTAAAAACATTTAGTGCCAGTGGCACAGAAATGGGTGTTGTCAATGCCCATGCAACGAACAACGGTCTCACTGGTGAGACAATTACTGTTCGAGACGCAGCAGGCACTGCCGTTCAGAGCTATACAGCAGGTGCTAATGCAGAAGCAGACACTATTGCTAGCAACCTCGATTCGATGACGGGTGTATCTGCTACGGCTACAAACGAAGTTGAAATTAAAGGTACTGCAGACGCAGGTACAGGAACGCTTGTCATTGACAGTAATGGTACATCAGTAACCATTGCCAATACTGTGAATACCGCAAGTGCAAGTGATTTATTAACAGCAATAACGGGTAACGGTAACTATGCAACAGCTGGATTTACTGCACGCCTCAACGATGCCGGTGACGGAGTTATCCTCAGCAACACTACAGGTAAAGACTTTTCTTTTACCTCTAATGATGCTGGCGATTCATATACCGTAACCTCCACTTTGAGTTCAAAAACTGGTACCGTTTCTAACGCTTCAGCAACGGTCTCCGGTCAGGTTAACATAGAATTAGATCCTTCATTTACCGCCGAATCCTCACTGGCTACCGGAGCAGGTTACTTCTCTGACGTTGCAGCAAATACTGCTGTGACCACAGTTAAAGAAGGTCTCTCTGACACCTCAGGTGGCAATAACACCGGTGCTCAGACTCTGACCATCGTTGGTCCTGCAGGTGCTGAAGCAGTGAGTGTTTCCGCTGGTGACAGTGCCAATGCCATTGCTGATCTGGTCAATGATAAGTCTGCCTCCACAGGTGTGACTGCTCAAGCGCTCACTACAGCCACGATCAGCGATCTGAGCGCTGATGGATCGGTGAGTTTCACACTCCAGGGCACCAACGATACAGCTGTCAACATTAACGCTACCGTTACCAGGAGCAACCTGGCCTCACTGTCCCAGGCAATCAACGACCAGGCTGGTAATACCGGTATTACCGCCACGCTCTCTGCAGACAACAAGAGCATTGAGTTGACCCAGTCTGAAGGCCATGACATCAAACTGGGTGACTTTACCCATAGTGCAGCCGGTGTTGCCGGAACCACGGCCACCGTCAACATTACCGGTAATGAAGGAACGGCAACAAAACTCACCGATGTGGCCGGTGCGACCACCGCTGCGGAGACTGCTGCCAACGCTGCCAACAACGACTCCACCGTTATTGGTGGTCAGGTCTCATTCTCCAGCTCCGGTGATTTCAACATCGCCAGTAACATCACCGATGCTCAGGGCTCTCTGTTCGACAACTCTGTTGCTGGCAGCGCCAACGTCAGTTCCCTGAGTTCGATCAACGAGGTTGACATTACCACCGTTGAAGGTGCTGCTTCTGCCATTGACGCCATTGACGGCGCCCTGATGCAGATCGACAACATGCGTGGTGAGCTCGGTGCTATCCAGAACCGATTCGAGTCCACCATCTCTAACCTGAGTAACGTATCAGAGAACCTCTCCTCGGCTCGCTCTCGTATCCTCGATGCGGACATTGCCCAGGAAACCTCGGATATGACCAAGCAGAACATCCTTGCCCAGGCTGGTGTTTCCATCCTGGCACAGGCGAACCAGAGCCCGCAGTTGGCCCTGAGCCTGCTCGGTTAATCGCTCTTCTTCCTGAAGGGGCTTAGAAAAGCCCCTTCAGGCTTTTGATATTTTTCTCTACACGGAGGTAAGCAGATGAATATCGAGGCAATAGGCAGTGCAGTCGCCAGCCCCCCACGAACCGACGAAGCCAGTCAACAGGTTGATACCCAGCGCCAAGCTACCCAGGAAGCTGCACCCAGCTCATCGAAAGCGGAAAGTAAGGTGCAAACCGAAGAGCTCTTAAGCCAGATCAAGGCACTGACAGAAGATGGACTCTACAGCGTTCGTTTTGAACAAGGAAAAGAGGTTGAAGAATTGGTGGTAAAGATTGTGGACTCAAAAACCGATGAAGTGATACGGCAAATTCCGCCGGAAGAACTACTCAAACTCACCCAGCGCTTGAACGATTTAAAAGGGAATATAGTCGATACGTCAACTTGACCCCATGAAGAGGAGACCAGGGCCATGACGATTCAATTTGGCGGACTCGCAACAGGATTGAACACCAGTACCATCATTGAGCAGTTGATGGAGATAGAGCGGACCCCAATCACCCGTCTGGAAGCGGATCAGACCTGGCTGAACAGTCGTCTTGAGGCCTACCAGGAACTGGATACACGGTTAAAGTCCTTTTCCGATGGCATTAAAGACCTCAATTACTCTTCAACCCTGCTGCAGCGATCCGTTAAACAGAGTTCAGAGAGTTATCTTTCTGCCTCGGCAAACGCCAATGCCGTAACCGGTGCCAGCTATCAGGTTGAGGTTGTCAGTCTGGCGCAGGTGCAGAAGTCTGTTTCTGAAACCGGCTACGCGGATACAAGCAGCGCACTCTTTGGCAGTGGCACCCTGACCATCAATGTCGATGGCACCGATCATCAGATCACAATCAACGATGAGAACAACTCGCTTGCTGGAATTGTCAAAGCAATCAATGAAGCAGATATAGGCCTATCTGCAGGTATTATCAACACAGGGACCGATACTGATCCCTATCGACTCTCTCTAACCGGAGAAAATGTTGCCACCGCATTTACCCTTGATGCAAGCGGACTAGTTGGTGGAGAAGCGCTGTCCATCGGCACACCTGTACAAGCGGCGAGCCAGGCACATATTCGAGTGGATACTGTTGATATTTATAGTGATTCCAATACGCTTTCAGAGGCGATTCCAGGTGTTACCCTGGATCTTGTCAAAGCTGAAGAGGGAACAACAACAACCCTCAATGTAAACGTCGACAAGGAGAATATCAAAACCGCTATCAGTGCCTTTGCCGAAGGATACAACGAAGTCATCAGTTTTATTACCGAGCAGTCAGCTTATGGCGGGACAGAAAGCGGGGTTCTTGGGGGTGATGCCAGCATCAATGCTGTCAAACGACGTTTGCAGAACTTGCTTACGGAAACGACAGCAAACTCTGGCATTTTCAAAGCCATGTCGCAACTGGGTTTTGAAACCCAAAAAGATGGAACCATTGAACTCAATGAGACAACACTGAACAATGCCATCAATAATAATCTAGATGACATAGCAACCTTGCTCGCCGGTGAGGATGGGGTCACAGGGATAGCAACCAAGTTTAAAAATTATCTCTATGACATGACCAATTCCGGGACAGGACTCTACAAGACCAAAAAAGAATCCATAGAGACTAATCTCGGAAAAATAGAAGAGCAAATTACAACAACAGAAGCTCGACTGGAAATGCGGCAAAAAACGCTTGAGTCCCAGTTTAGCGCTATGGAAACGCTGGTAAGCAGCCTGAACTCGCAATCGGACTACCTGACTCAGCAAATGGAAAATCTGAGCAACATGATGAGCGGGGGGAAATAATGAACGGATATGTGAACCAATACCTGACCAACACGGTCAACTCGGCCTCACCCGAGCAACTGATGCTGATGCTCTATGACGGAGCTATCAGATTTGTCGCCCAGGGCATTCAGGCCATCGAGGGCGGCATCATCGATAAGCGTGCGTATTACATTAACAAAGCCTCTGCTATTATCTCAGAATTTGCCGCCACTTTAGACCACAGCCAAAACACCCAGCTCGCTGAGGATTTGGATGCGCTTTATAGCTATATGCTCAAACGATTGCTGGAGGGAAATCTGAAAAATGATGCCAATGCGCTGCAAGAAGTAAAAGACATGCTTGCAGATTTGCGAGCAACTTGGGCCCAGGCCATTGATCTCAACAAACAGGAAATGCGTGAAGCTGCTGGTATCGAGCCGACCGGCCCTGGTGCCAATTACAAACCTCTGACAGCGGCAATGTAATATGAATGCGCAAATTATTGAACAATCTCTCGCAGATTACCAGGCTATAGCGGAGCACCTGAATATCATTGAGCGAGCAATGCGTGGGCAGGACAGCAAAGTCATTATTGCGCTCAGTCAACAGTTAATTCAGCTGCAGGAGCAGGTAAAGAGCAACGACAACACGATACTGGAGATGGTACATACCACTCCCGAGCTGCGCAGGGATCCACATATCCTTGAACTCATAGAGCTGATGCGTGCAATCCACCAGCAGAACGAACGGGTTACCCGTCAGTTACGCTCAATATTGGTCATTCATCGTGAAGAATTAGTGAAGTTAAAAAAAGGGAATACGGTTTTACGGGGCTATCGGCCTGCTACCCAGCATACGGGCAAACGGATTTCCATCTCCAATTAAGAGCTTCTTCTTTCACGCAACTGTAAAACAGAGAACAAATCAGGGCCACCCAATCGCTAAAGGTGCGAAAAAATTCTTCCTTTCTTGGAAAGCTTATGGCAATCTACATACAACATCGAGCTTAATCCTAGAAAGGGTAATCACTTGTCCTCACAAAAAAGTTTCTTACCGCAAGTAAAAGAAGGTTCTGCACTGAGAGTGGCTATTCCCCTCAAGGGGAATGCTGAAAAAGTGCGATTTCCCTGTTTCTTTGACGAGGCAACACCACCCAAATTTTCTTTGCGTTTTCCTCTGGATACTTTGGACTTTGCCCAGGTCGATACTGAGCGTCCGTGCACCCTCATGATAGATCTCCCCGAACAGACAGTGGCGATCGACGCTGATATGGACCGTTATGATCCACCATGCATTTTGCACTGTATAGAAAAAGACTCAACAACCCACACCCAAACACGAAACTATTTCAGGGTTGATGCGACAGCACGCGTTGCAGCTTCTTCGGTTGTGCCAGAAAATATGGCACGCGAAGGAGAAAGCTGGCGCATGCTTGGCGACACTATAGATTTGAGTGGCAGTGGCCTGCTGTGCGCGTTTAGCGATCCTTTGGAAAAAGGGACCCAGGTTCGCATAGAACTCACCCTTCCCAGCCAGAGCATGGATGTCATCAATGCTCTGGGCCATGTTGTACGTTGTCGAAAAATTGAAGAAGGGCTCTATCACGCCGCCTTGCATTTTGATCTGATCGACTCAGAGAGTCAGGATAAAATCATGGCCTGTTGTTTTGAACTTCAACGCCGATACTTACGCATGCGTGTTAGTTTAGAACGTCCACTTTAGTTGGCATATTTACCTATAACTCATTATCCCAAAGAAGATCATTACCGTGGCGAGCATAGTAACCTTACTTGATAAAATAAAAGATCACGCGACGACCATTGTCGATATTCCGGCAAAAGAGGGAGAGGATTATCGTTGCAAAGCCATATTGCGCAAAAAAGACGATACAGCGATTGAACTGGTTTTTCCACCCAACTCCTGGGAGCAGGAAAATCTCTCGCTCGGAGCTAACTGCAATCTGGCCGTGGAACACCAAGGAGAATCACTCAATCTCATTGCGCGGCTTGATAAAGTCAGTGACGCACGCCGTCTCCTCTTTACCGCTCGCGAACCTGTCTCCCCTGAATCGTTACGCGATTATTTCCGTGTTTTGCTTAATACTCAAATAGAGGCCAGTTATATTGCCGGACCTCGAGAAGTGAATGCAAAAACCTGGAAAATGCTGGGAACAACCATTGATTTGAGCGGCAGCGGTGTACTTGCAGTCTTTGCTGAAAAGCCTTCTACACGCCACAATATACAGTTGGTGATCACCATGCCAGACGATGAGCCATCCGTCGTCTGCCTGGCTGAAATTGTCCGCACCTACCGCTTAAGAAAAAACCGCTATCAGGTGGCCTTTCACTTTGAAGTGATCAGCCAGAAAGCACGTGATCAGGTAATTTCTATCTGCTTCCAGGAACAACGCCGTCAACTACGCGAAAATGTACAAACTGAGGAGTAAAGGCCGAAGTCCTTTTTTTTCTGTGTACATTATAGAAAGGCTGTACAAGACGCTTTCTCCTTTGCCGAAACAAGCATAGCTCAATGAGGAACCGTGGCTATCACTCCTCTGATTCCAGAGATCCAAGCCCTTTCACCAACCAGTAAACTTGAGAGTCAACTCCAGCGCCCTGCTTCCGGGTTTACCCTCGGCCAGCTCGTGCAGGCCTCAGTTGGCTCAAAAGATGCATCGACCAATGTACTCACCTTGCACATCGGTGAGAAACACATCCCCGTAGAAACAATAGCAAATTTTAAACCTGGTCAAAACCTGACCCTTGAGGTAACCGCCCTAACCCCGCAACTGCAGTTGAAGGTTGCTGACCAGAACCAGATCAATGAACTTAATCAGCGTATAGCTTCTTCGCTGCATACTATCCTTCGTCAGGGAGAATCGCTCAGTGAGTTGGCAAATCTTACCCAACACACGCAACTTCCTCAACTCAGCACAGACTCACAGCAGGTCTTGCAACAGCTGCAGATACACCTGTTGAGCGACAAGCCCACCCCCTCAGGCCTTGCATCAATCATCACCCAGATAGCAAGTCTTCTCTCTGAAGCAGAAGCGACTTCTACGAGCAGCCAAAATCAAACCATCGGAGCTCTTTTAGGAGCAATACAAGCATTGCCTGAAGCCCCCTTGGTAACACGCCAAGAGGCTGCAGCCCTGGCAAAAATATTTATCCCAACAGGAGCAGACAACGGATCCCCGGGCATGCAGGGGAATCTCGAGAGTTCAATTCTGTTCTCTAAGCAAGGGGCTGCAAGCCTCGCACAGAACGACGCAATGCGCCAACTGCTAAGTTTACCCGAGGCATTACAAACAGCCCTTCGTCCACTAGTCGAACTGTACACCTCAGGGAAAAACTTCTCACAGCCCTTGGTTCAATTGACATTTTTTCTCCTCCAGGCGGCGCAGACACACACACACCATGCCCCCCCTCCTGTTACTGGACAGCAACTCCAGCAATCCCTTGAACTACTGGGGACAAACATGGAACGACTCTTGTCTCAAGGAAAGAGTCAGGAGGCTGCCCATACACTCAAGTTTGCACTGTTGGAACTCACAAGTCAGAGTCCTGCACCTTCTCTTCAGCAGACCGTTGATGAAGCTCTGCACACCATCCAATTTTCACAACTCGTTCAGATGCGCTTAGGGTTCGAGTCTATTTTTTTTATGCCGCTCCCTTTCCCCTTTCTTCAGTCAGGTTTTTTACTTATTGACCATAAAAATCAAAAAGATAGGCAGGAAAACCAACAAAAAAACCGACAACAACATGAACTGAGCTTATATCTGCAGCTCGAAGGCCTGGGCAATCTCAACATTACAGTGCACCAGGAAGATAATAAGATCAACCTGACCTTCTATTCCCAGGATGCCTCACGTGCGCAGTTCATAGGTTATCATAAGCAAGAATTAACAACACTACTCAGCACAGGCACCCTTTATTCGGCTCAGTTTCTGGTTGGTGCGCAAGAACCGATTAAGATACTCATAGAAAAAATGCTCCATGCCCCCACCGGGATGGTCAATATCAGTGTTTAATGATCATCTCTATCAGAATTAAGCCTGCTTACTGATCCCCAATATACACCGGTCGAATGCTGGATACGTCTTGGTCTAGGGCAACATCAATACTGTTAAGCATCTGTGTCGTATCTCGCGGCAATTTCCCCTGAATAGCAATGTAGTTGGTATAGTGGTCGCTGGATATTTCTGTTTGAATCCTCAGCTCTTCAATGAGAGTCCGCGTTTCTCGCAAGACCTCGTGTGGCCCAAGCATCTGAAATTGACCGGAGAGTATATCATCGAGCAATGGTGTATTTTTCTTCGGAAGTAAAGTCCGCAAACGAACAACGTTTGGCACTATGGCATTCAACGCTGTTGCCGTTGCCTGCGCATGGGAATGACTGCGCTCTCTGCCCCCTATGCCAAGCAAAACATACAAACTCAACTCAATCCCCGAAGCCATGACGACCTATCCAGCTTCTATCTGTTGCTGACGGGAAACTCCTTTTCGTATCGCCCTCAGCACCTCATCATCACCCGATTCAAGCCCAACATGAATACGAGACAACCCCGCATGGGCAAGCTGTTGCATTTCTGCCAGCCCTTTTCTGAGAATATACTGTGCAGAACCGTAGACGGTGATTCTCTGTAAATTGGGAAAGGTTTGATATGCATACTTGCATATTTTACTGAGGGCATCGGTTTGCATGGCAATACTATTTCCGGCCGGAAAGAATAACGTGGTCACCCAAGGACCATACTCTTTTGCGGCCCAAGCCATATCTTCACAGATATCCTGGGGGGATCGAATTTTAAACGGTGGGCCATCCTTGTAGACCATGCAAAAGCTGCATTTATTGTGCGGGCATCCCACCGTAGCCTGTACTAGCAGAGAATCCGCCTCACTTGGGGGACGATAAATCGGTCCTTCGTAATGAAGCATAGAAAAAGTTTTATAATTTTTAGGATCGACGTGGCTAGAATATTTTCCCAACTATCACAGAAAGTTAGATGTTTAGCGTAAGCACTGTAAGCAAAACAAATCTTTCTGAGTTCACATGCAGATCTTTGAGCTGGCATTTATTGAAATAGCCATAGGTATATTACTCTATTTGTGATTAGCTACACCTAGATATTCGCTGATGTATTGCATGACGTAGTCTGCACTGACCAGAATTCAGGTTTACGAACTAAAATAAAAAAAATCACACAAGGCAATGCTCTACGCGTTTTCAAATCGTTTCACGGACAAGAACAGTAAATATCCTCGTCGAATCTTGTCCTGTAAGGTACTGCATGGCAAGGTCAAAATTGTTTGTCGAAACTGTGAAAAAAGTTGGTACATCCCCGCACCACACGGAATCGCCGAAAAACTAGTACGTTGTAAATGTGGGTGTTCGACCTTTATCCAATTCGATCGTCGTGTCCATCCCAGAGAACCTGTTTGCCGATTAGGCGCCCTTATATTCCCCCAAAATTACAACATACAGGTCTACCTTCGCGATGCATCCACCTGCGGCATCAGCTTTATCTGCACAGACAGAGACAGTCTTCTGTTGACCAAGGGCCTAAGCCTCAAAATTAAATATCGCACGGATGATGGCGATGAAGTTACACGTACAATAACCATAAGAAATCAAAGAAAAAATCGCATAGGAGCGGAATTTCTAGGTCTTCCTCTCTTCTAAGTAATTTCACTCCTCCTCTTTCGCACAATACAGCTCCAGAAGATCACACCTAAAACAACGTAACTCTCACCGTCGCTCAGCTGAAAAATAAAAAAAACCCCTTTGCCATGTAAAAGGATGAAAAATGGCAAAGGGGTCATATGGGTACGTTTTGCAGAACGTGAAGATATAATACCCTATGTTTTTTTATTAGTAAATATTTCTCTATAAATTTTTCTCTATTTGGCTCTTTTTTCCCCTAGGCCCAAAAAATCTTGAAAATTTAGTCAAATAATTACAAATGATTACCAAACCAACCACAAAGAACTCATGGGATAAAAAAATTTTGTTCCCAGCAAACCTCCAGCTGAGCATTGACGGTAATCGTATAAAAAAAAGCCCCCACCGTCGTTTGAGGGAGTGACAGTGGGGGCAGCATGTGAAGGTCCAGGGAAATGGACTTGATTAATATTATAGGTAATATTACCTAGTGTCAAATGCTTGCTGATAATTTTACATTCTTTACAAAGGATAACTTTGGGGAGCATATCGACAGGTATTTTTAAGCCACTTGCTAACGCAATCGCCCAAAAATACTCAATAATGCAAGGCGTTTATAAAATTTTCCCAACTAGATTTTTACAGGCTACCGTGAAATCCATTCCTACATTTCCCAAAGATTTGGGATATTGGCCCAATAAGGGAAATGGATTGCATGCGCCAAAATTAAAATGACTATCATGGCAGTAATAGCTTTGCTTGATGATTGGCCAAAGGTAATGGCGAAGAAAACGTTGATCGATGGTTCGTTCCTTGCCATGGTTATCATAGTAGTCGACAATCAACTCCGTTAACTGAGGAATTGCACCGCAAACACCACCCCACATTCCCGCATGGATCAATTCCGTATGTGAGGCATAATCGCGCATAATGTGAAAATGTTTTCCTGATTGAATCCACTCGTCGACCGCCACTCGCTCCTGACAGTTTAAAATACAATCGCAATCACGAATAAGGTATCGCTCTACTGTAGGATCTGCAGCTACGAAAAATCGCCAGAATAAACCAAAAAATGGCAGCGTATTTTGTTGTAACATTCGAACATCAGCACCAAGAGCAATCAATTTTTCCGTAGTTTTTTTGGGAACAGTGGTATCACAGTAAAAACGGCAACTCCAACCGGGATAAATTATTTGTGCTGCAATTGCATTGAGGATTGCTCCTTCATTATATTGGGGATTATTTCCCCAAAGACTAAATGCAATGACATTTCGCCCAGGCTCTTCAGGAGAAAATGAGGGTACAGGTGTGTTGATTGTGTATTGGTCACCGACAATCGCGTACACCTTTGAAAGATTCTCCTCTTGCATTGCCTCCCTATCTTTCAGTTCAAGTGCTCTATTTCCATAAAGAACGATGTTATCCGGTTTATTGAGCAAAGCATTTACATGTGCAAGCGCATCACAGTTATTAGAATTTTGTGGCGATAATTTGTAGGCTTCCAGATAAAATTTTTCAGCGAGATGATAGTCACCTTTGAGCATATGATAAAGCCCGGTACGCATTACAAACTGATCGTTGTTTGGAATTATCAAACGTAACTGCTCTATCATCTCTAGAGCGGTTGTCAGGTCATGCGCAGAATACGCACATGATTCCGCCTCCAGGTAATCATCAATAAGAACTTGTTCCCCTGACGCCTTTGACAATGAGATACATTTCAAAGCATACCAGGTTGCATCGGTAAATAGTGATTGCTGAAAGAGCTGCCTACGAAACTGCCTGTGAAGCTCAACCTCTTCAAGATGGGAGTTTTCTTGCGTGAAAAGAGTAAACGTATCAACACAGGGTTGAGTAGTCTTCCGTTTATCAGCAGTATTCATAATTCCAAAGAGTTATGCTTGAAAGTGGTGTTTGAGGGAGCGCTAAAAGAAAAATGACATATCCTGTTGGAAACAGTTCGCCAAAACTTACTTCCAACAAAAAAGGATACGTCATGAGTGAGAGTAAAATTATTCCCCTGAAAAAGCCAGGGGAGATTTCTGAGGATCCGTTAACTGATTTGCTTCGTTCCGGTGCACGCCAGTTGATTGCGTAGGCTGTCGAAGCCGAACTGGATGCATTCCTCCAGCAATATGCTGCATGCACCGATGCAAGTGGTCGTCGCCAGGTAGTTCGCAATGGCTACTTACCAGAAAGGAAAATTCAGACCGGTGTTGGCCCCGTGAGTGTCAGGGTGCCGAAAGTTCGGGACAAACGGGGGAAAGGCGTCAAATTTAACTCGGGACTCTTGCCTCCCTATCTTCGAAAGACCAAGAGCATTGAGGAAATGCTGCCCTGGCTTTACCTCAAAGGGATATCTACCGGTGATTTTCAGGAAGCCCTACAAGCTCTTCTTGGCAAGGAAGCCTCGGGGGTGTCGTCAGCCACGATCAGTCGTTGCAAGCGTGCTTGGGAAGCAGAGCATGAACAGTGGAGTCGGCGCAGGTTTGAGAACAAGAGGTATGTGTATATCTGGGCAGATGGCGTGTATTTTAATATCCGCAGCGATGAGACCAGACAATGCATCCTTGTGATTATTGGCGTGACGGAGCAAGGCAGGAAAGAGTTTGTTGCCATCGAAGATGGATACCGGGAATCTGAGCAGAGTTGGACTGAATTACTAGTACGCGTCAAAGAACAAGGACTCATTCACTCCCCTGAGTTGGCTATTGGTGACGGTGCCTTAGGATTCTGGAAATCGTTGCACAAGATTTTCCCACAAACAAAACATCAACGATGCTGGGTACATAAAACAGCCAACGTGCTCAACAAGCTGCCGAAAATGGTTCAACCAAAGGTCAAGCAGGCGTTGCACGAGATATGGATGTCGCCGACAAAGAAGGACGCCTTTGAGGCCTTCGAAACAACCATCCAGGCTTATTCGGGAAAATATCCCAAGGCTATGGAATGCCTGGAGAAGGATAAAGAACAATTACTCGCTTTCTATGATTTTCCAGCTCCACATTGGCAACACATTCGGACATCTAATCCAATTGAATCAACCTTTGCCACGGTACGGCTAAGAACAGATAAAACCCGAGGATGTGTTGCCCGCCGAACAATCTTGGCGATGGTCTATAAACTGGGAATGAGTGCAGGAAAAAAGTGGCAAAGGCTAAGAGGATTCAAGCTTCTAGCTGAGATTATCTGGGGCGTTAAGTTCAAGGATGGGGAGCCTGTCACCTCTTTAACAGAAGGCGAACTGAACAGGGCCGTCATTTGAGAGCTATTCTTAAACACCAGACTTGACCATAACTCTGTTTTTTTGCTGCTGGTTTCAATCCGCAATCATCGGTAAACAATCTTCAGCTCTTGGCTATTCTGAAACATTTTCAGGAACAAGCGCAAAAAAGATCTGGAAACGCTGCCAACAAAGACCGAAAAAACCTTTCTGCCGCCTGGAATTGGGGGAGAGATTATATCGGGTTGCCGTATGAAAATCCTTTTCAGCGAACCACCAAACAAGGTGAGGTCCGTCATGAAAGGCGAATTCCTACCCTTTCCGAATTTTGGAAGGTGTATGAGAAAACCACAGAGCTCCAGGATAAGCGAATGCTGCTGTGCTATCTCTACTCAGGGGCTCGTCGGGCTGAATTTTTTCAACTCCGCTGGCAGGATGTTGATTTCATCAACGGACGTATTCGGCTACACTGGAAAAAGAATCGGCTCGGCACCTTGAACGCGGCCTGGATCGCCATGACTGACGAAGCCATGGAAGCCCTGCGGGACCAACACCGTGCAACAGGAAGTTGCAAATGGGTATTTGTGGAGCCAGGCACAGCCCTGCCCTATCAAGTACCGCACGCAATGGATGCGGCGTTTATGCAAGCGGGCCGGAGTGGAAAGATTTGGTTTTCATGGAATACGCCATTTGTGCGCGTCGATCTTGGCGAGTAAAGGCGTACCGCTGGTAGATATACAAGATCATCTGCGGCACGAGAATATTTCGACCACAGAAAGGTATATCCATAAAATAAAAAAAAAACCGGTCAGTGATCAATGCACTAACCGGGTTACAACCTATTCTGTCGGATGAAAGCCCCCAAAGGGCCCCCACTTCAAACTCGACAGATATGATAACAATCACCAAGTGATTGAAATTACTTGGTGACCCCAAGGGGACTCGAACCCCTGTTCCCGGCGTGAGAGGCCGGTGTCCTAGGCCACTAGACGATGGGGCCATGTCGTGTGGAACGTGGCTATTATATCGAGATACACCCTACTTGTCAAGAAAACTTTTCTGATAGAATACACATTTTAGACCTTCTCTCCTCATTTTCAGCGTCGCACGATTTCACACGTAATGGTTGCGTGAAACACCTTTCCAGCAACACACTGATATCACTAACTAAAACTCAAACTCCTCTCTCGTTCAAGTTTTAGCTTTGTCCACTGAGCATGCTTTCCATCACACACATTGTTACACCATTGACCAAGCTTCTAATTTTGCAACATTCTTCGTACTCAACGTTACGATATCACGATAAAAATCAACACCACTCCCTGTCGATAACCTAGCAAAGAGCCCTGTACCAATTGCTCAGGAAGAGCAAAACAGTGCTTTTAGAAACTGTTCTCTCCAGGATGGGGAGTGTTGCTGCAAGGACGCACTCAAAAGCCGATATATTGCTCTCTGGGGCGGATACGCATTAATCCGGTTCCGTGAAACAAATATGGCGACCTGTTCAGGGGACACACATGGGACTTTCAACCGCACTCTATACTGCTATCACCGGGCTTCAGGGAACCTCGCAGGCTATGACTGTCACCGGCAACAATATTGCCAACAGTTCAACGGTGGGTTTTAAATCAAGCTCTACGCTCTTTTCCGATCTTCTTTCCGCGAATATCGCAAGCTCGAGTGGGAACTCTCAAGGTTGGCCGAGGAGCACAAGTTCAGACCGTTCAAACCAACTACAGCCAAGGTGGCTTTGAATCCACTGAAAGTTCCACTGATATCGCGATTGAAGGAGATGGCGTAACTACTCACCCCTATTCTTCGGCATCAGGCAGAGTTCCTGCCAGTGCCAACTGGATAGCGACAAGAGGATTGATCCCCTGGCTTGCCATGGTCTGCAGGTAACTTGAAATCCTGCAGTAAGCCTGGGCATATTGTTTACGTCGAAAACAACCGGATATTTTCTGTTTTACCTTAGCCATGCGAAGATCCCTTTCCGCTCTGTTGTTGGTGAACGGTACATGTGGTTCTTTGGCAAAAAGCAAGACTGCCGCCTCATGCTTTTGTAATCGCTCCCAAAGATTGTGCGCATCGGATTTGGCTATCCTGCCGCGCTTCCCTTGGGGTTTTGGAGGGATCTTGGGCAACTCCTTGCTGCCACGCGTAAGGATATTACGGTAGCGCTTCTGCAGGTTGGCATACTCCCGTTCGGTAAGACATTTTTCCGGACGTTGAGCCACCGTACGACACGTTTGCTGGAGCACCGCTTTTAGATTGCGGGCCCACCGGTATTGGTTAGAGTCAACGACAAACGTCAACTCTCGCAAAAGGTGCGAGCCGCAAAGTCCGTGACCGCAATGGTCGTAGGATAAATATGATGCCCAGCAATCATGGATGATCACCCCGCCATACCGAGGGATGATATTCAATCCTTCGATTGCCTCCTTGCCCCGCTTTCGATGCAGTACTTTCAGGGTTGTTTCGCCGGAAGAATAGACGTGAATCCAGTGATTCTTCCCTTCAACCCGAAACGAGGTTTCATCCACATGCAGGGATGGAGCCTGCAGCAGCCTATCAATAGCTCTGGATTCCCATGCTTCGAGTGATTGGTACAAGCGCAAAACAAATTTGAGCAGGCTGGCCTCGGAGATTACGCTACCGATCATGGCTGCTATCTGTTTTTGAACCCGGTTTAAAGCGACCATCTGGCTGATAACCAAATGAATGGCAAACGCTTTAAGCCCATTGCCGTACTGCAGCTTACCCGGCATATCGTCAGGGAAACGCCCTTTGACCGTGGCCTCACAATTAGGACATTGCTTTATTTCTGCGTCAATATGTTCGACAACTTTTTCAAAAACGATGTCGATTTTTGTCCGACGTTCATGCCCCTGGCATGCAACGTTTTCCAGCACCATTCCGCAGGTATCACACACCTCGACCTGAGCAGTGGTGACTGATTCTTTGACGCGTGTATTACCAACACGCCCATTGACGTGTTTTCCCTTGCCGGTAGTGGTGCAGTGCTTGGTCGCAGTTTCGTCTTTCTCGGTTTGCGAAGAAGGAATGCTCGAGTTTTTGTTTCCCTTGCGCGTTGTCTTCTCAAGAAAGATAGAGAGTATCAACTCGACGACAACCAACAGACTGTTGAACAGGACCCGTATCTCAGAGGAGACTTTACCGTCGGAACAAAGCTGTTCAAATTCCTGTTTGAGGAGATCGACTTCTTCGCGAACCCTTATTTTATTTACTGTTCCCATGGGTTTACTATACCATGGCTTTTTTCGACCTCCTGTGCGCCCATGAGTTGAACGATTGAACGCTATCGCATCTGTTTGCTATCGGAACGCAATATTGGAACGATTTAGAGACGACCAGGCGCGTTGATGGGCATTTTTGTTGGCATCCCTGGCTATTGAAAAAAAATCCGGCAAAAACCTGTCAAGTTATTTATTTGGATTTGAGCTTTTTTTAGAGGGTGTGAGTAGTTACGAGATGGCTATTTTATCGTAACTGATCCACTCAACGATGGAAGCCTATACACCCGCAACGGTAACTTCAGTTTTGACGAAAACGGCTATCTGGTGACAGCCGATGGTTTACGGGTTCAAGGGGCAACCTATAACAGCAGCGGCGTGCTGACAAGCGGCAGCCTGAGCGACATCCAGGTCGACATGGTCTCACAGATTGAGGCTAAAACAACGGAAAATGTTGAGCTTCAAACCAATCTCGACTCGAATTCTGACATCCTCAACGGCGGTGTTTTTAATATCACCACCCCTGAAGAAACTTCCCACTACGACACGACTTCAACCATTTGCGATTCACTGGGAACATCACACCTGCTTACATGTTACTTCACCAAAGTAAGTAATCAGATCTGGGACTGGAACCTGACGGTTGACGGTGGAGATCTCACAGGAGGTACAAGCGGCGTACTGGAAAATGTCGGTACCGGCACACTTACCTTTGACACAGACGGCAATTTGGTTACAGGCGGAACAGGAACGACCACAGCAGGTATTCTCACCTGGGACAATGGCTCCGATCAAACCCAGCTTGTCACCTACACCTTCGACACAACTCAGTATGACAGTGACTCCACTGTATTTTCCCAGGACCAGGATGGGTACTCATCCGGTGAAGTAACCGATGTGGATATATCCTCAGACGGCACTGTAAGCGCCGTATATTCAAACGGTGAAACCTTACCAGTCGCCATGATATCCCTGGCAACCTTTATCAACGACGATGGTCTGGATGCTGTGGGGAGCAGCCTCTTTTCTGAAACCAGCGAATCCGGCACGCCCACCCTTGGATACCCCGGCCCCTCACAGGGGACACTGATTACCCAAGCCCTGGAACTTTCCAATGTTGACCTGGCAACCGAATTCGTTGACCTCATTACCATTCAAAACGCCTATTCGGCATCTTCCAAGGTCATTACAACGACAAACGAGATGTTGGATGAACTGGTTAATCTCATTCGTTAACAGGAGCCGCAGCTATGAAAAATGATACGCTAAAACAGAGCCTGCAGGCATTCAACGACCTTCTTGTCCGTGAGCGACGAGCAATTGCCCATCTGCGCATGAGCCAGCTGCACGAACTTCAACATGAAAAAATTGAGTTAATGAAAGTGCTCAACCAGCAAGAAGATGCGGTTGATGAAGAAGAAAAAGCAGTTATTGAGTCTATCAAAAAAAACAATGAGCGTAATCGCATGCTCCTTGAATCTGGCCTCAAACTGGTGAAACGGCTGCAGGATAATACCTTTCGGCGCACTCTGACCTATGCTCCTCTTGGGCGCTCAATGCAAATCGGTGTTGGACCTCGGGTACTCAACCGGAGTGTATAGCCATGGCTAACCTGATCACCTCTCTCTATACCGGCGCATCCGGCATTTATGCTAGCCAGTCTGCTGTGCAGATAACGGGTAACAACATCACCAATGCCAGCACCGAGGGGTATACTCGCCAGGGCACCAATGTTATCAGCAACACGCCCTTAACCCAGAGCGGGCTCACCTATGGCACAGGCAGTTCTGTTAACTCCATTGACCGTAGCAACGATACCTTTATCATCAAACAGCTGCTCGCCCAGGAAGCAACCTATGGTGAGTACGATGGTGCCAGCACTCCCCTTTCAGATATCGAACAAGTGCTCGACATCAGCGATACCAGCTTATCAAGTGATATTGACAGTTTTTTTGATGCCTGGGAAGAGCTAAGCACCAATCCGGCAGGGACAACAGAACGACAGCAGGTGATTCAGGAGGCAGCTAACCTGGCAGAACATTTTCAACAGATCGACCAGCAGCTGGGCGATGTGGTGGAATCTATCAACACCAGCATTGAATCCATCATCCCTGATCTCAATGACAACCTGCAGCAGATTGCCAATCTGAACCAGTCGATTATGCAGGCGGAGCTGTCAGGTGGAGATGCCAATACGATGCGCGATGAACGTGACCTTTTGGTACAGGAGATAAGCGAAACCTGCGGAGCCTCCATGTACACAGATAACAATGACATGCTCTGCCTTCAGCTCGAAAATGGCCTGCCCCTGGTCACCGGCAATGTAGCGTCAACACTTTCAACTGCAACTGTCAGTGGCCTTACTGAAATTACCCTGACCACAGGAAACACCAGCTTTAATCTTGATCATGAAGATTTCAGCGGTGAGTTAAAAGGCCTGCTTTCGGTGCGGGATGTGACTATTCCCGAATTTGATGATCCATCATTGATTGCAGCGGGGACCACCGGCGCAACTGCTGACAACAGCCTCTGTCTGGATATTGCTGCCCTGCGTGAAACCACCAGCATCAACGGATCAACCTACACAGAGGAATATTCGCGAATTGCCGCCAATGCAGGTCTTCAGGTGGTCAGTAATGAGCAACGCTTAACCGCAAGTACCGAATCCATGGATGAGCTCAGCGCAAAACGCGACTCGCTCTCCGGCGTTTCTACGGATGAAGAAATGGTTCTCCTCATTCAGTACCAGGCTGGTTATGAGGCAGCGTCCAACTACATTGGCATCGTCAAAGACATGCTCGATACCTTGTTGCAGATGTAATTAAAAAGGAGCCCGACATGATCATAACACGCGACACCACCACTTACAGAAATCTGCAGTCAAATCTAAGTTCAACCTCCTCGACCATCAATGAGCTGTACATCAAAACATCGACCGGCATCGATATAGACAAAGCCTCGGAAAACCCGTCATCCGTGGGGACAATCATTAACTGCCGTACTGATATAGTCAAGAGTGAACGGTACGTTCAAAATTGCAACAATGTAACCGATAATCTCTCCACCTCTGAAATCTATCTCAATTCACTAGAGGAGCTCATGGTTCGGGCTAAAGAGATTGCCAGCACTGGAGCCAACTACAGCATGTCAGACAGTGACCGGCAAACACTGGCCGATGAGGTCGCGCAACTACAGGAAGAGCTACTTGATTTAGCGAACACCCAGGTCGATGGCAAGTACCTCTTTGCCGGTTATGCTGACCAGACTCTCCCCTTTTCTGGCTCTCCGGTTACCTATAGCGGCATAAATGACCACATCATGATTGAAGTCAATCCTGGATCTACAGTTGCAAAAAACATAACCGGTGAAGAATTGTTCATGAGCCCGGTCAACCTGTTCACCGCCCTGGAAAACCTGGAAACCGCCCTCTCCAGCGGTACGACCAGTGCTATTTCCAATACCCTGACAACGCTTGAAGACGGGGCAGAACAGGTACGTACCAAACAAAGTACCCTGGGCAACACCATTTCACGGATGGACGATATGATCAGCATGCATGAAAACGCTTTACTGATAATAGAGTCCACCCTTTCCAGTCATCAAGATGCGGACCTGACCAGCATCTTATCGGAAATCGCTGAGATGGAGACAGCCTTGGAGGCCACCATGCAGGTCACGGCCCGTGTCTCCTCCCTGAGCTTACTTGACTACCTTTGAAAGCAGCATTTGCTCGCACTACCAGGGAAGCATTAAACGTCCCCAGTAGCCCACGTAACCGTTGTCTCCCAACGGACTCGAGCTGATACAAAAACGTAATTCAAACATCCCCCCCTCTTCTTCATCTAATAAAGCAATCACCCTGATCAAAAATTCAGAATTTCAATATCTTTACCTACATTTTCCTCTTCCCTCAGCGGGCTTCAGCTGGTAGGGTGATGAAGAACAAACGAATAAAAGGGTCAAAACGATACAGCTACAAAATTCTTTATCGGGATTATTCAGCATAAGAACATCTCTTCATTTCCGCTGGTATTCCAACCAATTATACAGCTGGATGTTTTGTGTGTCAGGAGGAGACACTTCCCTTGTCGTTTTTCTTTCTTTTCGCCACCTTTACATTCATTTTTTACACAATTCGTCTTCTTGAATAGGTTTCGTGCCCTTCACTTCTCCTTGCTGCATACATGCAAAAAGGAGAAAAAACTCTGTCGTGGAGATCAAGATGGCACATAAAAAGGTTTCTATTCACTCCGAGACCAATGTATCTGGTTTGCTTGCCCAAATAGTCAACAACTCTCCGGTGGCTACCTTTGTCATCAATAAGGCACACGAGGTTATCCACTGGAACCGGGCCTGCGTGATGATCACCGGTGTGTCTGAAAAACAGCTCATCGGAACAACTCAATCGTGGAAGCCTTTCTACGACCATCATCGTCCAGTTATGGCCGACTTGATCGTTGATGATCAGATGGATCAACTTTCCACCTACTATTCGGAAAAATATCATCCCTCAACAACCATCGAGGGGGCCTGGGAAGCTGAGGATTTTTTCCCTCACTTTCCAAGTGGCGGCAAATGGCTCGCTTTTACCGCAACTGCGCTTAAAGACGAAAAAACTGGGGCTACCATCGGTGCCATCGAAACACTTCGCGACATCACCGCGCAAAAAATATATCAGCAACAATTGGAGCACCAGGCCAACTATGATCCGCTCACAGGACTCGCTAATCGCCACCTGCTCCACACCCGCCTGGACCTTGCCATCAGCCAGGCTAAAAGAGATCGCCTCCTGCTGGGAGTTCTCTTTCTAGACCTCGACAATTTCAAACAGATAAATGACACCTTAGGCCACGATGCGGGCGATGATGTCATTCGTGAATTTGGCAGTCGCCTCAAGAGCTCTGTACGTGACCTGGATACCGTTGCCCGTATTGCTGGCGATGAATATGTGGTTCTTTTGTATGCACCGCAGAACCTCGTTCAGGTGACGACGATTGTTCGGCGTCTATTAGATACGATCAACCATAAGTTTATCGTACGCAACCGTGAAATCTATATAGGAGCCAGTGTGGGCATTGCTCTCTATCCCAAAGATGGCCCGGAGAGCCAAACGCTTTTAAGTAACGCTGATGCAGCCATGTACCGTGCCAAACAGCACGACAAGGGCAGTTTTCGTTTTTACACTGAAGATCTCAATAAAGATGCGATCCAATGGCTGGAGTTAAAACAAGAGCTGCACCACGCCCTCACCTCCGGTCAATTTGAGTTGTATTACCAACCCCAGTATTCAATACAGGAAAAACGGATTACAGGGGCTGAAGCCCTACTGCGCTGGAACCACCCCACACGCGGTATTCTTCATCCAGAATTATTTGTTACGCTGGCCGAAGAAACCGGACTGATTGTGCCCATTGGCAACTGGATTATAAAGACCGCCATCGCCGATGCTCAGCAATGGCAGCAAGCCTATGGTCAGCCGCTTCGACTTTCGATCAACATTTCTGCCCGCCAGTTCCGCTATGATGATCTCGGTGAGTTACTGGACCAGGCCATCACCCAAACCGGTTTTCACCCACTGAACTTGGAACTTGAACTCACCGAAAGTCTGGTTATGGACAACCCGAAGGAGTCCAACAAACGACTGCTGAAGCTCAAGGAAAAAGGATTTTCTCTAGCCATGGACGATTTTGGCACTGGTTATTCCAGTCTGGCCTATCTGAACTATTTCCCCTTTGACATGATAAAAATTGATCAGTCATTTATTCATCAGCTGGGAAAATCAGATGAAGCCGACGCAATTGTTCGCGCCATGCTGCACTTGGCCAAAGCATTACAACTGCGGGTCGTGGCCGAGGGAGTTGAAAATCAGCACCAACGCACATTTTTAGAAGAGGAAGGTTGTGAGGAAATTCAGGGGTACTGGTTTAGTCACCCCTTGCGAGCCGGTGAATTTCTTACGTTGCTGCAGACACAGCCGGCATAATTTTATTTTTTGCAAGAATTCCCAGAATGCAACAAGGAGCGGGCCTTGCCCGCGACCACATCTCTTGCCAGCATGCGGGGAAAGCCCTTAACACCACTCCCCCTAGTGATGCGAGCACCAGAAAAAAAGGGAGCACCCTCTAAGGCTGCTCCCTTTTTTACGCCCAATCTCCAGGCATGCTGCTGCGAACCGTTTTACTTAATATCAGCCGCCTTGCGCATCACCTTGTGGATCGCCTCTTTAAGAGCCTTATTGAAGGCATTGGCATTATCGAGCATCATAAAATGATCGCCGCCAGGCACAACGATTGCCTCAAAATTGCCTATATGCCGACGATTTGCCTCATAATCAATGGGCCACATATCTCCGTTGACACAGACCACCGGCACATGCACCCCATCAAAGATTTTGGCGACAGTGCCTCGAACATATTCAAATAGATATCCCTCAAGGGTCTGTATGGCAACCGCTGGTGGTGCTGCCGCCATATCGTCAAGGACCCAGGTCTTAATCTCAGGATTGGCATCGGGACGAAACATGGTGCTGACAAACTCACGGCTTTCTTCCTGAAAATTATCGAGCATGGGGGCAAGCATCGCCTCCGCTTCCTGACGGTTCAAAGAATATTCAACATTTTCAAGGGAATCCACCCCAATGATTCCCAGCACTTTCTCCGGCATCATGTGAGCAGTAAGGCCAACAATTTCTCCACCCATGGAATGACCGATAAGAATATTGGTGGAGCTGCCAACCGCATCGACAACAGCGGCAACATCGTCTGCAAACGCACGAATGGAGTAGCAACTCCGCGTCATGCCAGAATGACCATGACCAGCAAGATCAAGGACAACCACCCGATAGTTTTGCGCAAACTGGCTTACCTGATTGTGCCAGTAGCGCGAATCTCCGTTCCAGCCGTGAACGAAAACAAGTGTGGGCTCACCAGCTCCGTACACCTGGTAGGAAATGGGAGTATTATCTTGAGAGTAGGTAATTTGGGGTAACTGCATAGAGGCCAAAGCCGGTAAAGCCAGCAAGAGCAGCAGTACTCCTATTGATACCGCATACAACAGCTTCCACCCTATTGCGCCTTGAATCTGTGTAGTTTTGTTCATCGTACACTCCTTTGGTAGAGAATGATGAATGGGCTATTTTTGCATCTTGTTAAAAAACTGAATCAGGAACTTGAATCGGTCAACGCCAATCGAATTCCAAGGCCTATAAAAATCGACCCCAGGAGACGGTCGAGCCACTGCGACATTTTAGGATGGTGGCGAAAGTAGCCTGTGGTGCGGGCAGCAGCCAGCACAAACGATGCATCGACCACAACGGCCACAACAATCACCAACAACCCCAGAATCAGAAGCTGCATGGAGACCGAGCCATGCCCCGGCCGAACAAACTGAGGTAAAAAGGCCATAAAAAAAATTGCCACCTTGGGATTGAGCACATCGATAAATACACCCTGGCGAAAGGCCTGCCAGGGACGCAGCGTTTTGGGAGATTTTCCCAGCATATCGAAACGGGTACCCCCCGAACGCAGGGCTGAAATTCCCAGATAGAGCAGATAGCAGGCTCCTGCATATTTAACCAGGCTAAAGGCCACGGCCGAGGTGGCCAGCAGAGCGGAAAGGCCAAAAGCTGCCGCCGCCACATGCACCAGGGCGCCGGTTGAAACACCAGCAGCTGAGGCCAAACCGACTTTTTTTCCCTGGGCGACAGTACGTGAAAGCACGAAGAGCAGATCCGGACCTGGGGCAATATTCAACGCAAATGCTGCGGAAAAAAACACACACCAGTAACTTATATCATTCATCATTGGCCTCGATCTTCTCTTTTGGTTGCTCTGTCGGTTTTAGAGCACGAATTGTTTGTACATTGGGCTCATAGCGGCTGCCATAGGTAACTTCAACCTCGTATCGTGGCAGCTGGATCGACCCATTTTTCTTTTTTTCGCCTCGCAAAATACGCTCAAGCTGACGCCGTTGCCCTAAGGAAAGATGTATTTTTGCCGGCTGTAACCCTTCAATATGCCCACGCGCCCAATAACGCTTATTCTCACGCTGATAGTAGAGCCGAATCAGGCCACGAGTGATAATATAGCGTTCTGGGTCTTTATACGATGACACTAATTCTTTGGGATCGAGCCCGGCATCTACGACAAAAAGCCGGGATAATTCTTCCTTTTCTTTACGGATACGTTTTCGCGCCTGGTAGCGGTCTGTTGGCGAGGATGTTTCACCAGAGGGGTCGTGCTGTTGTCCCTCCAGCTCAGCCAGATCGCGCTCGGCCCGACGTATGGCTTCGTGGTAGGCAGGACCGTTGAACTCTACAACCAGGTAGACCTCACGTGCGCCTCCTTGGTTGAACAGTGTATCGCCTACGGGCTTCCCATCGACAAAAACAAAGCCCAACTCTTCGAGTTTTTTTCCTCGCAGCCACGAAGGAGAGCTGCTCGTACCTCGTCTACCTCGCCCCCCTAGACTTCGCCAGTTGATGCGTAGGTCTACACCGCTGTTTTCCAAGGCCAACCACTTCACCTTGGTGAGTTCGCGCTCACTGAGCCACATATGGGACACAGGTTCGCTCGTGCGGTTTTCGGCTACGCCGGAAAGCATCGCCCAGTTGACCACGGCCAACAGGGCAAAAGCAACAGCAAAAATAATGCGGGTGATAAAGGCTCGACTCATAGGGCAGCCTCCGCTTTACGACGTACCGAAACCATGCGCAAACGCTTGAGCACCACCAGCATCAACAAGGCTGTCAGGCCAATCAGTAAAAAAAACTGGTATTTGGGTAACCAGTCCCACCACCAATCATAGAACTTGGTATAAAGAAAAAGGGTGAAAAAAGTATTGGCAGTGTTGACCATCTCAGGCCAACCAAACAAGATACCAAGTGCAATCATTGCTCCGGCAATAATAAAACCAACCACCTGATAGAACATTTCGATCAGATCCACCCCGTAATCGACATAACTTGCCTGCCCATAATTAGCGAGAATCAGTACCGGTAAGAAAAAGAGCAACAGGGCAAACACTCGGTACAAAGCTGCAAATTTGGGATACCAGCGATGGGGAATAAGCGAGATTACAAACAGTCCGAGTGCCACCGGAAAAAAATTCTCTGGCCGCTCACCAAAAGAGACCCAATAACTCCCGCACCAGGTGGCGGTTTGAGCTGAGAGAAATCCAGCAAAACTTAGAATACCCATACTTTGCATGAACCGGCTCTGGACAGCATAGGCCAAAAGAAAAGCCAATCCAGACCAGATCAGCATGGCCAAAGGGCTGGGTGTCACATTAAAAATCTGCCCCAGCATGGAAAGATTCAAAACAAAACAGACAAAGGTGATCAGCGCAAACAGCTTGGCGAAATATCCTGATTTTTCCAGCCAGGCCGTAAGCATGGTCAGCACCAGTGCCACAAAGGGCATGGATACCAGCATAGTCACCTGAGTTTTAAGCGTAAGGAATCCCCAGTACTGGTAATAAAAGAAAAAAACAGAGGCGGCCAACCCCATGGCACCAATTGAGGAGGTTATCCCCATCCCGAGGCTGAGTTGCTTTTGCCGATTGGTAGTATCGATATCAAACCCTGCCGAGAGCTTGCTCAATAAACGCCTGTGGTAGCGACGCACCCCCTGTTCTTGAAGTGGTTCCAGGGTCAACACCTGTTCTTTACGCAGGATTTCAAGCTCTGCACGAAAGGCGTCTATCTGATCTGCGCGTTGCTGTGCCTCTGTTTTATTTCCTATCTGCATGCACTCTCCTTGTGCAGGACAAAACGGACCCCATGGGGGCTCAGCCCCACCGAGTTGGGTACTTACCCCTTTAAGAAACGTTGAAATGCCTGAGAGATATCTTTAATTTGTTGCGGACAGACCGCATGTTCCATGGGGTAGGTACGATACTCAAAGGTATAGTTGTGCCCTTTGAGAAACTCTGCAGCACGAAGGCTCAGAGCTTGGGGGACCACCGGATCATACACACCGTGATGAATTTCTATGGGAATCTCCTCATTGGCAGCACTTAAGGCAATGGAATCGCTGGTAGCAAAGTAGGTCGACATGGCGATCAGCCCTCCCAGGGGTTTGGCATGACTCAAAGCAACCTGATAGGCAACAGCACCTCCCTGGGAAAAACCAGCCAGAATGATCCGGCGGCTGTCAATGCCGCGCTCAAGCTCTCGGTCGATAAATTTGTTAATGGCATCAGCCGAGATCAGGAGCTGGGCCGCATCCACCTTGCGATCGATATCCATCACCAGGATGTCAAACCAGGCAGGCATGACAAAGCCGTTATTGACCGTCACCGCCCGGGAGGGAGCATGGGGAAAGATAAATCGAATGCCCAGCTCAGGAGGTAGATTCAGCTCGGGAACAATAGGGGCAAAATCGGATCCATCGGCTCCAAGACCATGAAGCCAGATGATTGCCGCATCCGGATTGGAGCGTGTTTCGTGTTCAATAGCAGGTAAAAGAGTCATAAAAACCTCCGTACACGTGAGGGAGAGGAAGAGAAACGGGCCATCAAACCTTGAATCCGCAATCAAAACCCACTATAGCATGACATCTTTCAAATGCCTAGTAATGCAGATAAAAACAATAGCTCAAGGCTCAAGCGTATACCCTACCCCATAGACGAAACGTATTCAGTTGCCAGGTGATGAAAGCTGCCCTAGCCAGCCTGTTTTTGTGATAATTAAGTGCACCAATATCTGCCAGAGATAATTGGTAAAGGTCATCACCTAAACGGTTAAGATACGGTATTTCCCCATGCAAAACTTCTATGGTCTTTGTATTGAGAGGACGTAGACCGTCTGCACGGATTCTACCTGCCCCTGCAGCACGGTATGTGGTGTGCGCAACTCGCGGGACATATTTACCACACACAACGCAGTGAACAGCAATCTTTGGGGCTGCTCAGTCATACAATGACCAAAGAAGGTTAACTTCATCCGTGGACCCGAGGGAACAGCTGCCTGCTGCCTCCCAGGCAAACTCACATCCTCACCTGTTAAGGAAATGACAATGTTCTCACTTGCATCAACATTGAAAACAACTCTCGCCCTGCTCGTTTTTACAGGCATCACTTCGCTGGCCAGCGCCAACGAAATAGGGCTACCACCGGAAGGAAATGGGCTTCTTCATGGCCCCCCCACCAGAATTTTACCAGGCTTGCAAAGATAAGGCAGCCGGGGATAAGGTCACCTTGAAAACACCACACGGTGACACCATAGAAGCCGCGTGTGAGGTCAAGGACAGTCGCCTGGTTGCCCATCCACTCAATCCGCCGCCTAAACCTCCGGAACGCCAGTAAACGCTGAGAACTCGATGGAGCCCTGGCCCGGCCAGGAAGCCCTTGGGGCTCCACAACGATGCTCCAAGCATAGGCGCACGCGTTGCTCGTAAGACATCACTGTGTTGAACAACCTATTTTGGTACTCAACTGCTGTCCCCCACAACGGGATCCCTTGGTCGCCACCAGCGATCCCCGCTCAGCAGAAACACGTTGGTTGTTTGTGAGGAACGCCCCCCAACATGGCCGAACACGCTGCTGCACTTTGGTGGTCAACAGAAAAAAACGTATCGTTCCCCCTAGGCAGAACGGCTATTCTGTCCTAGAGTATTGATGTTTTGCTAAATTCTGCCTGAATATGTAAATCTATGCTCCGGATCTGACGAGCTTTCTTTACTCATCATTGGGCCAGTTCGTGCTGACCGTTTCTCTTTAATGCAGGTTCATGTCCAAGGCAGGGCATGCCTGTTTTCAATACCACTTTAGGCTTATGCAGACCTTGAAAAAAAAATCACACTGGCGCTGGCTTCTTCCCCTTACCCTAGTGGTTCTGATCGGTAGTGCCGCATACTGGTTTTTCACCAGGGACACAGCACAGACCGGGACGATGACCGCACCGGTTATACGGGGCAATATCGAGACCACGGTCCTGGCTTCGGGAGAGATTGAGGCCAGCAACCTGGTCAGTGTGGGAGCACAGGTTTCGGGACAGCTCAAATCACTTAAAGTTGAGCTGGGTGACCGGGTCAAAACCGGTGAGCTGGTTGCGGAGATCGACAGCCTCCCCCAGCAAAATACCCTGCGCAATAAAAAGGCTGCGCTCAGCGCCGTCCAGGCAGAAAAAAAGGCCAAGCTGGCTTCGCTTACCCTGGCTGAACTCAGCTTCAAACGGCAAAAAAAGATGCTGCGAGGCGATGCCTCTTCAAAAGAAGATTATGAGACGGCTGAGGCCAATCTCAAAGTGCTCAAGGCAGAAATCGAGTCGCTCGATGCCCAGATAGAACAAGCGCGTATTGCTGTAGATACGGCAGAGATTGATCTCGGATACACCAAGATCACCTCCCCCATCAACGGCGTTGTTGTGGCCATTGTCACCAAAGAAGGTCAGACCGTGAACGCCAACCAGACCACCCCCACCATCATCAAGGTCGCTAACCTGGAACGTATTACCGTCAAGGTTGAGATCTCCGAGGCGGATGTGGTCAAGGTCCAGCCGGGACAGCGGGTCTACTTCACCATTCTTGGTGAACCGGACAATCAAATTTCCACCACGCTCAAATACATCGAGCCCGCACCGGAATCCATTGCAGACACCAGTTCCAGTTCCTCAAGTTCCTCCTCCAGTTCATCCAGTGTGGCCATTTATTACATGGGCGTCCTAGAAGTCCCTAACCCTGAGGGTAAGCTGCGCATCTCCATGACCACGCAAGTGAATATTGTTTTGGCTGAAGCCAAGGATGTGCTGGTCATTCCCTCTGCCGCCCTGGGGATGAAGAACCGTCAGGGAAAATACCTGGTCAAAATCAGCGACGGGCCGGAAACAATCCATGAGCAATGGGTGAGCATCGGCCTCAACAACAATGTACAGGCGGAAGTGCTGGACGGCCTCAAAGAGGGGCAACAGGTCGTCATCGGTGATACACTCAGCACCACCACCTCCTCCTCAACGGGCAGGCGCAGACACGGTCCTCCCCCAGGGATGTTGTAATGAGTACTGCAAACATCCCGCTTATTGAACTGACCGATGTCTGCCGGGATTATCCCTCGGGCGATGAGCAACTCACAGTCCTGGATGCCATCAACCTGCGTATTGAATCCGGGGAGATGGTCGCCATTGTGGGCACTTCGGGCTCAGGCAAATCCACCTTGATGAATATCATCGGTTGTCTGGATCGGCCGAGCCGAGGCACTTATCGGGTCAATGGCCAGGAAACCGGAGCGCTGGAGCCGGATGAGCTGGCCTATCTGCGGCGAGAGTATTTTGGTTTTATTTTTCAGCGCTACCATCTTCTGGGTAATCTGAATGCCCTGGCCAACGTCGAAATACCTGCTATTTATGCAGGTATGGACAGCCACTCTCGCCTGGATCGCGCAGCAAAGCTTCTCGCACGGCTTAATATGGCAGATCGGCTGGAGCATGTACCGGGTCAACTCTCAGGTGGGCAGCAACAGCGGGTCTCCATCGCCCGGGCACTGATGAACGGCGGCTCCGTTATCCTGGCCGATGAGCCCACCGGCGCCCTTGACTCCAAAAGCGGCAAAGAGGTCATCAACGTTCTCAAGGAGCTGAACCGGGATGGGCATACGGTCATACTGGTCACCCACGATATGCAGGTGGCGCAACATGCCCGGCGTATCATTGAGTTACGCGACGGGGTCATTACAGATGATAGAACCGTTAGGTCAAACCACAGCCAGACCACCATGCCTGTCAAGCAGGACCATCCCCTCTCTGCCTGGCGTGCCCAGTGGGATCGATTCACAGAGGCCTTTCGCATGGCCGTGCTGGCTATGACCTCGCACCGGTTGCGCACCCTGCTCACCATGCTCGGCATTATTATAGGCATTGCCTCGGTGGTGTCGGTGGTGGCACTGGGCCAGGGATCCAGGCAGCGAATCTTAAAAGATATCAGCTCGATGGGCACCAACACCATCAACATCTATCCAGGCAAGGATTTTGGCGACATGCGCTCGGGCAAGGTGCAGACCTTGATCCCACGCGATGCCGAGGCCCTGGCCCAACAACCCTATGTGGATACAGTGACGCCACGGGTGAGCACCTCGGTGACGCTGATCTACCGGAACATCAGCGTTACAGCTCAGGTCCAGGGTGTGGGGGAAGATTACTTTCGCGTTAAAGGAGTTGAGATCGCCCAGGGCCAACGATTCGACCGCACCAGCGTACGGGCAACCGCTCAGGATGTGGTTATAGACGACAATACCCGCAGCGCCCTCTTCAGCAACTCTTCAGAGCCGATTCTTGGCCAGGTGATTATGCTGGGCACCATGCCCTGTCGCATCATCGGGGTGACCAAGAAACAGGACAGTAATTTTGGCGACAGCGATAGCCTTAACGTCTGGGTTCCTTACACCACGGCCATGACCCGCCTGACCGGGGACCAATTTCTCAAATCGATTATTGTTCGAGTAGCGGATAATGTCAGCACCAATGTTGCTGAGCAGAGTGTGGTCAAACTCTTAAGCCAACGCCACGGAACCAAGGATTTTTTTGTGTCCAACCTGGATGCTATCCGCCAGACCATTGAAAAAACCACTCAGACCATGACCCTGCTCATCTCCTCCATAGCCCTGATTTCCCTTGTGGTCGGCGGCATCGGCGTAATGAACATCATGTTGGTCTCCGTGACCGAGCGCACCCAGGAAATCGGCGTACGTATGGCGGTGGGAGCGCGGCACTCGGATATTATGCAGCAATTTCTCATTGAGGCGGTGTTGGTCTGTTTGCTTGGAGGCTTGTTGGGGGTCAGCCTGGCCTTGGGGGTTGGACTTGCGGTCAAGCTCTCAGGCAGCAGCTTTCAGATGGTCTACTCAACCACGGCCATTGTTTCCGCCTTTCTCTGTTCCACCTTTATCGGCGTGCTCTTTGGATTTCTTCCTGCCCGCAATGCCGCCAAGCTTGATCCGGTGGTAGCGTTGGCGCGGGAGTAATCCGTGACGACGGATGGTTACTGACAGATAAAGACTGGTCGTAAAAATATATGATTACCAACAAAGCTCAGCTGAGCGTCAATGGAATCACCAAAAAAATTTTAAGAACCTGTTCATGTTGGGGTTCGTGCCTCACCGCCAACCTACCTGACTTCTGGAATGCAGGGTAGGTTGGTGGTGACGAAGGAACCCCAACACGGGGCATCAGCTCTCGCTGCAGAAGACCAAGCTGACGTTCGATGGTAATCATATAAAAAAAATCCGGCCAGCACGACCTTGTTCCCTCACTTATTACATCACCTGTTGTTTCGGTATCCGATAATATTATGAAAAGACTGTCTGCAACCCTATCTCTGCTTACCTGCACAGGCCTGCTTCTTGGCGGCTGTGGCCTTAAGACACCCTACACCCGCCCGGATCTGGATATCCCAACCACCTGGAGCCAATCCCTGCAAGTACAGCTAGTACAGGGAGAAAACTGGTGGCACCATTTTCACGACCCCAACCTGAACCGGCTCATTGACGAGGTGCTCAAACACAACGCAGACCTGGCCGTCGCCGCCCTGCAACTCAAAAAAGCGCGGTTGCAGGCGCAGTTGGCTGAAAGCGATCGGCTCCCTGGTGTTTCTGCGGGAGGTTCGGCACAGATCAGCCGAAGTTTGGGCAGCGACAGTGGTGAGAGCAAATCTTTCAGCGCCTCTGGTGACGTGGCCTATGAGATCGACCTCTGGAATAAACTGGGAAGAACTGCGGATGCAGCCCGCTGGGAAGCACTGGCCACAGAACAGGATAAAGAGAGTACGGCTCTTTCGCTGGTAGCGACAACGGCCTCACTCTACTGGCAGATCGGCTATCTCAATCAGCACATTGCACTCAGTCAAGAGAGTATCAACTACGCACGTAAAACCCTGAACCTAGTACAGCTGCAAAAGGCAGCGGGTGCGGCCACCGGGCTGGAGGTGCTTGAGGCTAGGCGTAGCCTCTATAGCCAGGAGGCAAGCCACACCCAACTGGTGCAGCAGCAGGTAGAGGCGAGAAACGCGCTGGCGGTTTTATTGAGTGGCCCACCAAGTCGCCTGCAAATAGATGAACGCACCAGCTTGGACAATATTGCCCTGCCTGGTGTGGATGCTGGAATCCCGGCAGAACTGCTTGCCCGACGCCCGGACCTGCGTGCGGCCGAAGCCCGCCTGCGCTCCACCCTGGCCACAACCGATGCCACCCGCGCTAGCTACTACCCCAACATCAACTTGAGTGGCTCCTACGGCGGCAGCAGCGAACAGCTCTCCCGCCTGCTCAGTAACCCCGTAGCTGCGCTTGGCGCCTCACTCGCCCTGCCCTTTGTCGAGTTTCGGGATATGCAGCGCAACATCAAAATCTCGGAAAACGAGTACCAGCAGGCCATCATCGAATTCCGCCAGAGCCTCTACACAGCACTAAGCGAGGTAGAAAACACCTTATCTGCCCGCAAACAGTACCGCCTGCAAGCGGACAAACTGCAAGCAAGCCTAGATGCAGCCCGCCAAACCGAGGAAATCTACCGAATTCGCTACAGATCCGGAGCCACCACCCTGCAGAACTGGATAGATGCCCAGGAAAACCGGCGCCAGGCTGAGATCAACCTGGCGGAGAATTTGTATAACCAGCTCTACAACCATGTTGAGCTGGTGAAGGCTTTGGGTGGGGATTGGTCAATATAATCAACCACCCACTAACGAGAGCATGAAGTCAGGAGGAGAAATCACAACAGAGCCAGCCCATCCATCCGTTATCAAATAATGTTTTTTTATTCAGTCTTGTATACAACGAATGCTGAAACCATTAGTACGATACACACTTCCCATGACAGCTTCGTCGCTTGTGAAGCGTAACCTCCAGCTTGCTATGCCCCCCACAGTACTTGACCAGTAATAACCGCCAGTCCCTTCATTGCGAATTACGCCATCCGTTCGGGAACGTACTCCTGCAGCAACAAATTTGAGCGGAGAGGCATATGCGCCAAAAGAATCGTCGCTCGACCATGCAGCTTTTTCGGCTATAAGTTCTGTCTTGGTCGGCAATCTAAACCCAGCCGGACAGGGATTATTGACACCCGTCACCCCTTGCCAAAGGTTAGTATTCTGTGGTTTTATCCAGTCGTATGGATAACCTGAAGTTGCTATAAAATTTTGATGATCTGGTACGTCTTTATCACTCAATGTGGAAGTTGTTCCGCTATCACGTTTTTCATGACCATCGGAACCACGCCCCCACTGGTATAGATCACCGTATGCGTTTGAATCATTGGAACTCGTGGCCCCCCGCGAGGCACCCAGATTACGGTCCATCCAAACTTTGCCAGTTGTAGATACAACTGTTTTTATTGATTTAACGGGTGTAGATTCCTCAAACAACAACATAGAAAGCCATGGCAGAGAATTTTCCCCCTGAACTCTGATAGTCTTGGTATATGTATTATCCAGCTCGTCACTTTCCGATACAACTTCAGTGGCATCGGCGACAATCTTGATTTCATGCAAACCTGGAGAGAGACTTCCAATAGAAAAATCTTTCACATATCCATAGGAGCCTACCTGCTGTGAGATTTCACTCCAGCGTTTTTTCTTCACTCCATCTACATAGAGATCGTTATAAAACGTCGTGTCTATATCTAAATCCCCATAATTAATGACAGCCCAATCTACATAGAGCGTGTCAGTCGTTAAAAGAGGAACTGTATCTATAGAGGTACCTGTTATATTTGAAACTACAATCTTATCACCCCAGCTTGTAGGCTTATAGGGGGTTACATTAGCGGCAGCTTTGATCATCACGCTGAACGTATCGCTCATACCGCCATAACTCACGGTGATCGTTACGGCCTGGTCAGAAGAGACGGCCTTGCCCGTCAAGAGACCACTACTGCTGATCGTGGCATAACTGCTGGAGCTTACACCCCAACTGGCTGAACTGGTCACGGCTTTGCTGGTACCATCGCTATATTGAGCGGTACACGTATATTGAGCGGTATTACCTTCAATGATCTCGGGGCCACCACTAATGGTCACAGAATTTAAAATCGCGGGAGATGCATACGTTACCGTTAGAGTGTCCGTATCAGTATTTCCAGCCGCATCGTAGGCCTTTACCGTTACCATATTTGTTCCACTGGAAAGGCTTATCCCAGATTGGCTCCAGGATTTCGTCCCGCTGCAAGTACCACTGCTTCCGGTCCTGCTGTTACTCCAGTCTACCTTTGTGATCCCAACATTGTCTGACGCACTCCCGCTTATGCTTATGGAGCTACTGCTGGTTGCAAAGCTCGAGCTCGTGGTCGGTGACGTGATCGATACCGAAGGTGAGGTTGTATCTGTGTAAACATCCGAAATTTTAACTGACAGAGAGAACTCCTGCATAACTGCAGCAGCACCATTTTCACCACCATCAGCAACCCATACGGAAATAACAAAATCGCCAGTATCCGTAGGCGTCCAAGTAATCAATCCATTTTCGTCAATATCCATTCCAGCTGGTGCATTTAACAAAAGATAATCAAGTTCTTCGTCATCTGGATCTTCAACAAGAACCTGATATTGCCAAGGCACACCATACTCAGCCGAATCTTCTGATGGAGGCGTAGAGAGGATAGATGGTTCGACGTTAGAAGGCAAAATTGTAAAGGTTTCTGTTGCAGAATTACTCTGCCCCAGATCGTCAGTTACGGTCAGGCGAACTGAACATTCAGTTTGGGAGGAGACATTGGGCAGCATCGCTTGAACAGCAAAATTGTTTGCAGATACAAAATCAATATTTTCGCCACTTGTTTGTTCCCACAAATAATTTATAATTCTGCGGCCTGAACCTGCCGTTGAGCTCGAACCATTTAGCCAAATATATCGATCTCCATGTTCCTGATCGATAGGTTGGATTACAGCTGTTGGCAAGTTCGGCTTGGCCAGTCCCCCAAAAATCTTAACAATACCGTTTTCGACACCATCTTTATCTCCAGTTCCATTGTCAGTTAATTGAATTCCCGTCCATCCTTCATTTAGTTCCGTAACAGATGTGCTGTTCAAATATGTTTCATTATTATCCAGCCATCTCCAGACTTCATTCAATTCCAGGTCAGATCCATAACGAATGTAAATCTTTTCAGTATCGCCGGAGGGCACAGTCATCTCCAGGTTAAAAAATCCCCATTGGTAAATATACTCACCATCTTCAGTTTCTCCGAAAAGAGGCATATACCCTAAAAGACCATCTTGCCCGACTCTTAGGGTGAAATCTGAGTCACACGCGATGATTATTTCTGTGCCTACCTCCGGCAAATTAAGACCGGTATGTGATGACAGCATTGCTGCGGCTTCTTCGGTAAAAACGAATCGTACAACATTAGAAGCCTGGCTGGGATTGCTAACAACGGTTACACCGTCAGGTAGCGTGACAGGTTCTGTGCCTTCAATTGAATCCGGTACTCCATCAGAATCCGAGTCATATTTAAACCGGATATCATTTGGAAAATCGTCTGAGTTGTCACCGATTAAATCTCCATCAGAGTCGGCCCATTCAGAATTGTCATCTTTGAATTTATCCAGGGTAAGTCCTGTCGTACTATCCTGGGCATCTTTTCCGGAATTCCAATAGTCCGGATGATTGTCGCCATCAGAATCAACACTGGCTGCCGTATCATTCGAAAAATCATCTTCCGTATCAGTTACACCATCTCGGTCTGAATCAGGCAGAACTGTAATCCTGGCAAAAACCCAATAAGTTGAATCGTTTTCACCGTCCATTTCAAAAACAAAAGGATAGGTCCCAGCAGTATCGCCGCGCACATCAATTTTCATGCCGGTACTCAAATCATCTTCGTCTGTAACAGTAAGCCCATCGAACTCCTTACCGATTACCGGATTTTTATCAACAAGCCATTCAAGGAGTTTATCAAAATTATTACATCTAGCACCGACGTTTACATTAAAGCTTACTGTCTGTCCTTCTAATATTGTAGGGTTGTTCGGCGCAACAACTGCTCCAGGGACTCCAAAACCGACATAAAGCCATGCAAGTTCACCATCCTCGTCAAGTCCTTTCCCTTGATATTCAATAATACCATTCCCATTATGAAAAAGATACTTATACCCTTTCTCCATCGCATCACTGCCCATCCACGTATCTTCCCAGTCACCCTTTCTAACAATTATATCACCAACATTTCGCTCTGAATCAGGCCCTGCTGCGAAGTAATATCCTCCCACATACCCCCATCCGTAACCACCAACACTATTGATGAATCTTGAATACGATGTTAAATTTAAAGTTGAATTCCATTTCAAAGCTACAGTCTCATTTAATTCCGTGACCTGGTATGTTTTATAATGAAGAGGATAACCACCCACCTGAAGCGTCGTGCCACTCGAATTATCGCTCCAGTCCTCATCTCCTGAGGTGCCAGAGACACTGACCGTCAATTCATATTTCCCCTCTGACAATGAAGAAGACGGAATTGTGCACGACTTACTGTAGGTTGAAGATGCTCCACTGGCTAATGAAGCGTGTGTAATCGAGGCCATTTGAGTAGAAGAACCGCCAAGCTTTGTCAGCGTGATTATAACTTTCGGCGTTTCCGTATATTCCCCTTGGTTGGAGATTGTATAGTACACTGTAATAGAATCGCCTGGGTCTGGGTTGCCGCTACTTATGTTTAGCCCTGTGACCGCCAAGTCGTGTCCCTCTCCTTCAATGGGTAAAACATTGATGGTGATGGAATCGGGGGATAGATCTTGGCCACTATTATCTGAGGCAGTAAGGGTTACCGTATTAACGCCAACGATATTAAACTGGTGAGACACCGCCCCCCCTTCTGCGCTTCCACCATCGCTAAAATTCCAAGAGTAGGAAATTTGATCCTTTTCAGGATCATTACCAGTTGCGCTAAAGGTGACATACGAACCTCTCGAAACAGATGTACCGGATTCGGGAGAGGCAATATAACCCTCTGGGGGGGAATTCACCCGTTCACATGGTATTGTGTATATTTTTTCCACCATATCAACAACGACATTCTCGTTAAGCCTCATGATATGATTTCTAAAAATTATAGATTCAAAACTCCAGACATTTTTCAGGAGGTAATCTTTATAGTCTTTATAGGTAACTTCATCACCGATAGGTGTAAAACTTTCTATAAGACAACCTGTCAACCAGGCTATTTTCTGAGAGAGTGTGGCATCTTCTACAAAAACTGAATAAGCATATTTATATGAAGCATAAGCAAAGTAATCACTTAGGTAAATCATCTCCTTGAAAGAGGTTATCCTTGGATTAGAAGTCAAGGCAGGGGCATCTCCAACACCTGCTGTAAAAACCTCATCGATCATATCGTATAAATCTTGATGAAGGTTAATTATCGCAACTAAGTGTTTTGTTTTTTTACTAAAGTCCCAATATTCGTAAGCTCCACTGACGACAGCACTCACTCCAGCCCCAACCAATTTAGACCAATAAGGAGATGATTTCATTACCGCTTGAACCGCACATGTTGATAACTCCTTAATACCGAGCACCGCACCGCCGATTACAGCGGTATTTATAGCCTCCTTTAACGCATTTATTATTGCTTCAGGGTTATCGGTTAACATTTCATAAACATTATTGGCAGCGGCTGTAACGGCCGGGTCTAAATGTGTTTCCGAGCATTCTATAAAATCTAATAATGCAGCTAACCGTTGCTGGACTAGAATTTGTGCAACCGCCGCCTCGTAGAACACTTGTTTTTTTGTTGCATCACTAAATGATTCTGCCACATCTAATGTTAATTTTGCAATATCAGCAATTAAACCTAGCCTACTAAGTAGCTTTGCTCTATCAGTGTATCCCAGGGATTCATATACTTGATCCAATGTTTCGTTTGTTAATGGAGAGTAAGTAGAATCCCAAACTGCTGCAGTGTAATGGATAGCCGCGAACGTGCTTAGAATAGACGAGGCATCCCCAAAAACTACCCCACCCGTGTCAATTAAGATGTCTGTTAATGTTATTCCTTTCGTATCAATAAGTAAATATGTTTCGATATCTGTAACAGCATCAAGTAAAATAGCAGTATATACTGCAACTCTTTCATCAAGTTCGTCTAAATTACTTTCAAGAAAATATTCTGATAAACCTTCAGGGTAAAAAAGGACCTCGCCATCTTCAGTGTTGAGAATTTTTTTAACACCCATGTCCATAGGCGAGGTTATGCCGTACTTGCAGGTAATAATCTCTGATAAGATAGGCTTAGCATCACACCAAGAGAGTTCATCACCATTCTCATTGAACAGGGTGATTTGGTCTGTTGCTAGCGACACGCCATACTCGCCGCTTTCTGCTATTGGAAAAACCTTTGATTGACTCGTAAAAATAGACTCTGGAGCTGAAATTGTATATGTTTTGTTATTTAAAATTATTTTTGCATCCTGGGAATGTGCTATCGTGCACAATAAAAATTGAATAAGCAAAATATAACCAATAACTTTATTCCATTTATTTGTGAAATTTAACATCAAGACAATCCTTTTGTTCAGAGTGATAAAGAATAATAGGGGTCATCTACAATTAATACCTGAATCCGTGACGCCCTCGGACAGACCACCGCGTTTAGGTCTGTCGGGTGCGATTGCCATCCTAGCCGGCTGATGCTGTTGTTTATACGCCGTACGCTACGGCTATTTTAGCGTCTTGTTCATTGAAAATTCCTCAAATTGGCATAGCGAAGACGCATCTGTATTGTATCACTTTGAATTAATTATAAATTTTAGCTACGCAGCCGTGACCAGGCGAGCATGCACAAAGCTGAATGCACTGAAGGCTGGGCAATGCCGACTAAAGCGTAATCTCAATCGCCTGCCAGTGGAGATCAGTCGCCCTGCCAGATACATCAATTCCTGGATTACGGTTCGCAGTCTTCTTCGTTTGGCTGAATGCCTCACCGGTCCGAAAGGTGCGATTAGGCCTGCCTGTCCGATAAACCGAAGGATGTTGTAGGCAAAAGCCCCTAACGTCATTACCAGGGCGTTGGTGGAAAACTTGCCGCTCGGGAGCCGTTCGAGATCCAAATTGGTCTTGAACTCGCTATGGAATTGTTCCGAGGTTGCATGCTGGCGATAGAGTTCAATCACATCTTCTGCTGCTACCGCAAGGTCGGTCCACCAGCCTTCAAGGGTAATATCGGGGGTGAGAAGAAACTGACCCGTTTCATCGATGGTCCGTTCGGTTACACGAACGATGCGCTTTAAGGTATAGGCGGTGCCTTTGACTGCTTTCTGCTCCTCCACGATAATGGTGCAAACACGTTTCCCTGTTCTGGGCGTCTTCACTTCGCCCTGGGCAAATACCTTGTCGCGCCAGGCTATGGGGTCGTTCTGCCTGGGGTTCCACTTGACGATGTAATGTGTATTTTCGGCGTCTTCCAAGGCGACCATGGTATCGAGGGCATCGTTGCCTGAATCTGCACGCACGAGCAGAGGCTGCTTGGTTAGCTCTCTTGCGTTGGTAATCACACGCTTGATGAAATCAACAAATCCATTTTGGCTATGCTGGCTTCCAGGTCGCAGTTCCAGTTCGAGACACCAGCCCTCTTTGCCGAGATAGGCTGCCACGGGAGCATAACCATCGTAGTTTTTGTAGGTACGGCTCACACCTTCTTTCTTGGTCTTGGAATTATCCTGGGGGAAAACATCTACATCCAAAGGAATAAAACCGCTCCGGTAACCGAAAATTGGGGCTTCAAGTCGTTTGAGCATGGTTCGCGAACAACGATTAATTGTCGGAATAAGACGAGTCCCGGACTCATCGAGACGCTGCCGCAACCGCTCGACCGAAGGAATACGGACAATGCCAAGGGCGTGCTTGAAATAGTCGTCCTCTCGCATTGAAGCAATGGCCTGATAATCACTCTTCCCCAGACAAAGCAGGCCAAGATAGCTGCGAAGCACATCGATCTCGGCAATGCGGTCACTCCCCTTGGCTAAGCGGCCGGCATGGCGACCAAGGTCGCTGTGCCGGTTGATACAGGCACCGACCAGGGCCAGGCCGGTGTGGCTGGTGTAAAATTCTTCGTTGCTTTGCTCGAGGATAAATCGCTTCATGTTTTTACCTGTCGGGTGAATTTTTGTGACAGGTGTATGTTGCAATATTTTTATCGAAAAATCAACAATTTAGCTGTTAAGTTGTTGCAGTTTCATTGTTGAATTGTCACGGATTAAGGTTAATAGACTAAAAATCGACATCATCAATTCCAACAATATTGATCCCCACTCAACGGAGGGGCATCCGATACTTATGGCAAAGTGGCCTCGTCACACTTCAGGTACACGTCAGTATGGGAAATTAGCCCATACCAAACTTGCTGGCTTCGTAAAAAGTCGAAACGCTGAAAATCGTCTATCGAAAAATCAGCATGTTACGAAGCTCGAAACATCGTTCTCGGGACTTTTCACGAGAACGACATCCATGATTAGTATAGTCAAGGGGAAAACGGAGATTTCCCGTATCCCCCTGGTATTAAGCCAATTCAGCTTTGCCGCTGACCTGATCCTGCCTCTGCTTCGTTGGGAGCGGAGGCAGGAGGGACGTTCCGAGAATGGGCCAGAGTGTAGCTCGTCGGAGGAACGGCCCTCCGGCTGGAGCGGGTGCAAGCTCGGTGTAATACCTAGAGATTTTCAATCACTCACCGCAATCCGATCTTTTTCATCCTGTTCCATGGGCCAACGTGATCACGCGACCAGACATCCATTTGCTGCATTCGAGGCCGGATACGGTTCATGTTCTCCCTCTATCCTCTTTGACCTCGGCAGAAGATTGAGTTTGGGTCAACCCACCGGCCTCGAAACAATTTTATCGCAGTATCGCAAAATTCGCTTACAGAGTCGTTCTCGGCGAGGACCGACGGGAAGATCGTGGTTTTGGTAGAGCGTATGTTGTGCGTATAATTCTTCTAAGCTGCTTTTTGTTCCTCACGGAAAACGAAGTCGGTTTGGCTTTTGTCAACTGACATCATGTACGCCACCAGCCTTCTGGCCACGGCAAGCGTTGCCCTGTTTCGGTTGCCTTTGCCCAGTTCCCGTTGATGTACGGCTGCGAGTTGAGGATTCCAACGCGGTGCCAGTTTCGCGGCCTCGACCAAGATGGTCTGGAGGTTTTTGTTGCGTTTCTTGGAAATCGGCCCTCGCTGTTCCTTACCAGCGGATTCCCGTTGTGCACTGCACAGGCCACAATAACTGATTGCTTGGCGAATAGAGCTGAATCGTGACGGAGGCCCGACCTCAAGTACCCAGGTCAGCGCAGTAACCTCGCCAACTCCAGGAATAATCATCAATCGACCAACCCTTTCCTGGATTAAAGGATTTGTGCGCAAGGCCTGAAGTAGCCGTTTTTGAAAAGTTTGGAACATCTCAAATCCGCTACGGCTTAGCATGAGTAACTCCTTAACCGAAGATGGGACCTCATCAAGTCGATCCAATAACTCATGAAAATATTTTTTGCCTCGAAGGCGCTTTTTATTGTAGCCCGCTCCAACCTCCATCAGTAGACCGGACATTTTGTTGTGCATTCTGACCGCTGTTCGTAACAGGTGGTTGCGATATCGCAGAACCCGCCGCAGTTCCCTGATTTCTTGCGGAAGCATGGTGCATTCCGGTAAGAGGTTGACCCGCAGGAGATCGGCAATTCTTTCCGCATCGGCCCGATCGTTTTTTTCTTGGCAGCGGTGATAGCTCTGAGCATCTCAGGATGGGCCACTTTTAACTCAACGGCATAAGGTGCAAGAAAATCGTAGACCCAGCCAGTGAACATCGTGGCCTCCATCGCACCAATCCAAGGGCCAGGTAAGCCTTTTGCCCATGTTTTCAACGATGTTCTGTCAGAGGCTACCATTCCTTGCTCAATGAGTCGACCATCGATGGTTTTGATGCAGTAGGCAATCATCTTCTTGTGAAGATCCAGTCCGATAAAGTACCATCTATTCATAGAAACCTCCTTGTGGCGTATTTTGGGCGAGCTGGTTCTCGACCCAACAGTTGCTAATAGCATTATACCCACATGGAGGTTTCTCCCGTTTCAGGGACTTATGCATTCAAACAATTGTATCGTGTATCATTTTAGAAAGTGCCGTGCAAACCTCTTAACTCAATCAGCATACCATATTGCTTATGCCATCACGAATTGCAGGTAAACAACAGGTGTACCGTACATATATTGTCCTTCTGTTCTGCATGCTTTGTTGGGGTTCCGCCGGTTCTGCCGCGACCTATTACGTCTCAAGTGCAGTGGGCAACGATGACAATAGCGGCACCGCGCCCGACACGCCGCTGCAAACCATTCATGCTGTCAATACATTGACGCTGGCGCCCGGCGATACGGTGCGCTTCCGAAACGGCGACGTCTGGCAGGAAGAGATGCTCAAAATCACACATTCCGGAACCAGTGACAGCCCCATTACCTACGGCAGCTATTCCCAGGGCAGCAGCGTCGCCCCCTGTATCAGTGGCAGCAGACCGATAGTTGGCTGGACAGAGTATGCCGCAAATATCTATATGGCTGAGCTGAGTACTGGCGTAAATGCTGGAAATTTCCCTTATGGAATCAATCAACTTTTCAACGGGGATCGACGCCTTCCCATGGGCCGCTGGCCAAATATCGAGGCCAACGACGACGGTGGCTACTCAACAATAGACGCAGCAGCTGCTACCAATCAACTCACAGACAATGAGCTCCCCCCTGTTGACTGGACCGGTGGCATTACCCATATCAAGGGGATGCGCTGGTATATACTGAATCGTGAGATAGCCAGCAGTTCCGGGACAACTCTGCACCTCACCAATGCTGCCGAATGCTGGAACAGTTCATGTAGTGGATGGGGGTATTTCATCAACAATCATCTCAACACCCTCGATACCGAGGGAGAATGGTTCTACGATGGATCGACCTCTCGTGTCTACCTGTACAGCTCTCTGGGAACACCCGCAAACGGGGCTCTTGAAGGTTCTGTGGTTATGACCGATGACGACCGAAGCTGGGGACTCGTCCTGCTCGGCCAGGATCTTGCCGACCATGTCCATGATGTGGTCATTGAAAATTTACAGCTCAAAAACGGGTATCGTCATGGCATTGCCACTCCGACAAATTACAGAAACTACGAGCCCTCCAACATAACCATCCAAAACAACACGATTAAAGATGTTGACGGCATTGGCATCAACCTGGCGGCGTGGGTCTATAGCGCACTTGATGGTGCAGATGGCTGGCGAGGTGGACACAACATGCACGTGCTCAGCAACTTGATCGATGGCGCCAACCATATGGGCCTCAACCTCTATGCGAAAAACTCTACGATCTCCCACAATACCATCCAAAACATAGGCCTGGTGGCCAATCTGAATGCATCGGGACTTGGCTGTGGTGAAGGCAGTAGAGGCAGCTGTACGGAATCGGGGGACGGGGTCCGTATCAAAACGGGGAACAGTGACGATTCCGGCTACGGCAATGTTTTCTCAAACAATGTGTTACACAAAATCGCCTATAACGGGGTGGATGTTTTTGGACACTCAAACACTCTGAGCGCAAACATCATCACACAGGCCTGCTACACAAAAGGCGATTGCGGCGGGGTTCGCACCTACGGCAGCGGCAGTCTCTCCACAACCCCGGTTTACGATCTAATCCTGGAGCATAACTTCATTACCGATACAATCGGTAACACTGATGGTGCCCTTACGACCTATGATCCCCTTTTCGGCATGGGACTGTATATCGATCATTATTCACGGGATGTTATCGCGACCAACAACACCATCATCAACGCCACCTTTCACGGCATTCTCTACCAGAATTCCACCGGCAGCATTCGGGAGAATACACTCTACAACAATGCATCCGGAACCATGTACGCCGGGCAGGTCTATTTCAGCGGGAGCGACACGCTAATAAGCGATCTTGAGGGAAATGTTCTCTACGGACTGCAGGAGAATGCATGGACCATGGGGATGAGCAGCCAATCTCAGCTGGCTGCTTCAGAGAACAACGTTTTCTTTAACCCCTATCAGGCCAACCATATCTATGCCGGATCCGTCATGACCTTTGCCGGGTGGCAAAACATGAGTGGCATGGATGCACAATCGTCCACGAATTGTGGTTTAGCCTCAGCAGTGACCAATCACCTCGTTCGGTGGTCATGACCAATACAACAGCCGCAAGCCAACCAGCTGCCCTGGGCATACGAGACTATCTTGACCTGAAGCAACATCCCGTTTCCAGGCCCTTTGTGCTGGCACCGTTTTCCAGTGCGGTGTTGATTGATAAGGGAGGAAGGATATCTCTTGAGCCTATCCTTTTTTTACTTGAGAATGAGTAAGAAAATTTGCACAGAACCTCAGCTACCAATGGGAACAGCGAGATCCCTCAGATGCCACGGCATGGCATCGATGTTGCGGCCACAGCGAAGGTATCATGTATCCTCCGGAAAGTATCTCGAACAGAGAGAGATCTCGTTGCTTTCAAGGTGAGCATTGGGAGTAATCACAGAAAATTGTGAGCATAACGCTGAAATTGGGTAGGTAAGCGCAAACTCCGAAAAAAATCATTTCTGGATAGGCACGAGTTAGCCCATCATCTTCTCAATCCGCTGCTCAATATCACCGCGCGGTGCCGCTCCCACCAGCTGATCGACCACCTCACCGTTTTTCATGAAAAGTAACGTGGGAACACCACGAATCTGAAAACGAGCTGCCGTC
Source organism: uncultured Desulfobulbus sp. (assembly GCF_963664075.1). Lineage (NCBI taxonomy): Bacteria > Pseudomonadati > Thermodesulfobacteriota > Desulfobulbia > Desulfobulbales > Desulfobulbaceae > Desulfobulbus > uncultured Desulfobulbus sp. Next base: position 2,590,944 of record NZ_OY760916.1, read on the forward strand.
ATCTGTTGGCTGGAGGTGTCCATTTTAAAGACCAGCAATTTGCCGGTGTACTCCTGAGCAAGGGCCTCGATGGTCGGTGCTATCATCTGACAAGGGCCGCAGGTCGGCGAATAAAAATCAAGCAATACAGGCAACTTTGACTGCTCCACCAGCGCATTAAAGCCACCATCGGTGAGGCTGTTCACCTTACCGGAAACAGGTGCCCCATCAAGGGATGTTCCGCATTTACCACACTTGGGGATCAGGTGCTGTTTATCTTCAGGAATCCGGTTCTTTGCCCCGCACTGGGGACAGACAATCACTGTATTCATAGTCACCTCACAGCATATTCATTGGATGAATGGTGAACTTTTCATGCGTGTCAATACATGATGTTTGCTTTCAAAATTCTGTAGGTATTATAAGAAGCCGCTTACCATTTGACTAGTCTTTGCCTCTTGTTTTTGTTTGGAAAAACCATGATTTTCACCCAAAAATCATAGGGATTTCATGAGGTAAAACCAAACTTTCAAGACAAGTGCTAATCCATGCTTATTGTGTGGAAAAGGGAAAAGGATGACTTTAATCCGTTGTTACTTTCCCAATACACACATGAGGTACATTTATGGATAAATTGAATAAGCATGCTCTCCTATATACATATACCTGGCATCACTACCCTGAAAATGACCCCAAAGTGTCAGGTCCTCCAGACACAACCCTCTTCAATAAACATGAGGGTGAAGAGGTTTTGTACCTGATTGATTACCTCAGCGAACACATCGCCTGGAGCGTGGAAGAATTTGCCTCCAAGGTGGAAAGACTCATACATGATCACATGCCTGAACACGAGATGAGCCAGGTAGAGGTGGTGGCGTGGATTAAGGAAAATTGGAAACTCCCTCTCGCCGCAGCTGCCTGACAGAAATGTGATTTCTATAAAAGCCCCCCCACTCTACGGTTAAAAGTCGCAAGTGTTGGCGGGCGCCCTTCACTTCTGCCAGCCATCACTTCCTGGAAGTATGGTAGGTTGGAGGTGAGGAACGAACCCCAACATCAAAAACAAAAAAAGGGTGGCACCTCAGTTAGATAGAGGCTCCACCCTTTTCAATGTGCACGCCAGACGGTGGACCCGTCATAGGAGTCACAAATTCAGTTTTCTACAGCAATGAGCGATACGCCAAGCTCCTTTTCAATCTCCTGAACTTTTTTCAATTCAGCATCTGTGAGCAAGGTGGTATTGACATTATGGCATTTGTAGGCAAGGAAGGTCTTGCCAAGATCTTTTTCCAGGGCGCTGATTTTGTCCAAAACAGGCTTGTCGACATTGTTTGCGAGTGAACACAGCATAATGGTACTCCTTTTCAGTAAAATTCTTCAACCAGGGGCATGGTTAAAGAATATACCCTGAAAACGTTTGTATCAATGGGAGTAGTTTAACGGGTTAATGACGGGAAAAAACCGTCGCCAAGTACTGCTTTTCCTCCCTTGGAGAGAACAACGACACCTCGAAAAGTTTCAATCCTGCATACTTGCAAGGAAGGTCTGCAGATTGGTTCCGGTTTTATTGAGGCCCAGTTTACGTCGAAGGTTCCTGCGATGAAAATTGATGGTGGTAATGCTTAAGTGCATGCGATCGGCAATGTCCTGGCTGGTCTTCCCCTCTCGAATAAGAGCGGCGACCTCAATCTCCTGGGGCGTCAGCTCCGAGGCGATAGCTGCCATACGTTGCAGAAATGGCTTGGTTAGCTCCGCAAGCCGTGTCTGCAGGGTTATCAGTAAATCTCGGGACAGTGGCGAGACATCCTGCGCTGCAAGCTGCTCAACGACCGGGACAATCAGCTGGCGTACATTAGCCAGCACCTTGCGCTCCATATCCTGCTGATCCGCCTCCCGTTGTTTTAGCAGTACTTTTAATGCGGTATTTGCCTCTTCGAGCTTTCCTTTCTCTGCCTGCAGCGCCTGAGCATAGAGTCGTCCCTCTTCTTCCGCAAGTTTCAGCCGGGTAATATTTTCATGGCTGACGACCACCCGCACCGGGTCCGTATCCACGGCCCGCGTCACCTTCATGGAAAACCAGCGCTGTTCCTGGGGTGAGTGGCAGGGGTAATCTAAAATGAACTCCTCAATATCACCTGCAATAACAGCTCGAATCCCTTGGGCCACCTCACTTGATTCACCTGCGGTATCCTCACTGGATTTTTCACAGATCTCTAAATAATTGATTTTGAGCTGCTCTGGCCGCACGCGGAGCTCATTCTGATGGGCAAAATTTCGCCAGGCGTTATTGGTCTCTAAAATAAAACCATCGCTATCGAGAATAGCCACATGGGCGGAAATCGAGTTTAAAATCGTATGGGCAAAGTGATACCCATCGTCAAGAGTCTGTCCTTCATGAGAGGTCATTTTGTGCATCCACCTTGAAGAGCGTATTTGGTGAACAGATATCATCCAATGGAGAGTGGCGGGCAACTGATTTTGCCAGTTGATGGCAGAGATCATGCGCTTCATTGCCAGCATGCCCCTTAACCCATTTAAATTCGATACACTTATTCTTAATCAGTGCAGAAGCCTGCTGCCAGTAGGGTGCATAGCATACCTCCCGTCCATAAGCGGTTTGCCAGTTATTGTGCCGCCAGAAATGAACCCACTGGACCAGACCGCGAATAACATAGCGGCTGTCCGTGTGCACCTGAATACAGTCTTCAGCCATCAGGCGGCGCAGCCCTTCAATAAGCCCCCTCAGCTCCATCAAATTACTGGAACTTCCCGGTACAGAACAGGCGTAGAACTCTCGCCCTCCTTCCCTGTTCTCAACAAACCCTGCAAATCCGGATTGTAAGGTTTCATGATTTGCCGAGCCATCAGCGAAGAGTTTCGGAGTGTCATCAAAGCCGGTTGCACTAAGACGGATTGAACACCTTCCCTCGCGCTGATCCAATCGAATGTACTGAGAAAAATGTACATTTTTGAGAAAAAAGAAATCTTCAAGAAAAACACAGTTGATACGCTGGCCAAGGTGCAGTTTTCCGTCAAGAGCCGAACGAAGTATTTTCTGGAGTTGATACCAATTTTTGCTGATCCCCTGGCCAAGAGAATTCTCCAGACGCAAAGAAACCGCACCATTCAAGCGAGAGTACTCAAGCTGATTTTCCTCATCCCCCTGCCTAACCGTACAGCTCAGCCGTTCATCGTTAATCGTATCAACCTGAAGGGTAAAAACAAATGGTTTCATCAAGCAAAAAATTCAACCGAGACATTACCGGTCAAGAGTTTCCATTGAGCAAGACTGATCCACAAAGCAGTTGATTGCCCCCATCATAAATGCATAGTCTGGGTTAAATGTGCCCCGTCGAAAATATTTTTGGTCAAGCTTGCCCCTGCTCTCAAGCAGTTGTTTGTTTTCACCATACACCGCAGCAGCATTATCCTGCTGGCACTGTTTAAAGTCTACTTGGGTTGTATCGGAATCATATTCCTTACAGTGATGGTAGTTACCGTGTACCCCATAATGTCGATCAAGGGGAGAAACCGGCAGAGCGGTATGGGCCATATTCACGGTTTTATATTCCGGAGCAAAATTCCGAGGCTCTCGTTTAATGATATCTTCACAGACAAGCTCGGGATTCCCTTGAACCTCCTTGTTCTTTGCTGGATCAATGGATGTATACCAGATCAGCTTTTTTCTCTGTAATGCCTCGGCTGAACAGAAAAATTCTCTGGCAGCCTTGGCATCTATGGTCGTATCATCTGCGCTGACCGCCATCAACATAGGGACATTAGGAATATAGTCTGTCTCATCCATGTGCTCAGTCAGGAGGTAAAACTCAGCCCCGGCATTCAATGAAAACGATTCATAGCGGGCGGCATCCCTCTCGGGGAAAATACTTGACCAGTTCTTCACGTGACGAAGCCAGGGTGTCAAAAAGGCTAGCTTGGTGTTTGCTTTGATAGCTGTCGACAAAAGTACCACTCCGGCAACACCATCCGTCCTGTTGTGCGTATCAGCAGGGTGCCTTTTCAAATAATCAAGTATGAGCGAGGTTCCCGTGGAAAAACCGATCAGATAGAGCTCGGTCCTCCCCTTCTCTTCCTGAAAACTTTCGATTCCATAGTCGATGATCCCCTGCCACTGGCTATATTGCATCTCAAGCGTATCGCCGACCACGGTCCCGTGTCCGGGCAGCAAGACTGCTCGTATCAACGCACAGGGATAGGCTGCCTGCAACGAGTCAGCAATACTTTTCATCAGATAGGGCGAATCAGTCAATCCATGGATTAACAGAAAGCCTCTGTGGCTCTGCGCTGCATTGCTTTGACACTGTTGCTGGTCAGAGGGAAAACGTTGAAAGGGCGAGCGCATGGCTGCGGCCTGAGCGGTGGATTCGCCTTTTAGATAAGCTCCTTCCCCCCGGACCGTTCTGAGCACCTCTTCGATCTTACGTTGACTTCTGTTAACGTAGGTCGAAAAGTCAGTTCCTTTGGGAGGAACATCAGTGGCCTTGCCTGTGGGCTCAAGATATTTTGGGGAGTTGCCGCAGGCGGAAAGCAACAAGAGGGTACCCACAAACAGAACAATGGGCATAATCATCCTTGGAAACATCATCGTCACTCCCTCATTCGTTTAGGAACAAAATATTTTTATGTAAAAAAGCAGAGGAACTCTCATGATATACGAAGTGTTTTTCTATGTCATGCCAGGCTGAGAATGACATTGAAGCGAACTCCTCCGTGCTCAATGGAGTTTGATATGGTATGTAAGCGCCCTTTCGGTGCACTCCCCCCGAAATCCATCCAGCACCACTCAGGGCAGGATGGACACTGAACGATCTATTATCCCTTCATTGAAAGGACATTTATTTATTCAAACGATCGCAAGGTCATATCTAGCTCGCAGGAGAAAAAGAGATTTGAAAAACACACAGCAACCAGAACAACGGATTGCGTCCCCTCGGCTTCTTTGTGCCGACTGTGGTTCTCCTTATTTATTACAGAATCGACGATCGAGTATCTGCTCGAAATGTGAAACCAAAATGCAGGCATCTGGGGACAAATGGAAAAGGGCAATATCAGCGACGCTGAGCGGGCATTTAACAAGGTAACTTTCTAAGAGACGAATATTTTTTAAATTTTGGTGATTACCTTCAATGCTCAGCTTGTAAAAATGAGATCTCTCCCGCTGGTCGAGATGACTGCGGGGAGGTGCAAAACCCCCTCGCTGTGGCCACAACACCAATGGCATCCCGAACGCATGTGAAAAATCTCTTTGTTTTGTATACACCAGATGAAATTCAGCGCTAATCATAATTTTTTTAATGATCGAGGAGAAGGGGTGCCCCCTGACATCGCAGCAACCAAAGATTGGGGAAACTGAACCATCTCCGAATACCAAAAGTGCCTAGCTATCCTTGCTAATTTAGCGTTAAAGAAAAGGTAATTGGCCAGTATGAAACTGGCCATCTAAGGTGGTTGACGTTTGATTATTTAAGTTCGGGTCTAGAGAGCTGATTATTGCACTGGAGGGTGAGGTAAACCTAGGGGCACCCCAGTCCCCCCGTGGGGGCCTGAAGAACGTCCCCACCTCTTTCATTCTGCTCTCTCAACAGGCCGCTGCGCATCTACCTGGATAAACCTAGGCAGCTTCATGCCCTCCTGCACATTCTCTTTTCGCCACTTATAATCATCCACAAACTTCATTTTAACGCCACTCACCATTCTTTGCAGAGCCAAGTGCTTTTCGGACAAGGTCTGCAAAGGAACCACTATCAAGGTTGTTCCCGGAGGTAAGCTGCGCGCTGTAACAACGGCGGCTACCTTTGATACCGGGCAATCATCCGAAACAAAGGTGACCACCTTTTTGCCAGATAGTTCCTGCAATGCTGCTTGATTGCCGTTACGATCTCTCAATGTTAGGCTGGGCGGAAAAGCAGGTATAGGTCTTTCATCTCCTGGGCAATAGGCAACATCACTGAAGTTCTCCATGATCTTGTAGGCAAGGGTCACCATGCTCCTGTCGTAATAGAGGGAGACACAGTAATTCAGTATCTCACCCTGTGGGATATGAGGCTTAAGGATCTCAAACCAACTTTGTACGCCGTCCATGATGGCTTTCTGATATCGCATCCGGATGTCGGTAGCCGGTGCACCAGGGGCATGGTAATCGACATACTCGTGCATCATAAAGTATTGGGCAATCAATCGCCTGATCATATCGGAGCGCGAAAGGTCATGATAATGCGAACGGACAAAAGCATGAACCTTTTCCTTCATGGTCTGTAACTCATCCACTGTGTGAATGGTTCCCGTTGATGAAAGCAGTTGCTTGGCCTCTATCATCAGATCAGCAAAATCGTGCTGTTTTTTCCCTGGGGACCCGCCTGTCAGAAGCGTATAGAAGTAGACATTCTCCGGACTCCAGGTAAAAGTAGGCTTCGTCGCAGGGTCTTGTATGTTCAAGGCAAAAGGCTGCTCTCCGAGAATGAGCGGATATTGTTGCCCGTTTTCAAAAACCAGGAGTGCCAACCCCTCATAGGATGTATCAACCAGGGCAGTTCTGTAAGTAGTCAACATACCCTCAAAGATAGTCTGTTGATCCAGCCCGGAATACCCTATAACCACAACCTTCATGGGAGTTGAGGCATGGATTGTGAACTCTGCCCGGCAAGGATAAGTGCTAGCAGCAACAATGACAAGAAACGAGATCACGGAGAGGATGATTTTATTTCGCATTACAAAAATTTCATAAGTGGACATGCTCAGGATACGTACCACCTGGTATGAAGAAGGGTATACATTTGCCCTCTGGGAACCGGCAAGCCTCCGAATTATCCAGGAGAGCTATCCGTTGTTCCAAGAGCAACTGGAACTCTTCATCAGCAGTTACTGCACGCATGTCAAAGAACATGGCGGGCTGAAAGAGGCAGTACGCTCAGTATACCAGATGGTGCAGCAATTACCCTATATAGCCAGTTTCGACATTCGGCACTATTACCAATCCATTGACCATAAGGTTTGCCTGAATTTACTGAAATCTGCGGGTATTCCTGCTGATTTTCACGAACTGGTTCAGGATTTTTTAGCTCTGCCGGATAAAGAGAGGAAAGGCACTGGAATGGTGGCTGGCTGTACTCTCTCACGGGTGCATCCGATACTTATGGCAAATTGCTCTCGTTACACTTCATGTAGCGCTCAGTAAGGAAAAGTAGCCCCGATATATGGCGAAAAGAGTCAAATATATCAAAGTGGCTCAATCCTTGAGACAACGGACACTGAAGCCGTGAGCGCGGGGTTGCTGGGCCATACCGCTATCAAATTATTTGACGGGAGTCAAAAAATGCCATCAAACATTGATTAAAGTCTGAACTTGTCCAAATGTCGCGCTGCTACACTTCGACACCTACCCCCCGCAACTATTTGTCTCGGGTGCCTAACACACATATTTTTAATTTCGATTTAAACGAACCAGCTTCATCATTACTCGACCAAGTCGCTACTTCCTCTTCAAATTCCACTCTGGTGGGTAACCTAAAACCGACGGGACAGGGATTGTTGGCACCGGATAAACCTTGCCACAAATCATCGTTTTGTGGTGACCTCCAATCTAAATTATTACTTGATGAAATTATGGATTGTCCATGGCCAGGATCATCTGAAGTACTCAGTGTAGTGGTTGTCTCGCTGTCACGTTTCTCATGACCATCCGTGCCACGTCCCCACTGGTAAAGGTCGCCGTAGGCTGCTTCATCATCATAACTTTGTGCAACACGGGAAGTTCCAAGATTTCGGTCCATCCACACCTGGCCGGTTATCGAGGTAACGGTTCCATCACCATTCGATTCATCGCCTTCCTCAGTGTCCTCTTCGTCGGGTTCATCATCTACTGTGGATTCCTGGAGCAACAATGTGATCACCGGTTGAAAAACGGCAGCACTCTCAGGAATGATAGGCGAATCAGGATCTTCTTCAACGTCCGGCGTAAAATTCATCCAGGTCAAGGCCCTTGTTCGCGCACTCCCATCACCGGAAACACCCTGAAATTTGACCATTCCGACGCCTTGAGCCCGCCATTCATCCCATGTTTGGTTCATTACGCCTGTCGCAATGAACCGTAGATGCAGGCAATCATGAAATGTCCCAGCAGGAACAGTTACATCCACCACCTCCAACAGAGACACCTGCATGTTCACATTTCCAATTAAACTTCCATTGAGGTAGGCTGGTGCCGAATCATAATTAACCTCCTCCTGTGTAATGATTTCACCAAAATTCAGCCCCCCATCCACACGAATAGACTCTCCACCATCATCATGCCCCCACAGATGGATGCCTCCGGTTGTCGTGAAATATTCATCCCATTGGTCGCTTGAGATAAATGCATGATCATCACTTGCTGTGCCATAGTCATTTTGAAAATCGATGACAGTCGCAGAATAGGGAGTGGCAGAGGCCCCATCCGTGTACGAGGTAATTGCTTTTTGAGTTGAGACTATTTGAATCCTTGTGTCACTGGACATGCCGTCCCAATCAGTACCTGAGTATATCCATGTAGTTCCAACCGTCACATAGGCCCTAAACTCAGACAACGTATACATCTGTCCCGCAAAAACAGATGTGTAACTGGAACCACAGATGAGACCTATCAAAGAGAAAATACAGATGATGTTTCTAATAGCTGAACTCCATGCCATGATACTCCCTCCACAATGTTTTTATGGGGATAGAGGTGGTTTAATTCCTCAATCCAGGACAAGCTTTCCCCCAGAGTCTAAGTTACAAATCTCGCAAATAGGTAGAGTGTTCTGCGAGTGAATCATAACCCCGAGACATTTCACTCCAAACCAACTGTGGCAAATATGCGTTTTCTCACGATTCACAGTGAGTAATAACTCAACCTCCAGATAGCGGCTTGCCTGTTCCAAAGCATTTTGCGCACCACTTTTTGAACAGCACAGGATCAGAATATCATCCGCATAACGGACGATGCGGTGGCCTCGTTCCTTCATAAACTGATCAAAGGCGTCAAGGTACACGTTCGCAATCAATGGGCTGATCACTCCTCCTTGAGGACTACCAACTTCACTGGCTTGCCAACCTTCTCCTGTCATTACCCCGCTTTTCAATATCAACCGCAACAGACCAAGAATACTCCCATCCTTCACCCGCTGGGAGAATGCGTTCAGGATAAGGGCGTGGTCAAGCGTATCGAAACACTTGGACAGATCCATATCCACGACCCATTTCCGATCGTACCTGCGGATGAACATACTCGCTTTGGTGATTGCCTGATGGCAACTCCGCCCAGGGCGGTACCCATAGCTTGATGGATGAAAACCAGGATCAAATATAGGCTGAAGGATGTCCAGCAGGGCCTGCTGAACCACTCGGTCGCGGACTGCGGGGATACCAAGCAGACACGTCCCACCATTGCCCTTCGGGATCTCAACCCGACGGACTGGCTGAGGACGGTAGCTCTTGCTCCGCAACTCCGCCAGAAGCATATCAGTATGTACTGAGAGATCTGCAGCAAAGTCTTGGATGGACTGACCATCTATTCCGGCAGCTCCTTTCGCCGACTTCACCTTCGCAAATGCTTTCCGCTTGGGTTCCCCCCTGCGAAACGCGCGCCGGGCTGACTACGCCAAACAACAGTGTAAGGCTTCCCCGGTTAAGGCGAACTCCCGGTGAACGATGCCATCCTCAAACACCACACGGAACTGACCAGGTATCGGGCTTCGCGCTATTTTGCACGCTTACCCTTCCGTTTGGCCGAATCAGGTTCGCTTTCGCTATGGACCGTTCACTTCCTATCGCTTCCTTCAGACCCTGCCGTTACCAGCAACGCCCTTGCGATTCGGATTGTCTTCCCCCTGGTCGGGGTGACGCCTGCGGAACGCAGGCTGGGTTTGCCCGCCATGCCGGGCAAACAAAAAAGGGTTTCAAGCAAAAATGCTTGAAACCCTTATATAAACATGGTCGGGAAGAGAGGATTCGAACCTCCGACCCCAGCGTCCCGAACGCTGTGCTCTACCAGGCTGAGCCACTTCCCGAACCGAATGTGTATGTACCTTTGCGGCTTGGCACCGTCAAGTGCGGTGCTCCATTTATCATGGTTTGTTCTTTGTGTCCAGCTCTTTTCGCACTGCTATTCAACTTTCCTTAAACGGACACCAAAAACAGACTGTTGAAAAACACAACCACAAAAAAAAACAGCTGACCACAAAAAGGTCAGCTGCGTACCTGCTATAACTTCTCGCCCGCGTTAATTAACAGCGTCGGTAAGTTTGCTGCCTGGTTTGAACTTGGCAATTGTTTTGGCGGGTATGTTAATCAATTCACCGGTACGCGGATTCTTAGCTTTACGCTCGGTGCGTTTGACAGTGGAAAATGTACCGAATCCGACCAAGGTAACCTTATCACCTTCGGCAAGCGCAGCAGTCACAGCCATGAGCATACCGTTCAAAGCTTTTTCAGCTGCGGCTTTGCTGATATCTGCCGCTTCCGCCATGGAGTCTACCAGTTCCTTTTTGTTCATTCTTCCCTCCCAGAGTTTTAACCATAGCCAGGACAATCAGGCTCTCATTCCCGACGCGGCATCTTTTGACAACGTCGGAACTTAAATAAAAAAAGAAATCTTTGTCAAAGGAAAAAAAAGTCGTCAACTCCTCTAAATCACAGCTCTACAAGGCGTTCGCACCATGGCACAATCTTTGCTGAGCCTCTCCTTTCAAAAGAGCAAATAGGCACGCCACATAGTCGATTCGCGTAACGAACTCTGGTCGTTGTTATACCAGTATCCGACACAGTTGCAAACGTTGTTTCAGTACAAGCAAAAGAAACTTACGCGTCAGCCTGTCTTAAAGAAATTTGCCTGAAAACAAGCCTCCTTTTTGCTCCGCCAGCTAAGGATCACATAACAAACGATTCAACCAAAACTCTTTAATAATTTCTCAGATTAACGGCCCCGTAGAGCTCCATCAAAAATTTCTCTGTCGCCGGAGACAGATTAACAAATTCTGCCCCCACCGAAGTATCGCTAACATTGGCGACTCGGATTTTTTCCTTCATCTTAAAATGTTTACCAAGGGTGCACCCAAGAACAAGAAGGTCACCAGGCTGATGTGCATGATGGGCTAAAAAACGCAGTCCCCCTAAACTGATATCGACCACTTCTACCTGCGAGCTTTTTAAACTCGAGGTATTGTAACAGCTGGCCACAATCGAAGAGTTGGTAATTTTTTTATGTGGAATCCGTTTATGCCGCCTACGCTCCTCATGCGGGTAGGGATATGCATCAACAGACTTCGTCTCTGCCGTGAGCTCACCATTGGCAATCTGGGTAAAGAGAGGCTTGTCATGTTCACTTATGTGGCGAACAAACCACGTTTCCAGAAATTCATCCACTGTGGACCCGCAGCTGGTGCCATTGCGAAAACCAAGGCGAAACTTATGAAATCTTTTAACAAGATTGTAATGTTCCAAGCTATGTGACTGAACATCCCGATGGGAAGCAATAAGTTCCTCTTCAGCCTCAAAGTGACGAAACACATAGTTCTCAAGTACGTCAAAAAGTGTATCAACCACTTTTTTGTCTGCTCTTGCGGCCGAGGCTTTTCCAAGATCCCCAAGTAAATCAAAAATAATTTTATGCTGATTATCTATCAGTCCAATCCCTACGGAGAGATTGTCATCCCATTTATTTACAGAACGCATACGGTGTCCAAAGAAGAAGGAACTAGAGTGTCAAAACGTATGATCTTTCAACAGTGTCAATAAAACGGCACTTCACTAGGGTATCGAATTAATGACCAGTAGACAAGAGTCCCTCCTAATTTTGTTCACAAAGAATGGAGATTGCCCCCGGACTGCCACATAACAACGAAACTGACGCACTGATGAATGCTCACTGACTCAGGACTCTCTCTAGCTCTCTTTGCAAATTGTGTAACTGAAAAGGCTTAACCAAACGACCTTTAAAACCATACTCTCCATAGGCAGCCATAATGGGATCAGTCGAATATCCACTGGCCACTATGACCTTTGCCTCCGGATCCATCTTCAACAGTTGACTGACAGCCTCCTCTCCACCCATATGACCTGGAATGGTGAGATCCATGATAACACAAGCAAAAGGGCTCTTTTGTTCCTGAGCCTGCTTGTAGGCCTCTAACGCCAACTCTCCATTTTCAACCCCCAATACTTCGTAGCCGAGCATAGCCAGCATATCGCCAGCGACTTCGCGCACAATTCGCTCATCGTCCATAACAAGCACACGCCCCTTGTCCAAAGCTTCGACCCATTGCTGGGGTGGTACTGGCTCCTCTACGCATTGGCCACCTTTATCTGCAGGAAGCAAAAGGGTAAAAGTGGTTCCTTTTTCAGGGGTTGATTCAAAATTAACCCGCCCCTTATGCCGAATGACAACAGAGTGTACAATGGCTAGCCCTAATCCATTACCGTTCTCTTTGGTTGTAAAATATGGTTCAAATATACGATCTTTATGCTCCTCCGGTATGCCAACGCCCTCATCACGGAGAATGATTTGCACAAAATCCCCCTTGCGCGGCAAATTTTCCGACAGGAGAGAGGGAAAATTCTCTGCTGTAATAAAGAGATATCCCCCCTCAGGCATGGCCTGTTTAGCATTGATAATCAAATTGGCCAACACATGAGAGATTTGGCCTCGATCGGCGCGAATTGGCCAGAGATTCCCAGCTAAATCGACCTCGGCCTTCACATTGGAACCACTCAAATTGAGCTCAACTGCGTCCAGCACCAATTGTTTGAGAGAAAAAGTTTCTAAAAGAGGCTCGCCTCCTTTGGCAAAGGTCAAAAGCTGTTTAGTCAGGTGGGTTGCCCGGTCCAAGGCCTGATGAGCGGTTTCTATATATTTATAGGATGGATGCTCTGGCGCGAGAGTCATTTTGGCCAGCTCCATTCCACCAAAAACGCCCATGAGAATGTTATTAAAATCATGGGCAATACCACCGGCAAGTGTGCCTACACTTTCAAGCCGTTGCAGCTTTGTCCGTTCTTCGTCTATTTTCCTGCGCTCAGTAATATCCGGGAACATGACCAAACCAGCCAGCAGTTCCCCACTGCTACTACAAATAGGAATCCCTTCCACGAGGACATGGCGAATTCGGCCAGCCAGATCCTCAACAAGCAACTCCATCCCTTGAATTCGCTCCCCTTTGAGAGTAGCAAAGATGGGGACCTCATCCTGCTGCAACTCTTTTCCATCGGGGGTCATACATTTCCAGCACTGCTTGATGGCATGCAAATTCTTCAGCAAATACTGCTCCTTGACTCCTCCTAGGAAATCCAGGCAAGCCTGATTAATCAGACGAACGCAGCCGTCTTCCGAAGTGGCCATAAGCATGGGGATGTGTGACTGCTCCACCACTGCAGTAAGCAGTGCATTGGCCTGCTCCATCTCATCTCGCAACCGGTACTGTTCAGTCACATCACGAAAAACCAGCACCACACCTGAGATTTCCCCTGCCCTATCTTGAATGGGAGCTGCGGAGTCAGCAATCTGGTATTCTTCCCCACTTTGAGCGATAAGCACCGTGTGATTGGCAAGGCCTATGGCCTGCTTGCTTGTCAAAACATATTCAACGGGGTCAAATGCTGGCAAACGCGTCTGTGCGTGTACGATCTTGAACACCGTGGAAAAAGGCTCTCCCCTCGCTTGCTCAATGCTCCACCCTGTCAGTTCCTGAGCAACAGGGTTCATACGGGTTACACACCCTTGGGTGTCGGTTGCGATTACGCCATCCCCGATAGAATTGAGCGTGATACGAAGATTTTCTGCAGTTTCCTCAGCACGGTACTGTAACTCTTGCTGACGTTGAAGAAACATCCCCACAACCACACCGGAAAAAAGCAGCGTCACGAAATAACTGAGCCGCATGAGCATTTCATGAGGATCACGAAACGGGAGTAAAATATCCCAAAAATCTTCCTGTCCCTGAGCAAGCCAGAGATATTCAAACAGGGTATCGATACACCACAACATCACCGCAAGCGAAATTGCCGTTAAATTAATCCCCCATGCGATCCGGGGAGGCTTGCCCGGACGCGTCGCTTGTTTCACCGTCCTGACTCCTTAATCGCCAGCCCAGCCAGAATCGGTAAACCAAAGAGCAATATCCCTGTCGCATGGGCTATCACCCATTTCAACCAACCAATGAAAAACTGACCATAGGGAACCAAACCCAATAACCATTTACAACTCATACCGCCGCTGGCAGAAATCACAGGAGGAATAATCAGCGAGACAAAAAAACAGATCAACACACTTGAACCCCCAAAACGCATTTTTCTCATCATGTAGTGTCGAACAATAAGCCCCCCTGTTAGCGCCCCCATACAGTTTGAGAGCCCCACGCACATGGAATAGGCCATGGGCGCCCCCAAGACTGAGGCATTTGCCACGATGGTTCCGATAAAGATGCCAGGTCCGCTTTGCCAGCGCCGGAGGACAGCAAAAACCAGGGCAAGACCAGCTGGAAGCGAAACCGGCATGGGCATGATTCCCCAAGAGTTAAAACAGGCAAACGCAATTGCCGCCAGCAGCCAATAGGCAGCAACAACAGCTATTGTTTCAAGCGTCAATCGACCAATAGAAAGCGAATGCCCCCAAAAGGCTTTAGCCAGCTTCGTTTCCATGTCTCCCCCCTTCAGATCAAGGCCACACACCAAGATAATCAAATTTCTCAAAAAGAGTATAACGCAGCACGCTTGCCCGGTAAAAGAGAATCCTCATAAGAATAGGATATAACGCAATTTTATACCCATTAATGGAATACGATTTCATATATTGCTAGAAAAAGATGACGTCGATTCCACCTGATGGTATGGTGACGTATCATAAGGGAAATGCCTGCATCCCTAAGCGTTCAGGAGAGAACGGTCGTGCTAGAGAGTCGTTCTACACATCCAAATACGCATTCCGATAAAACAATCAGATGTAATGATCGCAATCATTCACACACCCTATATTGCTGCCTCAACAGGTTTCAAAACATGACAGGATTCCAATGACACAAGGTTTATTAATGATCAACACCGGCAACGGTAAAGGAAAGACGACGGCAGCGCTGGGCATGGCCATGCGAGCGGCTGGCCATGGTCTCCCTGTATGTATCATTCAGTTTATCAAAGGAAGCTGGCATTATGGAGAACTCGATGGGATTCAAGCCTTTGATGGGCTCATAGAACTGCACGTGATGGGGAAAGGGTTTACCTGGAAATCAGATAATATGGCTGAAGATATCCGCCTGGCGCAAGAGGCTTGGAAAGTTGCCGCAGATATTATCGATTCCGGCAAGTACCACACGGTCATCCTTGATGAGTTCACCTACCTTTTTCATTACAAAATGCTTAATATTCACGACTGCCTGGAGCGCTTAAAAAAGCGTCCACCAGAACAGCATGTCGTGATCACCGGTCGCTATGCCCCTGAAGAGCTCCTGGAAATTGCAGATCTGGTTACGGAGATGCGAGAGGTTAAACACCCATTGAAAGGGGGAATCAAAGCACAAAAAGGTATCGAATTTTAAGACACATCATGGGCGAGATATTACAGTCGATGATTTTCGGTGTCAATACACGACCAATCCAGAGACCTGTCCCCCCTCTTGCCCCCCTGGCAAGTCTAGGGTATAAAGGAATAATTTTTTGCATACACAACCCCGACGCCGAGCAACCGACCATGCATCTCCGTTGTTCCGGGTAATCTTTTGTTGAGGAATCTATGCGCCGTCTACTTATTGCCCTGCCATTACTTCCCCTTTGCATTGCACCCACCAGCCCCGGCTGGAGCAAATCCAAAATGACACCGGTTGAAAAGAACGTTCAACGCCTTCTCAAAACTAAATCATGTCCTGGGTGCGACCTGAGTGGAGCTGACCTGCGCCAGTGTCGCCTGACAAAAGCCAAATTAAATGGGGCAAATTTGAGTGGAGCCCAATTAAATCTTGCAGATCTCAGTGGAGCGAACCTCCAACAGGCGATCCTTTTCGAGACAGACCTCTCCGGTGCGGACCTCTCGTTTGCAGACCTCAATGGGGCTGAATTTCGAGGTACTATCTTTGAAGGGGCACACTTCAAGCACACCCAACTTAAGGGCCAATCGGTCAATCGGCTTATTCACACCGAACATTCGCAGCTGGAAGTATATGAATTTGCACCTCCAAAAGAACTGTTAATCGCCCTGAAAACTCCCTCTGCTTCTTCTGCTTCTTCTGCTCCATCCGTGGCATCCGCTTCACCCGTTCCATCCGTTCCATCCGAGGCCGCTCCCCGCCCCCCACTTCGCCAGCAGGTTACGCAACAACCACAGTATGCCAAAGCAGCTATAAAGCCCGCACCGGCGAGAAAACACAGCCCTCTTAAACTCAAAGCAACCAGGATAGCCATGGAGCCACTGGCAGAGTTTACTGCGCCTGCCGCTGGAGTGTCCGATCCCAAAAAGATTGCTGCCCTGGAAAAAGAACGCAAGCAACAGAAAAGAAATTAACCTCTTTGTAAACAGGATCCTCCAAAGCCATTCAACGTGTAACCAAATACGAGGATCAAGCCGAGCACCTGCCTGAAAAACGAAAAGAATTTGCGCGGGCAAGGCCCTGTTCTCTTGACAGGAACTGCGTTTTTCTGTATAGAACGGAGTTCCATTTTTTAATCATTCACGGTACTCCGTGTATTTTAACGTATGAAAAATGGGCTTCAGACACCATTGATGCACGAAGCTCAATGTGCCGCTCCTCGCTTTTCCAGAGGTCGGCATTATCAGATATGCTTTTATATGCTTATTTAAGGGAGTAAGAAAACCACATGGCAAATCACAAGTCCGCAGTAAAAAGAGACCGTCAGTCTAAAGTTCGTCGTTTGCGCAACCGTATGAACAAATCGACTATGAAAACCGCTGTACGCGAGGTCGAGATCGCCCTGGCAGCCGGCTCTGAGGAGCAGGCAAAAACTGCTCTGCAGACTGCAATTCCGGTCATCTACAAAACTGCGACCAAAGGTGCAATCCACAAAAAGAATGCTGCTCGCAAAGTTTCCCGTCTGACCAAAAGGGTCAACAAGATGCAGCCCCTTGCCTAAGGTGGACGTTTTTTTCCTTTGAGTTTCGAGTGTTGTAAGGCCATGGGTGCAGTTTGCGTCCATGGCCTTTTTTATTGTTCATCCCTGGTTGACGCGGCAACGCAATCTCTTGCATATTTCGGGTAAAGAGATACAGTTCTCCCCAACTCGTAAGTGCCCCACCGCATGTACCCAGGCCCTTTGGCTCCCCCTTGATCATTGCCCGCCAGATGGTTCAAAACGTACATCCGCAAAGAGATACGCTGAGCAAAAAACCGGTCACGAGCCGAGCAGGCCAATTCTGCTGGCATCGTAAAAGTTAGCAGGTCACACAGCTCGAAATTTCGTTCTCGTGGCTTGTACGAGAACGACAATCCTCGCCTTCCTCATTGTTACAGGTCACTCCCATGTACAGTCCCGAACAATCGACATTTTCTGACATGATCACCAGCTCTGATCTTGTCCCGGTTCACCGCACCATCGTCGCCGATCTGGAGACGCCCCTCACCCTGTTTGCCAAGGTAGCGGCTCTTGATCCCCATGCCTTTCTCTTCGAGTCCATGGAGGGTGGTGAAAAATGGGGGCGGTATTCTTTTATTGGTCTTGATCCCCTGGTTACCTTCACCAGTATTCGTGACAAGGTTTCCATTGCATACCCCGGCCTTGACGACAGCGGCGAGGAACGATCCGGCGTCAACCCCCTGAAAGAACTCCGCGAGTTACTCGCCTCTTTTCAGGTGCTCGACTCTCCAGGGTTGCCCCGCTTTTATGGTGGTGCCGTTGGTTTCCTTGGTTACGACATGGTGCGATTCATGGAAAAATTACCGGATCGACACCCTCCCATGGATCTGCCCGACTCCTCGTTTATGATCCCTGGCATTGTACTGATCCATGATGCCATGAAGCAGAAGCTGACCATTGTCTGTAACGTCTGGAAACGAGGAAAAATAAGTACCCAGCAGATGTACGATAACGCCTGCCGCCGCATCGAGGAAATTATCGGACGCCTGGAAGAACCAATCTCGCAGAGCTTTGTCTCCCAGAAGAAAGTCGCAAAGCCACATACCTTCAGCTCCAACATGGATGAAGATAGTTTCAAAACCATGGTGGAGCAGGCCAAAGAGTACATTCTGGCAGGCGATGTTATTCAAGTTGTGCTCTCCCAGCGTTTTCACACCCAGTCGCAACTGACGCCCTTTGCCCTCTACCGTGCGCTGCGGCATATCAATCCCAGCCCCTACCTGTTTTATGTACGCCAGGGAGATCTGGTGCTCATTGGTTCTTCTCCTGAAATTCTGGTCCGGCTGGAACAGGGAGATATCGAGCTGCGCCCCATTGCTGGCACCCGTAAACGCGGACGCACCACAGAAGAGGATAAAGCACTTGAAGAAGAACTGCTGGCTGATCCCAAGGAACGCGCCGAGCACCTGATGTTGGTTGATTTGGGTCGCAACGATGTGGGACGGGTGGCAGAAAACGGCACGGTCAAAGTCACTGACCTGTTGGTGATTGAACGCTACAGCCATGTTATGCATATTGTCTCTGGCGTGCACGGCAAGCTTGCAGAAGGCAAAGATCAGTTTGATGTGCTTGAGGCCTGCTTTCCGGCGGGTACGGTCAGCGGCGCCCCTAAGATTCGGGCTATGGAAATCATTGACGAGCTTGAGGTCAGTCGTCGCGGTCCCTATGCCGGAGCTGTAGGGTACTTTGGTTTCTCCGGCAATATGGACTTCTGTATCACCATCCGCACCTTTATCGTACAAGGTGAGGATTTATGGGTCCAGGCCGGAGCAGGTATTGTCGCCGACTCTGATCCACATAAAGAGTTTGAAGAAACCATTAATAAAAGTATGGGATTACGCCGGGCGGTTGAGCTGGCAGAAAAGGGGTTCTAAGCCGTGATAGTCATCATAGATAACTACGATTCGTTTACTTATAATATCGTTCAGACCCTGGCCACTGCGCCCCCTTCTGCTGGTAGTGATTGGCAGGCACCGGAGATCCGTGTGTTTCGAAACGATGCCATCTCCATTGCCGAAGTAGAAGCGATGCAGCCGGATCGACTGCTCATCTCCCCTGGCCCCTGCACCCCAACAGAGGCGGGTATTTCAGTAGCTTCCATCCTTCATTTCGCCGGTAAAATTCCGGTTTTGGGCGTCTGCCTTGGGCACCAGTCCATCGGAGAAGCTTTTGGCGGCAAGGTTATTCGTGCTGGGCGCCTGATGCATGGTAAGACCAGCCCGGTACATCACGATGGACGCGGTGTGTTCGCGGGCCTGCCTGATCCCTTTGCCGGTATGCGCTATCATTCACTGGTTGTCGAAGAGCCACTGCCCGATTGCCTGGAAGCCACTGCCCATACTGACCAGGGAGAGCTGATGGGGCTGCGGCATAAGACCCTGCCCATTGAAGGCGTGCAGTTTCATCCGGAATCCATCATGACCGGGCCCGGCAATATTTTACTGCATAATTTCCTACGACCCGACTATGAGAAGCTGCTGCGCAAGTAATACCTGCACTCCTTCATAACGCTCATTCCACGAGGTTGATCATGATAAAAGAGGCCATATCCAAAGTTGTTACCTTAGAGAATCTCAGCGAAGCAGAAATGATTGGGGTCATGCAGGAGATTATGACCGGTGAGGCCACCCCGGCCCAGATCGGTTCCTTTATCACTGCCCTGCGCATGAAGGGTGAAACCATCGACGAGATTGTCGGCGCGGTCAAGGTGATGCGTGAAAAGGCCACCTTCATTGACACCGGGGTCAATACTGCCGCGGGTGATGTCCTGGTGGATATCGTTGGTACCGGTGGTGATGGATCGGGCTCTTTTAACGTTTCCACCACGACCAGTTTTGTGGTTGCCGCAGCAGGTGTACCAGTAGCTAAGCACGGTAATCGCGCGGTTTCTTCCAAATGTGGCGCGGCTGATGTTCTGGAAGCACTAGGAGTGGATCTCTCCATGCCCCCGGAAAAGGTCTCCGCCGCTGTGCGTGAAGTGGGGATAGGGTTTCTTTTTGCGCCCATGCTCCATGGGGCCATGAAATACGCCATCGGCCCACGACGGGAAATTGGCATTCGCACCTTGTTCAACATCCTTGGCCCCATGACTAATCCCGCTGGTGCCAATGTCCAGCTCACCGGTGTTTTTGCCAAGGAACTGACCACTGTCCTGGCAGAGGTACTGGTTCGCCTGGGCATGAAACGGGCGGTTATTGTCTGGGGCGAAGGCAACCTGGACGAGATGACCATCACCGGAGCCACCCACATTGCCGATGGCCACAATGGTAAGGTGACCAAGTCCATCCTCAGGCCCGAAGATGTGGGTCTGAAGACGGCCGACTTCGCCGCTGTCAAAGGTGGAGCGACGGCTGCGGAATCCGCTGATCAGGTTCGCGCCGTTCTCGGTGGCGAGGCCGGTGCCAAGCTTGATATGGTCCTGCTCAATGCGGGAACAACCCTCATGGCGGCAGGCAAGGCTGAGACCATCGTGGCAGGTATTGCTCTGGCCCGTGAAACGATCAGCTCCGGCGCTGCCCTGGCCAAACTCGATGAATTAGTTCAATTCAGTAAAAAATAATATGATACTTGATACGATTGTCGCTCGTAAATATGAGGAAGTCGCCGACCTGAAACGGCGCGGTCTCCCTACCCTGGAAAAGCCCGTACAGCCACCTCGAGGTTTCATGCGAGCCTTGGTCGAAGCGCCGGGCGTGGCTATTATTGCCGAAGCAAAAAAAGCATCTCCATCCAAGGGGGTGATTCAGCCTGACTTTGATCCGGTTCGGATTGCTAAAAACTACAAACAGGGCGGTGCCCACTGCCTCTCCGTGCTCACGGATGTAGATTTTTTTCAGGGATCACTCGACTACATCCCACTTGTACGGGAAACGGTTGACCTGCCGGTAATTCGTAAAGATTTCATCATCGATCCCATGCAGATAGCTGAGGCTCATGCGGTTGGCGCAGACGCGATTTTGCTGATCGCAGCCATCCTCGAAACCGAGCAGATGCGTGACTACCGTCTGCAGGCAGAATCTCTGGGCATGGATGCTCTGGTCGAGGTCCATAACGAGCAAGAGCTCGAGGCGGCCATGAAGGCTGAAAGCCGGCTCATTGGTATTAACAACCGCAACCTGAATGACTTCTCCGTTAGCCTGGAAACCACCTTCACTCTACGCCAAAAAATCCCCGCAGAGATTCCGGTGGTCAGCGAATCCGGTATTTCCACGGTGGAAGATATGCGCCGCCTGAATGAGGCTCATATCACCGCAGCTCTCATCGGTGAGAGCCTGATGCGTGCAGGCCAGCAGGATCAGCTCCTACGGGAGTTTCTCGGAAAATGAAGAGCGGCCAACGCGTTCGGGTCAAAATCTGTGGAACCACCCGTTTAGATGACGCACTCTGCGCGGTGGAGGCAGGGGTGGACGCCCTAGGCTTTATATTTTTTGCCAAGAGCCCTCGCAATATCGAACCTGAAACTGCTCGAGCAATTATCGCCCAGCTTCCACCCTTTGTGGATACGGTGGGTGTTTTTGTTAATGAGGAGCAGAAAAAACTTCAGGCAATTGTCCAGCACTGCGGGTTGAACACCGTCCAATTACACGGCCAGGAATCCCCAGAGTATTGCCGTCAACTGGTTAACGCCCTTCCCTCCTGCCGGTTACTCAAGGCCTTTCGGGTAGGACCGCAGACCACAGCGGCTGACATCGCCCCCTACGCAAACTGCGTTCAAGGGTATCTGCTTGATACCTTTCAAAAGGATGCTGTGGGGGGAACAGGACAGGCATTTGACTGGGCTCTGATTGAGCAACTTCGGCTTAGCCGTCCCTTCATGCTTGCAGGAGGACTGGACTGCGACAATGTCAACCTTGCCTTGGAGAAAGTCGCACCCTATGGTCTCGATGCCAACTCGGGCCTAGAGGACGCGCCTGGAATCAAAAATCACCAGATGGTACAAACCTTTCTCCGGCTGGTTCGACAAAGTGAACGGTGCTGATCAACGCTGAATGCAAAGAGAATAACGAGCTGATACATACTCACCGGGCCAGCACCAGGGCATGGCGATACCCCTCAGCCTCCATCTTTTTTTCATACTTTTTTGCCTTTACCAGTGAGTGTCCGGCAAAAATCAGCACCCGGTAAAGGTTCATACCTGCGGCAGGATACTGTTGAAGAACGACATCTCTGCCTCGCTTCGTAAAAGCCCGTGCCAAGGCTCTGGCATTTTCAATCTCGACAAAGGCACCAACCTGCACATAAAAATTACCCTGATCGAAATCGGGTATCGGGGCTACCTTGTGTGGTTCTTTTTTAATCCAGGCGACTGCCTGAGGAACTTGTTTTCCAGAAGGCTGCACGCCTCCCTGCTCAATACCCTGCGGTCTGGTTGCTATTGCGGTCCCGGGCGGTTCCCCCTCCCCCTCCGCCATGGCAATAATCTCCACCCGGGCCGTCCCTTTCCGCACGACCCCCAGCTCTTTTGCCTTGGTATACGAGAGGTCGATAATACGATCTTCAACAAAGGGACCACGATCATTGATGCGGACCACAGTTGAGCGTCCATTATCAAGATTCTTGACCAGGAGCATAGTATTCATGGGGAGGGTTTTATGGGCGGCTGTATCTCCGTACATATCGTAGGTTTCGCCATTCGATGTTTTTCTCCCATGAAAGGGATCCCCATACCAGGAGGCGAGCCCACGCTCTGCATAGCCGCGAGCCGATGGAATGGGATAATAGGTAATGCCATTAATCACATACGGGCGTTGCGTCGCTTTAATCCGACGCCCCTTTTTCGTCGTTTTTTGGCCGCCGTCCCCGCCTCTGCCTGAGCGTCCACTTTTGCCTCCGCAACCAAAGCTGCCGACAAGAAAGACAAGAAGTATACAAAGACTCAAACAACGAATCAGGACGATCCTCATGGTGCCTACTCCCCGACGGGTGTAATCAAATCCTGAAACCGATCCAGATAGAGCATTCCAGCATGACCTGTGGTGTGCGGCGTGTAAGGTAAATCTCCGTTCCCACGCCCGCGTACATTATCAAAAAGGACCTCATCCTCTGCATCTCTCATCGATAAGCGTAGGTCAAGAATCGGGCGAAAGACCTTGATGATTCCATCTTTATCTCGCGCTATGTGCATCTGCTCCCAACGCCGCTGACCATACCCTTTCAGCCAAAGACCGGCTTTTGAATCCCCCGTCAATCCATCCGGCATGGTAAGAGGCAGCTCTTCGTCTGCATAGGCATTATAGTCAATGAGTTGCTCCACCGCGGAGCTCCCCTGAGCAGAGAGCCACTCCCAGAGGTCATAATCTATTTCTTCGGTGCGCAGCATATGAGTGGGAGCATCATTAAAACTCCACTGCCCGTGGCAAACCTGGCAGGCTACCTCTTGACCGTACTTTTGGTGGGCAGAATGTTTAAGCAGAGGAACCGTATGTTTTCTCCCATCTTCCGTTCCTTGCAACTGGAGGCTACCATCAACCACCTGTAAATTATCCAGGCCAGGCTTCTCCCCCGACTTCCAACCATGGCAGGTTATACAACCCAGTTGTACATCAATCTGCGCATGTCCTGGTTGTCTATGACAGTCGATGCAGACCAGGCCCGCTTGTTGATGGATATCCGGGGCCAGGTCATGATACTCCAATCCGTAAGGTCGATCCGGATAATGAGACTTCGTTGCCATGGTGTAGGGGGTGCGGTACTCCCAATTAAAATCATGCTCGTACCGCCCGTAATAATCCCACCCCACATGATTACTGTAATGGCAGCTTAAGCATTGGCGATCTTTAGGTTTCTGGAAAATATGGTTTATCATCTTCCCCTCCTTCCAGGCGAGATGACAACTGGCACAACCGGTCCCGTGGGTGACTCCACCATAGGCATCCCCTGCGGAGTAGCTATGGCAGCGGAGACAACGTCTTCTCAACATATCGTCTGCCAAGCTAAGCGTCGTGGTAGGCGGCTCCTCTTCAGGTATTTCCAGGACCTGAGCAAGCGTCTCTGCTGCTCCAAAATGATGGCGAATGGTATTCACCTTGTTCTTGAGCGTAAAATGGAGGGAATGCTTGGCAGATTGCACTTCGTTAGGGTGACACTGGCCACAGGTTTGCTGCATAAAACGGGGATGGGATGGCTTAGAGATAAGCCCCTGATGGGCTACTACCTGCTCGATAGCTTGTGCATTACCGCCATGACACTTACTGCAGGCTATCCGGTGATTGGCATCGAATTGGCTATTCGTATGACAGCGAAGGCAACCGCTGGTTACGGAGGAGCCCTGCTCGGCATCCGAATCCGGGGAAACTGAATGTATCTCAGCATGTAGCCCCATAAAAGGCCACAGCGAAAAAAACGACAGAATGATCAGTGAGAGTGCCGGTAGATGCTTCATAATCTTGACACTGTAGCATAAAGTTGCTACATGATAAATCCTCAAAATGATCCCACACGATCATCCCATACATATTTGCCGATATAGCTCAGTTTGGTAGAGCGGCTGATTCGTAATCAGTAGGTCACCGGTTCAAGTCCGGTTATCGGCTCCAAATAATTCCAGGCACTTAGCTCTCAACAAGCAAGTGCCTTTTTTATTTTTACGTCTATATTTCTAGGCCATTACTAGAAATTTCGTATCTATGTATAGCCGTATGTGAGGATTTAGTAGCGAGGGAGCCCAAAGAGGGTAATGAACAGCTTGGTTTGACTCTTAATCAATTGGTCCAGAGTTCGAATCTCCGACGGCCCACCATAAATATCAAGCACTTAGCTCGTTTTGAGTTAAGTGCTTTTTTTGTTTACCAGGCAGTGCGTACACCCCGTGCACAACTCTTTCATTTTGCAGAACCACTTAGCGTGCTCCTCCCGCCCAGAAAATCATTGCCAAGTCATTTGATACATTCTTGCACGAATGCAAGTCTATTCTTTTTCACCCTCCAGAAGAAGAGGATACACCATCAATAGCGGCAGCGTGGTTGGCTTTTTTTGCCAGACATACTCATAGCACCCCATATCAGTCGTTGCGGTCGCATCTGCATTGCCGTCCAGGATCCGGGCCGTATCGACAAGATCATAGTCCGGCAGATAGGCGGCTGTATTCAAACCTGAATCTATACACGGTGAGGTAGATTTGAGCTGAAAGTTGCCCTCCGCCGACTCACTGAAAACAGGGGACAGACTGAGGTTTTCCTCCAGATCCGGGCTGATGGCCGTGGCCTCGTTCCAGAGATGCAGGTAATCCGAATGACTGATCAGCAACGAGCTTCCCGCCGTCAACGCCGAGGAATGTATATTGTTTGCAATATCAGCTCCATAGCTATTGCTGGTCATAATCTTATTTTCGGCGACAATGGTATTGTACAAAAATACATGACCAGGCGCCCAGGATACAAGCGACGACTCACTGGTTCCAGCTGGAAAGGAACGAAGCGCCAGCCCACCGCCGTTAAAGGAACTCCCGCTTGTCCCATAACCGACATTTTGCGTGATCGTGTTGTTGACAATATAAGCATCTCCCGCAAAGACAAAAATATTCATCCCGGCACCGTCCCCCTGGATACAGTTTTCCGTGCAGACGGTGTTCCCGTAGATGAGATTGTTCTGCAACACGGTGATGCCGTTTGAAAATATATCGCAGCCACCGCCGCTGCCTTCAATGGCTTCCGGACTCGACACGCTGTTGTTTCTGATGATGTTGTCACGGACATAGAGCGCACCACCGGTATTGGTGGTCGCAAAATCATAGGCCCCGGCGGCAAACCCGCCGGCGGCATCTTCGGCGTGATTGTTTTCGATGATGCACTTTTCGATGTCAATACGCGACGGCGCAGCGGTGAAGGCGAGCAGGCCGCCGCCGATGAAGCTGGAACCATTTTTGATGGTGAGCCCCTGGACCTTAACATCTCCCGCCACGATGGCCGGGTTTTCCAGATCGTTCAGTTTGAGATTGAGTACAGTTCCGGCCGCATTCCCGTCCAGCACCGTCCTCTGAGGGTCCGGCGATTGGCTGGTAAATGTATCATTCCACCCCCCCAGAATCTCCAGAGCACCTGTATGACCAGCCCCAGGGAAATAGGTAAAATTTCCAGAATATTGTCCTTCTTGCAGACGAAGAACCGTATCGCCCCCACCATTGATTTCAGCTGCATGCAAGGCGGCCTGTAGGGAACAGTTAGAATCGGAGCAATCACTGTCGGAATTAGGGGCAACGTTATAGGTCGACGCGGAAGAAATACCTGCAAAAGCTGTCCATATAACAACAAACTGAATTGTCGCCCACAGGCCCATTGTTGATTTTTTCATAGATCTTCTGGTTGCTCTGTTGTTGAAATGTAAGCGCCAACCGGACCACACCCAATTTCACGCAATAGTTTGCACGCAGGCTTCTCGAGCATTCCACAGCAGTAGTGCTTCGTAGTCCTCGAGTGTCGCAGCTAATGGTAACTTCTCGAAGATGTAGCGCAGGTAGGAGTAGGGGGCGACAGTATTGGCTTTGGCCGTTTCGATCAGGCTATAAAGGGCGGCGCTGGCTTCCGCTCCTTGGGGAGTCCCTGCAAAAAGCCAGTTTTTCCTGCCTACGGCAAAGGGGCGTATGCAATTTTCGGTCAGATTGTTGTCTGGACTGAGGTTGCCATGCTCGAGATAGCCTTTAACTCGATCCCACTGGTTGAGGGCATAGATCACGGCTTGGCCTAATAATCCTTTGGGGAGCGTCCTTGCGGATTGTTTCAGTAACCACTGGTGAAAATCTTCCAGAATGGGTTTTGCGTAATTTTGCCGCTGCTGGTAGATCTCGTCGCTGCCCAGGTGCTGTTTTTCAAACTGTCGTTCCAGTTTGTACAGTTTGCTGATAAAAGAGAGCGCAACATCGGCAGCCCCGCTTTTGCGTTTCTTGCCCTGCGCCTTGACAATGTTGTTGAATTTGCGACGTACATGAGCAAGGCAGCCGATATGGGGCACCCCTTCACGGGTATCCAGGAAAGCATAACCGTTGTAGCCATCGCTATGGACATATCCGGAAAAATCTTCTAGAAAACTACGAACCACATCTCCTTCACGGGTTGGTCGATATTGATAGATGATAATGGGGGATTTATCCGGATCACCCCGACGAAAGCCCCACATATAGGACTTGGTTCGAGGTGACCGCCCCGGTTCTTTGATTTGGGGATGAACCGGTGCAACTTTGACCGCGGCGCCATTGTTTTTTTCGCCTTCACACGCCTTGCAGGCGTATTTAGGCCGAATATGGCGAATGACCTGCATTCTGGCTGGAACAATGTCCAACTGCTCGGAGACTTCTTCTCCTATGCGGACTAGGCGACCCCCACATCCACAGGTCTTCTCGCTTTCATCGATATCATGCACCTGCTCAACACGGGGAAGATCCTCAGGAAGCGGCCTCCGGCCCTTCTTGCTTCGCTGATGCCCCTCGATGTTGATTTTTTCCGGCTCGGTATCGCACTCTTCCGGTTCCGGCATGTCAAACAGGGGCAGGATTTGGATTGAACTATCGCTGGTGATTTTTTCGCTTTTGGGGCCAAAGAGTTGTGCCCGAAGGTGGCGGATCTGCTCATGGAGCAGAGATGTTTCTTTTTGGTGTGCCGCCTGTAAGGTATCAAGCTGACCGTGCAATTCAGCAAAAATCTGCTTGAGCGCTTCAGGGGTATTGGGCAATGTGGCGGCATCGAATTTCATGACATATTCATACCATACTCGCCCACTTTTATCACCTTAAACCACTGCGAGTATTCTGGGGACACAATACTAAATATCATTGCTCAATCAGGTGGTTTTCATGCCATACAGATAAATATGGCTCGAATGAAACGGGTATAGTCCCCGGATATCTTCATCATGTGGTTCACCGTGGGGGCCGATCCATGGATATCTTCTCAGAGGAGAATGATCGGAGAGAATACTTGCGCTTTCTTATCCCCGTATCGAAAGATCAGCTTGAAGAAAAAGAACCGCACGGGTCGCCCTTTTGGCCCGGACGCTTTTTATGATGTGGTAAAGCAAACAGCAGGAATAGATACTCGACCCAAACTGCCTGGGCGGCCAATTCAAAAACGGTAATGTGTCACCGGAATAAGCGTACTGCGCATTCCCCCGCTCAAGTGGCTATCGAATAACGTTTTGGATCTCTTTGATCTTGGTGCTACAATAAAGAAACCGTTGGTTAAACTATCACTTTTACAAAGGAAGGAACAATGGCGAAGAAAATATTTTACGCTGTATTGTTGATAGCAATGAGTACTTCCGGAGCCTGGGCTGACAACTCTCTGCTGAGTACAAAGATGAAGCCCACGATCGACACCAACAAGCTTACACGGTTGGTCACGGTGCAATGCCCTGCTGGCTGGACCAAAACGCTCGATAAATCTGAGGTCAAGAGCAGCTGGAGCGAAAACGCCCCTGTCGTGACCTGCAAGCCCAATCCGGGCTTAATCAGATGCCCTGAAGGGACCTATTTTTATGTGAAGGGGAATGAAAATCAAGATGGCTACAAAAATGGGGAGATAGGATGCCATACACCCGTTTGGTAACCTTTGCCACCACCACAGGCTCCCCGTAATTCCAATTTACACTGTACATACCAGGTGAATGGATTATATTGGCGGCCTGATCCCTTGAGGATCGTGCGTTAAATAT
The DNA here is from genome assembly GCF_963664075.1 of uncultured Desulfobulbus sp. Taxonomy (NCBI): domain Bacteria; kingdom Pseudomonadati; phylum Thermodesulfobacteriota; class Desulfobulbia; order Desulfobulbales; family Desulfobulbaceae; genus Desulfobulbus; species uncultured Desulfobulbus sp. The sequence goes on from NZ_OY760916.1 coordinate 2,619,672, forward strand.
TTAGGTAATAAAAGCAAAATAGTTCGGAGGCCGCCCTCCCCTCAAGCTTTCTTATTAGTTAAAGTACTCTCAAGCACTTAGCATATCTGTTAAGTGCTTTTTCTTTTTTACAGTGAGACTGCAGGAACCCCTTTCCCTCATTTACGTTACTAATTCGCCCCTCATACTCAGCGGTTTCTCCCGGTATAGATTGTTTTTCTTCTCAGCAAAACAACCACGCATACCTGTCTCTGCTCATGCGTGGTGGCCCCTCTAATTAACCAACAGAATGGCGATTCAACTCGATTGTATTAACTTCATAAATGTTCAGGAAGCGCCTGTCTCTTCCGACCGGCCAACCCCCAGGAACGGCTCAGCTTCCTTCACTCAAACAGGATCTGGCCTAGGATTTCATTCCGATGTGAATCAGGCGGTCTCTTCGGCTGCTCTCATGCGTCCTCTTTTTGAACTGGAAGCACGTCGTTTTTACACAACTGACGACGATATCAGTTCCTCTTGGGATCGCCTGGACCTGCTCTGGTTGGCCTTTGCCATCATGGACGTGATTTCAGAACTTGCCGAATACCAGTCTGGGGCCACACGCGGAGAAGTCCTGGAACGACTCCTCCCCATGATTAGCCAACAGGCCCTGGCATGTGGCATTGATCAAGCCACCGACGAAGGCTTGACCGAAATCCTGGGCAAGGTATTCGACCACCTCGCCAATCGCCACAACAGGTATCTCCCCTTTCAATACAACTGGTTCGACGCCAAATCTGGTCAATTTCAAGTCCGCCGGTTCTGGTTAATCAAGAATGTGTACACCGGCGAAGGGCGTGAGGCCTTATTCGCACTGACCGAGGAAGGTTACACCGCCTATTTTGGCCTCCATGAAACCAGCGCCCTCGACGCCACAGCCATCGGCAACCTCCGCATTAAACTGCTGATAGAGCGTGGTAATGTAGATGACGCTATCGCCGTGGCCGACAGCAACCGCAAACAGTGCGCTCGTAAGGCCTACGAAGTGCGCAATTTCAGACGGCAAATCAGAAGAAATATCAGCGGTGTCGATTTTACGAAAGTACAGCAGTTGACGGAGGAAGGGGTCAATCAGGCGACCACTATCCAGAATAAAGGTCGCAGGTTGCACAATATGGTTATGGAGAGCCTCACCATCTCCAAGAGCGATCAAAGATACGAAGCAAAACTGCACCGACTCGCTGAAATGCTCGAAGATCTCAATACCCAGCTCATGCACCTCACCACGGAATTACAGCAGCTCCCTGACGATTACGACAAACATAGTTTCAAACTTTTCAGACGCCGCCATCTTGGAGCCTTCCCCCCAATGGAGGAAGTCATGCGGCGAATATGCCTGCTTACGGAAGAGAATGCCGCCCGGATAGGGGAAGAATTCATAGCTCAGGTTAATCCGCCGGCTCAGAGATCACTGTTTGATCCGGCATCAATTATCGAAGCCTGCAGCCGTGCTTTAGATCGTCAGCAAAGTACAGGCGACAGGAAACAACCCCTGGAGGAAATAAATCACACCTCAAACATGCAGTTTTCCTCTGAATTAAGCCCCAGGCAGATGGAGCATGCTTTTGAACTGATGCACCATGAGGTGCGATCACAGGGGGAAATTTCCCTGAGTCAATTATTTCAAGCTACATCGCAGCCCCAGGGCGACCAGGAAGACGAGCTGCTGCCAGTGGCAATGGCCATGGCTGTGTTTCAGTGTACGGTGGAACATCGCCTGGCTGCTCGCCATCAGGTGCAGGTGAAAACCATAAATCCAGAGCGGCGGGTAACGATCGATCTTTGTGCCGGTCGCCGCTACCGGGGCCACGAACTCCGTTTGATCCCTCTCGACACCCATCATCCATCAGAGGATTTATCATGAGCAATGACACCATGTACGATGCCAGCCGACTCATTTATCTCAGCCTGGCTTACAGTAGCGTTAAAAAACGGCTGCTGGCGCAAAATAAAGCAGAGATGAACGAGCTGCTGCAACGTTTTCTGGCTGAAGAAAACTTTCGGCGGGCGGTGGATGCAGGACTGCGGGCCATGGATCTGCGTTTTCTGGCCCTTGAGGATGGAGGCCTGCGTCTTTCTGCACAGAATTCGGAAAGCTTTTTTGCCGCTAACCTGACCGATTATGGTCGTCTGCTGGCCCGTGGCGATCTTAAGGCGGCCGATGTGTTGAGCTTGCATTGCGCCATTGCCACAGCGGTTTTCCCCACTGAAGCCGATCTGGACATGCCGGTTGAGGATCTAGGGACGATCACCATGGAAGACGTGATTGCTATCCTGCGTCGTTTTGCCCACGCCGAAGAAACTTTGCCCGAGGAAGATGACCGTCTCCATCCTCAGTTGCGAAACGTGGCTCAACGTTTACGGGAATTACCGGAGGATAACCCCGATCGTGTTCGTGCCGGTGCCGGTCAATCCTGGGTGGACCTGGCCCAACAGGTCATCGTCCACATGATCGAGACCGGGTATCTACTTGTCTTTGAAGACCCTCAAGGCAACACAGAATACCGCCCTACCCCGGCCTATCAGACTGCCATGCGTGAGGGAATTGTCCATGCATTCCATGCGTTTCGCGATATCCTGACTAGCGTTGAATATAACGAGGCTTCCCTGGAAGCCGGAGAGAAAATCGATGTACCGACTCTGTAAACTTTTTATCAGCGATGTCACCGCCGGAGATAATCTTCTGCGTAATGCCTTTGTTCCCATCAACCGTGAAAGCGGCATCGCCGATCATGGTGTGCTCTTTGCGGCCAATGGAACCTGCAAAACCACCCTGCTCTCGTTTATTCTCAACATTTTTTCTCCGGAGCAACGGCGCTTTGTCCAGCACCTTCAATCAACCGGAGACAAAACGCTCGAGCAATACCTGATTCCCGGCCGCCCGGCTGTGGTCCTGGTCGACCTTGCCTGTAACGAGCAACCGACTCTTTTCAACTCAGCCCCTGAGTCCCACCTGGTATTGGGGCAACTGCTCTACCGCTCACGGGGTATGGTCGACAAGCTCGATCGTATTTTTTTCATTGCCCATTCTCCAGATTTTTTTGATCTGCTGCGCACGACCTGGGACAACCTGCTGGAGCAGGAACAACCCTGGCGAGCTATTCGTGACTTCGTCTCCCAGCACGCTCAGCAGACCAATGTGCAGAGCGAGTGGCTCACGGTCCTGGAAAGGCTGGGTCTTGATCCCTGGTTGATTGATCGTCAAATTGACTTTGCCCGCAGTGAGGGTGGCATCAAAGACGCGTTTAAATTTCGCTCTGAGTCTGATTTTCTCAATTTCTTTCTGGGGTGCGTAACCGATCTGGAGGCAGCAGAGACTCTGCGAAAAAATATAGGGCAATCGCTACGCAAAATGGAAGATCGTCCTCGCAAAATCGCTCAGCTCGAAACCGCACGTGAGTTGAAACGACGCTTGCGTGACTATAACGCCAGCGCCCGTATCTGGCGTGATGCCCTAGACGCTGTCGATGGATCCAAGGCCGTGCTGGGGGAAGCTGTCCACCTCTTGCAGCAGTCAAAAACCTTGGCTGAGCAGCAGATGCAACTGCGTGAAAAAGCGCTTCAGGAAACTCAAAAACTCAGGGCCACGACTCATAAAAAGCAGGAAGTTGCCCAGATACATGTCGCGACTGTTGAACGCTTCCAACTCTGCCAGGCGGTCCACCAGGCCCAAGAAGAAATATCCCGCGCTGAACAGGAGATCCAATGTTTCAAGGAAGAACAACATGGACTCAAAGCCGCAGATATTGTTGCAGAAATTCGAAGAAATCGCGGCCAGTTAGAAATCAAGCAGGATGTGTTACGACAGGCCAGTGAAGAGCTCTCACCCCTGCTGGAGCGCATCGCACTTTTCAGCCTCCAATACCACGCCCGTCTCGACGAAGATCGACGGAGCCTGCTTGCACTGATCAAACAACATGAAGCCCATATTGCTGAGTTGGATTCGTCCATGAAAACCGGTGAGGTGCAGTTAAAGGCCTATCTCAGCAAGCGCAGTGCCTTAGAAGAACAAAAGCTGGAGCTGAGCGCCCGTATTCGAGCAGCCCAGGAGCGGCGTCAGGCATTGCCCATGCAAGAGGGAGAATCTCCTGATGAGGCGCGGGAGCGCTTGCAAGATAATCTCCGAGACATGGACGCACGCCTCACCGCCGTCAGTGAACAGAGAGCTTCACTTGAGAAGAAAATTGGAAGCAATGAGGAAAAATGGCGACTTCTTCAGAAAAAGCAGTCTGAACTCAATGTTCAACACGAACAGGCTCGACAATGCCAGGAAGCCGAATTTAAGCAACGGCAACGTCTTCTCGCCTCACCCCATCTTCAGCGAATCGCAGGGCGCACCACTTTTGATCCGACCAAGGCAGAGCTGGTGTCGCGGCTTGACGACGCCCTTACCCGCAGTTGGGAGAAGATAGAACAAAAAAAACGACAGCAGGCTGATCTGACTCGAGAACTTGAACGGTTGCGTGGCACCGAGACCTTAACCGCAGACGAACAAACCAGAGGGCTGCTCGCCCATTATCACCAGCAGGGGATCTCTCCAGAGGAGCTGAAAACCTTTCCGGAACATCTGGCGAGTCTCTACACTGCCCCCAAAGATATCGCCCGTTTTATCGAAAGCGATCCGGGACGATTCACGGGGCTCATGGCCACCAGCCAAACTGTGATAGAAAAAATTCGGGCACTGCCCGTACCCGGCTGGCTGTATCGTCCGGTGATTCTTTCGACGTGGGGAGAACAGGAGGAGAGCAAACCCATTTCCGCCTCTGTCATCTGCCCTGCAGATCCGGGGGTCTACTCCAAACGGTACCTGGAGGAAACCCGCTCCCGGCTGCAGGAGCAACTCGACAAACTGATTGTGAACATCAACCTCGAGAGAAAGCAACTGCGAGAAATGGAAGCTGACAGTCGTGCACTGCATGCCTATCGCGATACCTATCCTGACGACTGCACAGTCACTGCGCTCAGCGAACGTCTTCAAGGGCTGGAGCAAAGTCTGGTCGAGTTGCAAGCAGAGATCACCGACAGGGAAAATGATGCCCAATCACTGCGAAAACAAAAGAGCGAGCAGGAAGCTCTCCATTATGCGCTGACCAAAAAACGAGTGCAGATTGGTGAACATCATGACCAGGTCCAGGCATGGCGCAAAGAGTATGAGTCGCTGGAGCGTTGGGGGAATCAGGCGGAAAAGAACGCAGCAGCCCTGAAAAAGCTCGCATTAAGCATGGAGACTGAAGCTGAAAAAATCCAGCGGATTCGTGAAGAAGTTGCTTCGCTCAAAGCTGATATTCAGGTCAGTCGTTCCCAGATCAAGGGGCTGGATGAGCGGGCTGGTGAGGTGCCCAAATATCCGGAAGCAACACTCAACGACGAACAACGAAAAACAGCCCTGCAGATGGACCGCGAGAGCTTAAAACAATTATTTGAGGAAGCCCGTGATCATCAGCGTCACCGAGCTGATGCGCTTGGCGTGAGCACCGTGCAACGAGAACTGATTGAGCTTGAAGGTACTGTCAGCCATCAGGAGTCGCATTTGGAGAGCATGCTGCGGGAAGTGACCCTAGAGCCGGAGACAATCGAGCATTGGGTGGGCCAAAGTGTTACCCAGCGCGAGGAACGGCGCAACTTTCTCAACGAGAAAATCCAAGAGACAACCGGGGCTATCGGGACCATGCGTGGGCGTATCGAATATCAAAACCGAGATATCGAAAAGCTGACCCAGACACTTACCCAATGTGCGGCCCTATCCATCAAGTCCAGCATTCGAGAAACAGACCTCAACGATCAGGATCTCGAAGAGATGATCCACCTCTTTCAGCAAGACGTCCAGCGCCATGGCGAGAAGCTCGAACGCCTTGACCTGCGCACTCGTGAACTTGAAGCAGCCGTCAAAGAACAGGAGACCTGGCGCCAGGAGGTCGAGCTTGGCCTTGCTGCGACCCAGTCCTTTACTCCGCTCTGGGATCAACAGTCTCCGCGAATGGACTGGCCGGAAACGCTCTCCACAGCTGAGCCCCAGGAAAACATTGAGGCAACCCGCACCCTCAACGCACAGGCTCGTCAACACATTACCGCTTTTGAACAGCTTCGTTACAGTCTGGAAAGTGCCAGAAGCCAAATGGGAACCGAATTTGAGCATCTGCGCTCGGACCTTGCAGCCGAACGTTTTATGCATAACCTTCCAGCGGTGATCGATGAGCTGCTCCGCTATGATACCGAGTCGTTGGGAAACCAGGCTAAAGAACTGATTCAACGTTGCGAAGAGATAGCCCAGAATATCGAAGGGGACCTCTCCATCTCCCAGCAAATCATGGACAACCTGGTGGACATGCTCCTTTCCCGTGCCAAGGAATACCACCAGAAACTCCAGACTGCGGCACAACAATTACTGCCCGAGGATGTGTATATGTACGGCGGGCGAAGTATCCTTCGGGCAGGGACACGATTGGACTTCACTCGCTTTGGCGCGGATTTCAAGCGAACGGTCGAAAACTGGCTGCATGAATTGATGCAGCAGGATCGCCTGCCTGAAGTCAATCAGCGGGTAGGCAACTGTTTGGGAGCTGAGCTGCTCTACCAGCTTCTCCGAGCCTCTACCGGGAAAAAGGATTTTGGCATACGCCTGCTCAAATGTGACGATACCGGCCGCAACTACGAACAGGTGGGTAAAGATCTGGGCTCCGGTGGCGAAGCCCTGACCACAGCAGTACTGCTTTATACTTTGCTGACCTTCATGCGCAAGAAACGCCATAACCTTCCCCATGGACGCCTACCGGCCTTTCTCATCCTGGATAACCCTCTGGGCGTCTGCAACCGCTCGGATTTTCTCGATGCCCAGTTGAAAGTGGCCAAGGCCATGGGCATTCAATGCGTCTATCTCACCGGAATCAACGATCGGGAATCGCTGGGGCTTTTTGAACTGCGGGTGGCCATCCGTAAGGGAGAAAAGAAGGCCAGGATCGGCAAGAGAACCTATACCATCCTTGAGATAGCGGAACTCAATGTGGAACATACCGCCATTCCAGTTTTGGCATGAGAGAAAAAAACATGAAAAAAATAATTTTCTTTATCCTCACCCTGCTCGTAAGTACCCATTATGCCCATGCAAACGCATACATTTTTATTGGGGCTGGTCCCATAGCGGGAGACACGTACCTGGTTGCCGGCTCCCTGGCCAAAACGCTCAACAGTAAAAGAAAAGAGTTTCATTTTCGCGCTTCTGTTCAATCCACACACGGGGATACAGAGACCATCCGCCTCCTCAAATCTGGTGACATAGATTTTGGCGTTGTCAGCACTCGTCATCTTGCTGCACACAACCAAGTTCGTGTAATTTTCAGTCTCCCCACAACCCCCTACGTTGTTGTCACCTCAGAAAAGGCTGCCGTTGGCAGAGTTCATACCTTTGTCAGGGCTGTCGTTGAAAATCTCACTTTTCTAAAAATACAACTCTGCAGAGTAAATATTCTCCAGCCAAGAGCCGATGAGTTATTAGTCGGGGGAGGTTTGGTTGAAGATGCCGTGTTCACTAAAGAAAGCATGCTGACAGGTTTTTCGGGACGTCTCCATCCTGGATCATTGAAGTATTTCAAAGAAGCGGGGATACAACCTAAAACATTGACAAATCGTTCTTAATACGTATTTATACAATATAAAGACAGACGTTATTTTAGACACACTCACTAACCAATTCTGTCCTTTGTTTGCAGGAAGCGTTGTTCGAAGCAGGAGGAAAAAATGGTCACTATCAAAGGTACATCGACAAGTCCGAATTACCTGAACAAAGCTCTGGCGCAATCCAATACGGCCTTAAACCGCTTGAGCAGTGGCAGCCGAATCAACAGTGCCAAGGATGATGCCGCTGGCCTGGCCATCTCTGACCGAATGTCTTCGCTTATTCAGGGACTCAACCAGGCGATGACCAATGCCAACGATGGTATATCCCTAACCCAGACCGCAGACGGAGCTCTCTCTGAATCGAACAATGCCTTACAGCGGATGCGGGAATTGGCTGTACAGTCGGGCAATGCCATTTACTCAAGCTCCGACAGGGCTGCACTGAACAAAGAATTCGGCCAGTTGCAGCAGGAACTCGGACGTATTGCCGAGCAGACCAATTTTAACGGGCAAAAACTTTTAAACGGTGAATTTGAGGGTGCATCTTTTCAGGTTGGCGCCAACAGTGGCGAAACCATTGAAGTCTCCATCGCGGATATGAGTACAGAGGCTCTGGGACTCAGGGATCTGAATATCTCGACCGCCACAGGTGCCCAGGAGGCTCTTAAGGCAATTGATGGTGCCCTGTCAAACGTCTCGAATGCTCGCTCTGACCTTGGAGCAGTACAAAGCCGCTTCGAATCAGCCATATCCAACCTGGGGACGACCTCGGTCAATATGGCTGAATCCAGATCACGTATTGCCGACACCGACTACGCTGCCGAGGTTTCTGAAAGTATAAAGAACCAGATACTTGCCAAGGCTGGCATTGCTGTTCAAACGCAGGCGCGGCAATCCGCGGGGGTAGCCTTACAGCTCCTCAATGTTGGGGAAAATTGACATAAAAGAAGGCGTTAACGCGGAAGAGAAACAACAAAAACGTATCCCTATACCTCCTGCCTCTCCCCTTCGCCTTCTTTTTCAAACCATCGCTCTCTTATCATAACTAAGCATTGATACAAGGTTCTTCTTCAAGATGAAGAGGAACCTATTTTTTTGTTATGATTACCATCAATGCTCATTGCTATTCTTCAAAAGCAACGCAAGATGATCTATTCGAGAAAATACGCGATAAAACATAAAAAATTTAAACATTGGTAAACTTATATATATAATAGTAAATATTTGATTCTAACGAGTTTCATCCCAAAAATTAACAGAGCGCCTTGTACAATGATAAAAACTAAACTGCTTTTAATAATTATTTCTATTGCCGCAGTCTTTAGCCCTGGATTTGTTTTTGCTCTTGGCGAGTATGATGGCGTTTGGGCTGGGGTACAGACAATCACTGTTCCCGGATATCTCTATGAGTCGGAAATAACTGGTACAGCTATTTATCAAAATAGTGAAACCTCCATGAGTTTATATGATCCACTCTATGGATCAGTCACTCTTGTTAAATCGGGGGACACAAAGTGGATTCTCCCCTCACCTATCACTGCGACAGTTATGGGATATTTGGCTACGGTCAATTCTATTGAACTCACCTTTGGCTCTTCCTCATATTTTACCGGCTCAGTTGCGGTATCAGTACAAGGTATAAGCGCGACAAGCACCCTACAGCATTATAGAAAATCATGTACATCGATCTCAAACAACGCGACAATAACCGGGTTATCGGGTTCAAATTATGATGTGCGCTGTTATGAAATCGACATACCATACGGGGCGTCGAATCTCAATGTCGTCACTTCAGGAGGATCTGGAAATTGCGACCTGACCATCGGATACCACAAACCTGATTTTAATGTCGAATTTTCAGAATCAGATACCAATGCCGAACAAATCAGTGTCAGTGTTCCCGATGAAGGAAAATGGTATATTGTTCTCTCTGCATGGCCAAGTTATGCAAGCATGACCCTCCAGGCTTCCTTTGATGGTGGTTACTTTGAACCGGTTTCCTCCTTTTCGATGAGTGTGCAAACTGGCGCAAAGCCTTTAACTGTACAATTTACCGATCAATCAACAAACACCATTACGTCCTGGGCCTGGGATTTTGGTGACGGGACCACCAGTTCAGAACAAAACCCGGTGCACATTTACCAAACGCCAGGTACGTATACGGTCAGCTTGACCGTAACCGGACCAGGGGGAACAAATGAAGCTGTTAAAACGGACTATATCACTGTCACGGGTTCTACCGCCTCAGTCAACATAGTCCCTGCCCTCCAACTCCTTCTTTCGAAATAATAAAAAAAGCTCCTCGTCATTGTAACGAGGAGCTTTTTTTCTCTATGCCTGGAAAACGCGCTGGTTCAAAGAGCGCCAGGAATGCTTTCAACCAATTTATACCTTAATCCGTGAACATTCAGTTCCACCCACCGTCACGGATTCAGATTATACATCCCGTATCACAAAGAGATGCAACTCACGGGGACCATGGGCACCATGAACCATAATCAGTTCGATATCACCGGTTTTACTTGGCCCGGAGATAAGAGAAAGATTACGAGACAAGCCCTCTTCCCATTCCTTGTCATCCCATTTAAGCAGGGTGTAGAGTTCTTCCAGGTTAGCCAGAAGCTGCTCCTCTTTAATAACCGCGACATGTATCGATGGTACCAGAGAGACGGAACGGGCGTGCCCAGGACGGCTCCGTAAAGCGAGCGTAGCGGTAAAAGCAGCACAGTAATCGGCTGAGGTGATGCCAATAAAGGATTGCTCCACCTGCTGGCGAAAGGTTGCCTTGGCTTCTTGCGCAAGCGGCTGTACCTCCGATTCTGCCTTGGGGGCCGTAATCACAGGTATGTCTTTAAGCGCAGGCAGGTTTTCAAGGCCCAATGCATTAATAAGCGGATGATCCCAGCGGCAGACCTGCTTTTCGCTGCCCCACTCCGGGCTTTTTTCCTGGATCAAGGCGCCAATGGCCTCTGCGGTCTGGTTTATGCCCTCCATAATATGCAAATCTACATACAAGGGTTTGGCAACCGTGGTCAGGGTGGTAAGCAACTCTTCCCGCTGGGCCTGACTCCGGTTTCTGATTGTCCTTAGAATCTCCACTTCCCGTGCAGTGGGGGCAGTGGTGAAGATAGACGCGGGGCCATCCCCCTGCTCTCGCCCTAAGGCTGTACGTATTGTTTGTAGAAATTTTTCCTGCTGCATCACTTCTTTCCCCTTGTTTGACCGTCCTGTTTTTCCTTCCATGCATCCATAAAGGATTTTGCCGCGATCGGCTGAATATTGCGTTTGCGCGTCCAGCCGTTAAACGGATAGGGGAGCTTACTGGTCATGCCATTTTGACGCGGAAGAAGTTTCTGAGCAAGCCGGGCAACACCGAAAAAGAGATTATAGAGGGTCCGATTGCTGTTGATCAACTGCCAGCTTCGAAAGAGCCATTTTTCAGCATTGCGATCCGGTTTGACCTGCCAGTTGGGATCCCCCTCGGAGAGCTTGGAGCGCATGGTCAAGAGCATGCGCGGCAGATTAATTTCCAGGGGGCAGGCCTGGCGGCAGGCTCCACAGAGAGATTCTCCCGAACAGAGATCTGAGGCCTTATTGATACCAAAGAGCAGTGGCGTCACCACCGCGCCCACAGGTCCGGAATAGGCAGAGCCATAGCTGTGGCCCCCGATTTTTCCGTAGACCGGGCAGATGTTGAGACAGGCACCGCAACGGATGCAACAGAGCATCTCCCTGAAATCTTCGTCTGCCAGGATTTTGGAGCGTCCGTTATCCACGATCACCAGGTGAAACTGCTCTGGTCCGTCGCTGTGTCCGGGCTGTGCCGGGCCACCGACATAGCTTACATAGCCGCCAATCTGCTGGCCGGCCGCGCCCATGGACATCAGCCGCAAAACCGCCTGCTGCTCTTCCAGGTTGGCAACAATCCGCTCCATGCCCATAACTGCCACATGAATTTTAGGCAGGGTGGTGGACATACGAATGTTGCCCTCATTGGAAACCGTGGTGATATGCCCGGTCTCGGCACAGGCCAGGTTGCAGCCGGAGATGCCCATATCGGCTGTCAGGAATTTATCACGCAGGGCCCTGCGCGCATCCCAGGTCAAGGTCGGCGGGTCTTCGGTATACGGCGTGCCCAGTTTTTCTGCAAACAGTTCCCCGATCTGCTGCCTGGTTTTATGAATGGCCGGGGCCACGATATGGGTGGGCTGCTCACCGGCGAGCTGAATAATATACTCGCCAAGATCGGTCTCGGTCACCTCTATACCGAGCTTTTCCAAGCCCGCATTGAGCCCGATCTCCTCGGTGACCATGGATTTCCCTTTGACCACCGAGCGCACCTCGTTTTCCGTGGCAATCTGCACACAGATGGCAACCGCCTCTTCAGCGGTGGCGGCAAAATGCACCTGGCCACCCTGGGCCCGAATGTTGGCTGTCAGCGTCTCCAGCATCAGATCGAGATTATCCACCGCCTTGCGCCGATACTGATGCGCCTTCTTACGCAACTCCTGTCCTTCCGGCAGATTGTGGTACAGATTTTTGGTGGCCGGTCCCAGCCGATTCTGGAGACTGCTCAAGGCCGATTGCAGCACGGGATCGGCAATGGCTTTGCGGGCTTTGGGCTTATACTGTTTCGAGGTAATAGCGCTCATTATTGCTCCCTCAGCAGTTGGGCGATATGTTTCACCACGACCGCTTCATTGCGCCGGGTGAGAATCCCCTGAATATTCATCAGGCAGCCCATGTCACAGCCGGTCACCACCTCTGCCCCGCTTGCCAGAATGTTGTCCACCTTCTCCTCCAGAATCGCCTCGGAGATATCGTTATACTTCACGGCAAAGGTGCCACCAAAACCACAGCATTTATCCGCGTCTTTCATCTCGATCAATTCCATGTCCTTAATCCCGGCGAGCAAGGCCCGAGGCTGGCTATCCACCCCCAGAAAACGATTGAGATGGCAGGAGGCATGGTAGGTCACCTTATGGGGATAGCGGGCACCAACATCGGTCACGCCCAGGACATCGACCAAAAACTGGGTGTACTCGTAGGTCTTCTTGGCAACACGCAGGGCACGTTTTTGCATCTCCGGATCGCCCTTAAAGAGCTCGGGATAATGATGCCGAACCATATTGACGCAGGAGCCCGAGGGGGAAACGATGCATTCGGCCTCTTCAAAGCGGTTGATAAATTTGACCGCCGCCGCTCGGGCCACCTGACGATGACCGGAGTTGAAAGCGGGCTGGCCGCAGCAGGTCTGATCGGTGGGGCAGGACAGCGAGACATTGTGCCGCTCCAAAACCTCAACCATTGCCTCGGCAACATCGGGAAAGATGGTGTCGACAATACACTGAACAAATAAGGTAACGTGTGGTGTCTGTTTCATGGTTTCAACAACGTAAAAATAATCAGGGAATAAGATGAGCCGGCAGATAGGTGATCAGCTGGGGAAAGACAATCAGCAGCACAATCGCTAAAACCTGCAGGCCGACAAAGGGCATAACCCCCCGGTAGATATCAACGGTTTCCACACCAGGGGGAGCAATCCCTTTGAGATAAAAAATTGAGTAGGCAAAGGGCGGCGTCAGAAAGGAGATCTGCAGATTCACCATCACCAGCACCGCAAACCAGACCGGATCAAAGCCAAGTTCGGCCGCAATCGGGGTAATCAGGGGAACGATGATAAAGAGGATGCCCATCCAGTCGATGAACATACCGCAGAGTACCAGAAGCAGCATAATCGCCGCCAACACGCCCCATTTTCCCACAGGTAACTGCAAAAAGAGCGAGGTGATGACATCATCGCCGCCAATGGCCACAAAGACCGTGGAGAAAAAGCTGGCGCCGATGGCAATCATCATGATCATGGCGGTAATGCTCAAGGTCTGTTCGCAAGCATCTTTTACCACTCGAAAGTTGAGCCGACCATAGGAGGCCGCCAGGACCATACTGGCAACTGCGCCCACGGCAGCGGATTCGGTGACAGCGGCGATACCAAAAAAGATTGACCCCAGCACGGAGAAGATGATCAATGCTGGCGGAATCACCGAGGTAAAGAGAATCTTAAATTTCTCTTTGGTGCTCATCTGCCGCTCCTCAGCGGGGAGCGGCGGACCATCTTCGGGACGAAAATAACAACGCACTCCAATATAGATCATGTAGAGCAGGGTCAGCAAAAGTCCTGGTACCAGGGCGCCAAGAAAAAGCTTGCCCACCGAGATGCGTGCTATGGGGCCGTAGACGATAATCATGACCGAGGGCGGAATAAGAATACCCAGGGTACCACCCGCACAAATCGAGCCGCAGGCCATGGACTTGTTATATTTCTTGGCCAGCATCACCGGTAGGGCCATCAGGCCGATGGTGATCTCTGAGGCGCCAACCACGCCGGTGGCCGCCGCAAAGATCGCGGAAATGGCAATGGTAGAAATTCCAAGCCCCCCACGCATCCTGCCCCAAAGGATGTGCATGGCATTAAAGAGGCGCTCTGCCATCCCTGATTTCTCCATAAAAACGCCCATGAAGAGAAAGAGCGGTACAGCCAGCAGGGTGTAATTTTTCATCAGCTCAAAGAGCCGGGTGATAAAGAGGTTGTAAATATCCCCCCCCATATCAATCGAACCAAAAATCAGGGCCACACCACCCAAGACAAAAGCGGTGGGAAATCCAAGAAAGATTCCCAGGAACAGGGTCACAAACATCAACAGCACCATGATTTCGACACTCATTTCCCCTCTCCCTGACAGATAAACACGATATTGCGCAACACCTCAGCCACTCCCTGCACAAGCAGCATGCCCACAGCCACAGGCATCACTGTTTTAAAGGGATAGAGAATCGGCTGCCAGTATCCCTGCATGGAGCGTTCGCCCACCTCCCAGGAGAACTGCACATAGGGAATGAGCGCCCAGAGGATGCCCCCCCATAGAGGAAAAAAGAAGATCAGGTAACAGGCGATGTTGATGTAAGCTCTGGTCTTTTTTGAAAACCGTCCAGAAAAGATATCAATGCGCACATGCTGTTTGCGCTTAAGGGTCCAGGCCTCGCCCAACATGAAAAAAGTGCCGCCGACCATGTAACTGAGGTCAAAGGACCACTTGGTGGGGGCGCCGAGTACGTAGCGAGAAAATATCTCATAACTGATCATCGCCGTGAGCACGATAACCAGCCAAATAATCACCTTGGCGAAAAGTTCACTCGTGGTATCAATGGTTTGGATAATACGGGAAAGAAATTTCATGGTCTATCCTGCGTGTATGAGCTGCAAACAACAAAGGAGCCATTCGGTAGACCGAATGACTCCTGATATAATCATATCAAAAATATGCGGGGGTATCAGTACGAGGGCGTCATTAAGGCCTTATACTCGTTGTAACCTTTGCGGAATTTCACCTGGGACTCGTAGACCTTTTTAAAGAAGGGGTCTTTCTCGCCCTTGGCAATCATCAGCTCCTGGGTCTTTTTGGCCAGTTCTTTCTGAATAGCGGGATCAAGATACTGAATTTTCACCCCCTTCTGCTTGAAAAATTCGATGGCGTCCACATCGGCGCTGGTGCATTTAATCAGCATTTCCAGAATAGTGGCCTGGGCGGCAACATCGACGATGGCCTTGAGATCATCGGGCAGCTTCTTCCAGGAGCGTTTATTGATCTTGAGATCAAAGATGGTTGAGGTCTGATGAATACCAGGAACCAGCAGATAGTCGGCGATCTCGTAAAAGGCTAGGTCTTTATCCATGGAAGGCACAGAAAACTCTCCTGCATCCAGGGTCTTGCGCTGGATGGCCTCATACACCTCACCGGCGGGTAACATCATCACCGAGGCACCGGCAGCACTGAGGATCTCTCCCCAGTAGCCAGAGGTACGAAATTTCAGACCTTTAAAATCTTCCATCTTGGTGATAGGCTTATTAGACCAGGCCAGATCCTCACTGGGAATAATGCCGCAGGGGATAACGTGCCCGTAGCCAAATTTTTCATAGAGCTCAGCAAACAGTGCTTTTCCTTCTCCCTCAAACATCCAGGTCAGGTAAGGGATGGGCTCCATACCAAAGGGGATGTAACCAAAAAGCGGCGCAGCGGGCAATTGCCCCACCGAATAGCTTGGGGAACTGTGGGCTGCGTCAATGGTTCCCATGCGGACACCGTCAGCAACTTCCAGCGCTCCCATCAATATACCAGCGGGGTAGCTTTTGATGGTCAGGCGGCCATTGCTCATCCGCGTGACTTTCTCGGCAAAAGAGTCGGCTGATTGCTGCAAAATGGTTCCATCAGGCCAGGAGCTGGCCATCTTCCAGACAATTTTCTCCCCAGCAAATCCATTGGTACAAAAGAGCAACAGAGCAAGGCAGGCTGGCACTACCAAAAGCATACAACGGCGTTTCATGGTTGGTCTCCCCATGAGCAGAATGAGTTTAAAAGGTCAAATTGAAAAAAAATAGGGGCTATTAAACGTGACTTTACAGAATTGTCAATCACTTTAGGGAGAATACCAGTTTTACGGAACTGGCCACTTACAGGCGCTATCAGGTTGCAATGGAGCTTATCCCTCATTATGATCGATCTTGTTGCAGGACGATAACCACAACCATAATCTATGCAGGCACAAGCAAGTCCCTGTGATGTGCACCCCCCTGAAGCAATACGCTCATCAGGACACATTCAATCAGGAGGAAAAACATGGACGCCATTGAAATGATCAAGGAACGCAGAAGCGTTCGAAAATTCAAAGATGAAAAAGTCAACCGCGAAACCATGCGGGAGATTATCGAAATCAGCCGCTGGGCCCCCTCCTGGGCAAATTATCAGATTGCCCGCTATACTCTGGTTGATGATGAAGCGACCATTGCCAAACTGGCAAGTGACGGGGTGAAAGGCTTTGTCTACAACATGAAAACGCTGCAAAATGCTAAAGGAGTTGCTGTGCTGAGTTTTGTCAGAGGAAAGAGCGGAACCTTTGATCAGGCAAAGCGTGATATGGTTAAAGAAGGGTTATCCGAAGATAATGCGCCCATCTGGGAAGCCTTTGACGCGGGCATTGCATGCCAAACCTTTTGCCTGGCAGCCCATGCCAATGGAGTGGGTACCTGTATTTTTGGTGTGATCAACGAGGAATCTATTACCAAAACCATCAACCTGCCTGCCGAAGAAACCGTGGCAGCCCTCATCGTCTATGGTTATGAAGAAGGCGAGCATGTCAAGCCAACCCCACGCAAAGAGGCTGACGAGATCATGCGCTTTATTTGAAAATCCTCAAGGATGCAGCAGATGTCCCAGCCTCCACAAGAGTATCAGGATGAAGTCTACCTCCACCTGGCAGATCTAGGCTATCGCCAAAGCCGTGCCAGCCTTCCCGGAGCAAGTCTTCTTGCTGTCTTTGCGGCAATAATCTGTGCAGATTTCACTCATTTTGTCCTGAAAGAGCAGCTGGCACTTCTGGGCTGGCTAGTCTTCATGCTCAGTAGTTACCTGTTGCGCTTTCTGTTGCTGCTCCATCTGCAGCATGTGCGAAGCCGGCCGCATACGCTCTGGCAGAGGCTCTGGCTTGTGGGCGCCTGGGCCGGGGCCCTGGGCTGGGGCCTGCTGGTCTTTTTTTCTCTGCCCCAGATCAGCAGCTTGCAACAGACCTGCTTGCTTTTGATTATTGCTGGTATTGGGGCGGGTTCCATCTCGTCACTCTCGCCCTTCCCCACGCTCTTTACCGGCTACCTCTTACTGTTGCTCTGCCCCCTTGCCCTGCGCTTTGTTCTTTTAGCTCAGGTCGATTGGCTCTATGGTTTCATGGCCGTCTCGACGATCATGTATCTCTTTTTTGTGCTCCGCTCCGGCAAAGAGGTCTACCAGGCCCTGGCACGCTCCATCACCATGGGCCTGGAAAATCAGAAGCTCGTTACCCAGCTTGAGAAGACAGTCGTTGCTGCCAACTCGGCAAACCAGCAAAAGAGTCAGTTTCTCGCCAACATGAGCCATGAAATTCGCACCCCCATGAATGCGATTATTGGCATGACTCACCTAGCCCTTGAGGAGCCCAGCACCAAAAAACAGCAACATGTTCTCAATACCGTGCAACAGTCAGCCCAAAATCTCTTGGGGATCATTAATGACATTCTTGATTTTTCAAAAATTGAGGCGGGACAATTTCAGCTTGATCCCAAACCTTTTGTAATTGAAAAGCTTCTCGCTTCTCTTGGTGAAATCCTTACCGTTTCAGCCCAGGAAAAAGGAATCGATTTTACACTGGATCTGGCACCGAACCTGCCGACCACAGTGCGAGGTGACGACCTGCGCATTCACCAGATTCTTCTCAACCTTGCGGGCAATGCGATAAAATTCACTCCGAAAGGCAAGGTGGCAGTACGGGTGGAACCTGCACAGGACCAGCAGTCTGACGAAAAAATCACACTCCACTTCAGTGTGCACGACAGCGGTATCGGCATTGCTCCTGAAAAAATTGAAACCATCTTCGACACCTTTGAACAGGGAGATAACTCCTACACCCGCCAGTTCGGTGGCACTGGGCTGGGACTCGCCATCAGCAAGCAACTCGCCACCCTCATGGGTGGCCAACTCTGGGCCGAGAGCACGCCTGGTCAGGGTAGCACTTTTCATCTCATGCTGGAGCTTGAATGCGTGCAGACACCCCCCCTAGCAGATCTGCCGGTCGAACTGCACAAGGCCCCTCAGAGTACCACCAGAAGCCTCTCCATTCTCGTGGTCGATGATAACGAGGTCAACCGCGATGTCGCCTCGATGATGCTGGAAAAGGATCACTTGATTCAAACCGCGACCAACGGCTTCGAGGCGTTGGAGAAGATCAGTAAAATGAACTTCGATCTGATCCTGATGGATGTACAGATGCCCGTCATGGATGGACTCAATGCCACCAGACTCATACGTGAAATAGAGCAAGGTGAAACACCCGAAATGGATGTATCCCCTTCCCTCATTGCAGCACTGAGACAGCATTTACCAGGTGGGCATGTCCCCATTATTGCTCTCACCGCACATGCCACCACCGAAGACCAGGAAAAGTGCCTCGCAGCCGGCATGGACACCTATCTCACCAAACCCATCCATCCAGACAAGCTCAACAGGTGCCTGCAAGCGCACACCGCCCGCAAGTAATTTCGGATGCCCACTGAAACCTGCAGTTTACGAGGTTTACGCCCTCATTCTCGGGACTTTCCACGAGAATAACAATAAAGGGTTTCATCCAAACCTAAAAACTGCTAGATATTCAACTTTCTAATACAGAGCAAACAGATTGCAGGGTATGGCCCCCGCAACAATCTTGGCTCAGGAAGCCACAGTAACAACTCAGAGAATGTCCCTCGTCTGCGAAAACCTTAGCTTTGCTTATCCTGGCACAGAGCTCCCCATCCTTTCCCAGGTCTCTTTTCGCTTCGAGCGCCCTGGATTTCATTCCTTTTTTGGCCCTTCCGGAGCTGGAAAGACAACCCTTGCCCAGATCATTACCGGATCGCGACCTCACACCACAGGTGAGCTCACAACACATGGCATGGAGCGACTCCTGTATTCCCACAACAAGGAACGGTTGCCAGGCTGGTCTTCAGTGGATCATCATCTCGCCAAAGTCATTCCCTCCCCCTTGCTCTCAGCCAAAGACAGCCTGGTGGAGCGCTTTGGTTTAACCACCTGTATCAATTCACGCTTTGACCAATTATCCATGGGCCAGCAGAACCGGGTCAACCTTATCCGTTATCTGCTCCAGGACTGCGAACTGCTCATCATGGATGAAAGTCTGGCTAATGTCGATGAACTGATGCGCGAAACTATCATCCTCACCCTCAAAGAGATGTTCCCCGCTCGTTACTTCATTTATATCTCCCATAACGCCAGAGAAGTGGCCCGTTTCTGTGATGCGATCCTCGTCTTTGCTGGCAGCACTCAGGCACGCTCACCGCGCATGGTCCATGGCTGTAATCTGCAGGGCAATACTGCCATTGCCCCAGAAAAACTGGATGCGGTATTATTGGAGATCATGAATGCTCGTTAAACGTATCTTCCAATTTTTCCTGCTGTATTTTCTCTTTATCGGCTGCCTGCTGCTTCTGAAGTACTGTCTTCAGCTCTCAAATTATGTTATCCCCGGTCCTGCGGGAATGCTGCAGACACTGACGACCGAGTACCGTTCCTACGGCCTTGCTACCCTCAACACCATGTCTATCGCAGTTATCGGGCAGATCATATCGATTATCCTTGCCTTCACCCTGGGGATCATAGGCCGGCAGTCAACCTGGCTGGGATCTTTTATCAAGGTTGCGGCCTATAATATTCAGGCATATCCCATTGTTGCTCTGGCCCCGATTCTTTTTATTCTTTTGGGAGATGGGTTTCTCACCCGCTTACTTATCGCGGCCATGATCTGTTATTTTCCGTTGTTGCTTTCAGTGCTTGGGATCATGTCGAAGCCGATCGACGATATCGAACACTTTTATCGAGCCACCGGCAGAATGCGCTGGCAGCTTGAGGTAAAAATCCGCACCTTTGAAAACCTGAGCCAGTTAACCACAGTTATTGCTGGCTCAGCTACTTTAGCCATGGCAGGCACCATTGTCGGCGAGTTTATCGCTGCCAACGCCGGGATCGGCTACACCATCCGCATAGCCCTCTATCAAAGCGATCTGGCCAAAATACTCATCGCCCTCTTTTTCATTGGGATCACCATCGCTATCTACCAGGCTTTGTTAGAATTACTGGGAATTGCTCTTCGACACGCCTGGACAGGCAAATAATTGACTATGACTCTACCAAAAATTTTTCATTCGGCTCTGATCATCACCCTCTGCACCCTGCTCAACAGTGCAAACAGTTCCGCCGCAGACACCATCAACTACCGCCTCAAATGGTTGCGAAACGTCAGTGTTGTCGGCGGCCTCTATGCCGAAAACGAGCAGCTCTTTGCCAAGGCAGGGCTGAATGTTTCCGTGAAACCAGGAGGACCGGAACGGGATGCCATTCGTGAGCTGGAACTGGGACGCGCCGATTTCGGAGTTGCCTCGGCCGATCAGATACTCAGGGCCCGGGCTAAGGGAGCTCCCATAGTCGTCATCGCCCAGCTCTTTCAAGTCAACCCGCTGCAATGGGTTTACCGCCCGGAAGGGTTGCAATTACGAAGCCTTGCTGATCTGAGAGGAAAAGTCATTGGTGTGACCTTTGGTGGCAATGATGAGTCTATCATGCGCACCCTGCTGGCCGAGGCAAAACTGAACAATTCCCAGGTGCGACTCTTCAGTGTCCGCTACGATTACACCCCCTTTTACCGCAAACGGGTCCAGCTTTGGCCGGTGTACCGCAATGCCCAAGGGCCGATTATTGCCGCACAACTGGCTCAGGAGGGAGAGAAAACCGCATTTTTCAATCCCGCAAACTTTGGGGTAAAATTTGTGGCCAACTCTGTGGTCACCCATGAACGCACCCTGCGAGAGCAACCAGAGCTGGTTCAGCAATTTATTGATGCCCTGCTCTCCGGTTGGCAGCAGGCGCTTGATCCGAAAAATGAAGTCGCAGTGCTGAGCCTTTTGCAGCACTATGAACCAGAAACTCCCCGGGAAATACAGCAGGAGCAATTACAGATTACCCGAGGCCTAATCCAGCCTGATCCGACCGTTGCCATAGGCACCATAGATCGAGCAGGCTGGGAACAAACCCAGGCAATCATGGTCAATCAGAAATTACTGCCGCGAAAGATGGATCTGCAGGAGATACTCAAGCCTCTGTTATAAGTTTGCGTTTTTACCACCTCGAAAATCGTCAAATTACTCGTCCCGCACAGCCATTTCGGTTGCAGGAGGGGCTTTGCCCGCGACAAACCTGGAAGTGCGCCTGAGCAAAAATTGCACCGCCCCCGGGATGTATTCACTTGCACTTTTGAACTTTTCTTACTATTATATAATATTTACCAAAGAACATTCCTTTTTTATTGTTCTTATACAATGCCTCGAGTACGACACTTCTAGCTCTGTACTTTCCTAATTTCAATGGCAAGCGTGTGCACATGTAAGCATGCACGAAGCCATTCTTTTTGAGAGGCGCCCTTCCTGCTCGTATACACATAAAACGTGTACGCCAGGAATTGAAAAGCCTCAGCCAATGCATGCGACCTCTTTTTGGGCGTCCTGTGCATGCAACTTTTCTCTGATTTTTTTTCACACAGGCAAATATACATTTGGTCGCTTACCGACCAACAGCCTAGTCAATCACCTACAGCTCTCAGGCAAAAGCCGACATGAAGGATGTTCGCTCGCGAGCATTTTTTCTCATTTGTCATATCTGAGGGCAGGAGCATGCATGAATTTCAGCACCTTTGAACTTAACGATCACCTTCTTCAAGCAGTCAATCAATGCGGCTTTACTGAGCCAACACCAATCCAAGAGCAGACGATTCCCGCTATCCTTGAAGGACGCGATCTCCTCGGCCTTGCCCAGACCGGCACCGGAAAGACAGCCGCTTTTATCCTCCCCACCGTGCACCGTTTACTGGCCGCTCCTGGAAAGAATATCCGCGCCCTGGTCATGGCCCCGACCCGGGAACTTGCAGAGCAGATCCATGCTTTCACCCAGGCCATGACCAAAAACACCGGGTTACGCAGCCTTGCCGTCTACGGAGGGGTTGGGAAAAAAGCACAGCTAGATGCTCTCAGACGAGGCGTCGATATCGTTA
This sequence comes from uncultured Desulfobulbus sp., assembly GCF_963664075.1. Lineage (NCBI taxonomy): Bacteria > Pseudomonadati > Thermodesulfobacteriota > Desulfobulbia > Desulfobulbales > Desulfobulbaceae > Desulfobulbus > uncultured Desulfobulbus sp. Next base: position 2,641,983 of record NZ_OY760916.1, read on the forward strand.
TCGCCTGCCCTGGCCGCCTGCTTGATCTGGTGCACGAAAAAGCCCTTGATCTCTCCCAGATTGAAGTCCTGATCCTTGATGAGGCCGATCAGATGCTTGACCATGGCTTCATGCCTGACATTCGCCGCATTGTTCGCCTTGTCCCCACTCAACGGCAGAATCTGATTTTTTCCGCCACTATGCCCGCGGAAATCAAAACCTTTGCCAGCAAAATGCTTGTCAATCAGCACACGGTAACCATCAATCCCACCCGCTCAAAAAAGAGCATTTCGCATCGTCTCTACTTCGTTGAGCAAAAGAAAAAAATTGTGTTGCTTATGCACCTGCTCAAGGCTGAGACCATGGCAACGACTCTGGTTTTTACACGCACCAAACACAAGGCAAAAAAGCTGGCAATCAGGCTCTCGAAAAAAGGGTTCAAAGCCACCTCACTCCAGGGAGATATGTCCCAGAACAACCGCATGAAGGCCTTGGAGGGCTTTAAAAAGGGCACCTATTCCATTTTAGTGGCAACCGATATAGCCGCCCGCGGGATTGATGTCACCGGTATTTCCCATGTGATCAACTATGACATGCCCGACACGGCAGAGACCTTTGTTCACCGGACCGGGCGCACAGGTCGCGCCGGCTGCGTGGGCGAAGCGCTGAGCTTTGCCACCAATGATGACCGGCGTCTGGTGGCCCAGATCGAACGCACTCTTCGCCTGACGCTGCCCATGCAGGAATTGCCCGAGGGATTGCAGCTGAACGAAGAACCGTCTCCTCAGCCCGCTCCAAAGCAGGTTTCTCAAAACAGGAGAGTCAAGCAGAGCACAAACGCAGCTTCGACTTCCCGTTCTCGACAGTCCCAGGCCCACACCCGGGATGGGGAGGGTAAACCTCGAGCCAAGAGCCCATCCAAAAACAATCGCCCCACCGTGCGCCTGGCTGACAAGCAACGTGGTGCAATCACCATGAACCAGGGAACGGTGAAGTGGTACAACGCCTCCAAGGGGTTTGGGTTTATCGCGCAAAACGGAGGCAAAGACGTCTTTGTACATCAGTCGGCATTTCAGGCCGGCGGAAAGAAGGCCCTGAAAGAAGGAGATCGGGTCAGTTTCAATGTCGTTGACGGAGCCAAAGGTCCCCATGCGGCAAACGTTGTTAAGCAGAACCTGAACCTGTGACGGCGTAAGCGGTCACGGGGCACCGAATATATGGGTTTCGTCCGGAGATTACCCCTTGATCGGTTACGTGACGGCGGTTGGGTGAGCGCTGTTTACTCTCCACTGATTCATCGGTTGTACGCTTCAGTTAACCCGTAAAGGATAGGGCTATTGGTGGGCACAAAAACGTGCCCACCCACCCCCCGTAGGTTGGCGATGAGGCACGACCGAACCCCAACAGCAATATTTTCGGGATGGCAACACTTTCCAGGAAATCCCCCCTCAAGCGCACCCCATCTCAAGACGCCTCCTGGCTCTATCGTAGATTTTCTGTACCCTTTTAGATCCCTGAGGTAAGGCATCACGAATCGCCTCCAGATAGCCTCTGCTCAACACCAGTTCAAAACTCTTCGGGTAGTTCAGGTCATACACCCAACTCATCTGCAGTAGCTTGAAGTCGTTGAGCACCTGCAAATCCGCAAAACGAACAAGCCTGCCCGCCATCAAATCCTGGTAGATCGTCTCTGAAATTTCCTCTCTATCCGGGAGATTCAACTCTATTGCCTGATTCCGCTTTCCCTTCGAGCTATGATAATAGTCGGTCACTACCCACCATATATCGAGCTTATCTGCGTCCCGAACCATCTTTAGAGTCTGTATAAAAATGGGATCCCCCTGGCTGGGAATATCCAACCGATTATGACAGCCCACGGTTCGAATGATTGCATCAGCAGCAACAGCAGTGCATCCCTGCAATAAATTCTCTTGCTTGATGATTTTTACACCAAGCGAAGCGTGGTTTTCCGACCTGCTATCAGCAAAGGTGCGGTAACGACGGTACTGCTCAAAACGACCAATATCGTGGAGGAGCGCTGCCATCTCGGCGATTATGCGTTCTGGTACGGATATTTCCAAACTCGCGCATATTTCCAGAATATTTGCGCAGACACGATGGGTATGCTCAGCCTTGAGATTCATGTTTCTCTGTATATCAGCATCATCGCTATACAAGCTCATGACATACTGAGGAAACCAGCATTTCAATTCGATGAGTCGATCACCCAATTTTTTATTCTCTACATCCAGGATCATCTGTTTTTATCTCCTAAGCGGCGAGTATCAATATTTTTACCAAATCCGTTCTTGGTGAATATGCGTAGACGAATACACTTTATCGTGATATCACTCCAAGTTATGTAATTTTTTGGTAACTCAAACAATAAGGTAATGCAAAAAGTACTTGAACAGGTAACTTGATGTATTCTCGTAGTATTCATTGAGTACAATCACAACAACTCTCAACGTGACCTCTTATGCAGATACTTCGCCTCTTCAAACACAGCAGTCTCTTCATACTCCCCAGCTTGCTTTCTACTACATGCATAGCGGGCTTCGCACAAGCTGATATTATTGTCAATGGTGACGTTGCACCGAATGATCCCAGCAGTTGGACTGACACTACTGTCGCCTATATCGGAGAAAGCTCCACTGGCAGTCTCAGTATTACCAATGGAGATTCAGTTTCGGGCTTTCTTGCCTATGTCGGCTACGGAGCTGCCAGCAACGGAGCGGTAACAGTGGATGGGGTAGGATCTACCTGGGAAAATACCTACGTCCTTGATGGCAGAACAATCACTGGCAGTGAACTCTACCTGGGGTACTTGGGAACAGGTTCACTGACCATCACTAACGGTGGCACCGTCCCCTATCTTTCGGCCTATATTGGCTATGGTGCAGGTTCAACAGGCACGGTCCGAGTAAGTGGGAGCGATTTCACCACCTTGCCGGCTACAGTTGTTAGATCCGCCTCCTCACTGCTTCATGTCGGTTATGCAGGCAAGGGTATCCTGACAATTACCGATGGTGGTACCGTCTCCAGCACCTTTGCTCATGTCGGTTATGAAACCGAAGCGGAAGGGAACGTTACCGTGGATGGGGAGGAGACGACCTGGAGCACAAGAACAATTTATATCGGCGAAAACGGAACTGGCGTCCTTGATGTACTTAATGGTGGGACAGTGACGGGAACAGTGAGTTACATCGGTGCCAATGCCGACTCAACTGGGACTGTGCGTATCCAAGGGACGGACTCAACCTGGACCAACAGCTCCAACGTATATATTGGGGACAACGGAACAGGTACCGTGCGTATCAGCAGTGGTGCTGCAGTCTCTGCTGGCAACACTTCTCTTGGTACGGCCAGTGATGCCAGCGGAACACTCACCGTTGATGGCGAAGAAAGCATCTTGAACCTGCAGAGATGCACCATCGGCGAATATGGTAACGGTACATTCAATATCACCGGCGGAGCTTCCTCCTCGGCCAGCACGGCTTCTCTTGGTCAGGAGACCGATGCAAACGGTACCGTCAATGTAGACGGACAGGACACCACCTGGGATATCAGTTCCGAACTCTTCGTCGGTGAATACGGCAACGGTACCTTACATGTGAGCGACGGCGCTGCAGTGACGGATGATTCTGCATACATTGCCCACAGTTCTGGTTCGACCGGTACATTAACCCTCAGCGACGGCGCCACAATGACCCACGGCAAGACCTACGTCGGCTATGCAGCCGATGCTGAAGGGATCATAACAATTACGAACAACAGTGCCATGATAAGTTCCTACGGATATCTTGGCTACAATGCCGATGCCAGTGGAACAGTGACTACAAATGGAAAAAATGGAGCTTCCGGCTGGGTTATCAGCAATGACCTCTACATAGGTTATGAAGGCCAGGGCACATTGATCATAACCGACCAGGGCGGGGTCATCAGCAAAAATGCCTATATCGGCAAAGCTTCCGGCTCAGTAGGCACGGTGAAAATCAGCGGTGAAGATGCGGGACTGGCCACCTACTTAAGTCTCTCTGTGGGATATAACGGAACAGGGACGCTGACGGTTGCCGATGGCGGTGTGGTGGAGAGCACGTCCATGGTGATTGGCTCGGGAGGCAGCGGAACAGTGACTATGAATGGCACAGGCTCCACATTAACTAGTAACAGACTTGACCTTGGTACCAATACCAGCGGAACAGCTACCCTGTTTGTCACAGACGGTGCTGAGGTAGCAATCGGGGGTGCCTCCTATGTGACCGGCAAGGCAAGTGTGAGTGGGGAAGGATCTCAATGGAGCAACAGCACATTCTTTCTCGGAACATACGGTACGGGAACAACCTCCATCTCTGACGGTGGCCTGGTGAGGGCAATAACTGGGGCCAACATCTATAGCGGTTCAATGGTAAGCATCGATGTGGACAGTAATCTGAAAATAGGCACCTCTGAGAACAACTGGAGCGCAAACATCAACAACTACGGAACTATTCGCCTGGTGGCGGGTTCCGGGGCGGCCGCCGGCACCTATACCCCCCTATCCTGTGGGGCAATATATAGAGACGGCACCATCCAGGCCCTGGGAGGCGTCTGGGATGATGATGCACGAACGGTCACAATCGCGGGATCCGTTACAGCACAGGGCAACGGTGGGGCCTCGGCCACCCTTGATCTTTCAGCAAAGCAACGGATCGTAATCACCGACACCAGCTCCGGCATGTCTGCTGGTATTGGTTTTCCCGCTACGGAAACATCCACCTCTCTCACCCCGACCATTGCTGCAATCGATAACGACACGTTGACAGCACTCAAGAGTCTACTCACCGATGATGAAGAGACGATTGTCTCTGCCTGGAATTTTTCGATCCCGACAGAAAGCTACACCGTCAGTGAGACAAGCCCGGTGTACCTCTCACTCTATGCAAACTCGCCCACCGACCTTGCAAGCCTCAGTATCTGGCAGCTTTCAGATGGCCAGTGGAGTAAATATTCCGCTGCCGATCTTACCCCAGATGGTGCATTTGCAAGTTTTACCGCAACCGCGGCTGGCAGCTACGCAGTCACAACAACAAACCCCACGTCCTCATCCTCTACAGGCAGTAGCTCCAAGGCCATGCCCTGGATACCACTGCTGCTGCTTGATGACTGAACCGACGCTGGAGACAGCGCCACGCACACAATCTGATACGATGCAAGAAACGATTCAGCTCGTCGTTGCTCATCCGTTGTTACGCATGTATGGGAATGCCTACAATATCCCGGCTCGTCGCCCCTGGGGCAATCTGTTCGCTCAGGCGGAAGCAGACATTGCTCATGGAAAGCGGCACAATCATTGTGCTGTTGCCGATGCGAATTTCACTGCCGGCATGGATGGTTCCCTTGATAACGATGGAGCATTCTAAGGCGTGGGAGAGCCCTCGATCCGAGCCTGGATCATTTATTGTGGTGATCAGGTTCAACGCAATAAGCGCTCGATGGATCTCGTTATAGGCGTGTTGTAGCTGCTCCAATTCTCCACTTTTGGCATCCGGGCCAATCCGGCGCTGCAAACGTTCCAAGGCATCCCAACGTACTTTTTCTTCCTGTTTCAGGCCCTGCATCTTCTGCAGCTGCTCCGGAACAACTGCAGCAGCTATCAAAGAGGATTCGGCATTTTCCGAACCGACATTACCCAAAACCAACGAACCAGCTGCAACCACCTGAGAGGCGAGAATGCGGGCTTCAGGCGGTGCGTTGATATTGCCGCCGCTGTGCAGCTGGCAGTAATACCCACTTTTTCGCAACAGAATCGCCCCACCGGCAACTATCAATCCCCCTTCAACAAACTGAACGTCCACCTCTCCCCGGCAACGAATCACCGCAGTCTCCCCGATCACCCCTCTTTGCACGACCACATTGGCATCGGAACGAGCCTGCGCTTTCTCGATATTGCCGCGAATAAGAATATCCCCCAGGGCGTTGACCCGAAATTTTGGAAGAATCGAGCCCCGGATTTCCAAGGCATCCCGGGAGACAATGTTTCCAGTATTAAAATCGACATCCTGAGAAATAACCTGCCGCGAGCAGACCTTGACCGTGGTCTCGGAGACCAGAGAGAGCACCCCGGAATGCAGAGCCCGGATCTCACCGGTGGCGTCATCATAGGCGGCGTCATCGGCCACCTTGACCTTGAGATCGCTCCCTTTCGTCTGGGCTATACTCTTGCCGAAAACATCACTCCCCGGACTGCCGGTGGTTGGCGGCACGCGCACCGCAATCACCTGGCCCTTGTTGACCCCGACGAACATATTGCGTTCCCGGTAATCGATGTCACCATTGGCCATGACCTTGCCTGGCAGGGGGCCGATCTCCATGACAAACTCAAGACGGGCGTCTTCACCTCTGACCGGCAACGTGCCTATGGCGATAACCTGGGTCTGGGGGCGCTGTTCTTCCCTGCAGTGACGCAGGCAGAGATTGATGGATTTCGGCAAACCACCATGCACAACCTTCATCCCCGCCAGTACCTCCTCAATTTCTTCCTGTGAGGGAAGTGGATGACCGGGAGGAGCAGGCTTGAGATGCAGTATAGCCTGCATCTTATCAGGGGATATTTGAATCAGGGCCTCTATCCCCAGATGCTGCTGCTCAATCCCGCCTTTGCGGATGGCGCGCAGGCTGGGATAGCCTGTTACGACGGCCAGAAGATGCTCACCAGCCTTGTCCGGAGTGGCATGCTCTCCGGCAACAATGTCCAGTTCCTGCGGAGAGGAACATTTGACAACCTGCCCGAAAATATTCATTCCTGGCTCCGGGAGACTGGGCGGAGCCTGACTAGCCAGAATTTCTCCCGCATGCACCAGAGGATAGAGCAGAATTTCTTCGGACTCATTCTGGCCTTCCGCATTGAGGGTGACAATGTGCAGTGATGTGGGAGTAAAACGAGGATGCAGCCCCTTCATCCCTTTACGGGCAGCCGTTCCCTGGGCGATGACCAGCGGATGTTTGAATTCATACCCGCTTTTGCGATTCGACTCCGCCTGCTTGATAGCCTCGTGGTTCAAACCATACACAACCCCAGAATCACGCAACAAATCAGCAAGAGACTGATCAGGAGGTATCGGCATGTCAGCCGGATGCCCGTCTCTGGAATAGATCTTGGCCTGTAACCCATCAGGACTGATATTGAGGAAATAGTCTCTATCGCTCAAACAATACCCTAGTTAGAAAATGGAGGTAAAACAGGGGGCCTAAAAATCGAATTTCGAGGCAGACACTCGAAGGTAGTATTTTTTTACAGAGCTGCAAGATATTTCCGGCTGCAATACATCCGAAATGAACCCCTATGTAGTCTTCTTCGGTACTTGAAAAACAATACCTTAGCCGATTCGGCATTCTGGCATCGACGCATGTGTTTCAGAGCAGCACAAACCAAAAAGGAGGAACTCGATCAAGTCGCAGTTCCTCCTTTCTTTTCCCCGCCCAGTATGTCTCCTTCAAAGAAGGACACACCTAGAAAATCAACTTTTTACTCTCCGCGTAAACCAACTCTCGCTGCTTACCGCTGATGTGATACCAGAGTTTTGCCTCTACGGTTATTTCCTCTACATCGTTATCAAAATGAACGTGATACTGCTCTCGCTGTGTCTGTAAAGGGGGCAAGGTGAGATCTATAATCTCCTTAATCTGCCAGGCGCCGTAGCGCATATCTCTATCCGGATCGATCCCCAACTCCAGCCACTGCTTTGTTTTGTTGAAATATTCTTTTCCCTTGCCATCACGTGCGGTCACTTCCAGGACCACTTTGCCTGACCACAGTCAGCCATCGGGAATACGATGTCCGGCTTTGTTTTCTACAAAGGCGGTGATAATAGCACTGGGAACCCATTCATCTTTGTACTTCACTCCCTGAACCTGGCCAGGCAGGTGGTTATATTGGGCTACTTCTAGCCTGAACCCAAGCCCTTTTTTCACCGTATCAAGATCATGCCCACCCGGAAAGAGGTGCCCTTTTTCCATGTGACATTGCTGGCAGGTTTTAGTTCCGCCTGCAGGCAGGTAACTGTGCCGATAACTCCCAGATAAGGTATTACACTGAATGGTTTCACCATCTGGTGCGTTATATACTCCGTGGCACTGCATGCAGAAGGCTGAATTTTTTAGATCCACCGTTGCAACTGACTTGTGGAAGTCATCGCCATCTTCCCCATGGGGGCCATAGATAACTCCTGGCTGGGGCTGGCCGCGCAGGCCTATGGCAACATTATTCGCCTTGACGTTGTGGCAGCTGTAGCAACCAACATTAAGTTTTGCCAACTCTTGAGATGCTGCGATGCCCTCAGGTTTTCCTTTCTGCTCAGCCGCGGTCACAATGAGATCGCCAATTTCCAGGGCAAGTTTTTCCGAGGCAAAGTTGACCAGAGGAGCGTGGCAATCAAGGCATTTTAAGAGTTGCGCCTTATTAAGCGGTGTCTTCCACTCTTTAGCCAGGCCAACCTTGATGAAATTGCGTAATCCTCCCAAAGAAGAATTCACCGCCTTGGCATGCCAGGATGCATGCCACTGTTCATACTTGCCGTCATGACACTCAGCACATTTGGCTTCATCAAACATTTCCACCAGCTCATCGAGCGTATCAGCCTCCTGCTGCGCTTGCACAGAAAACGCGCTGAGCAGAAGGATGAGCACCAGGTGCATGGCAGTCTTCCATCTCCCGAGTATTGCCATAGTTCCTCCTTTGTTCGTCTCTCCTAGAGCAAAGTTACAAAACTATTCGCTTTGGCTAGAGTCCCATTAGCTCAAACCATCCCCCCTAAATATAAGGTTTTACATCTACATGCCATTTTCCGATATCCGAGCTGTAATGTAAAGGAAATTGAAATAATGAATGCATGGGGCGACTTTTCTGGACACAGCTCACATCGACGCCGTGCTCAGCGTGGGCAATATTGGAGAATTCATGGGGTTCAGGGAAAAAATTCTAGAAAAATGCTAGAATCATGGAGGGTATCTCTGTTTGTTTTGGGGGCATGCATGCCACAAGCACAAAGCACGCCCCGAAAGAGCCCTTATTTACCTCTCTGCGATAATTGAAGGTACACCTTTTACGAGCAACTCTTGAAAGATCCACCACCCCTGGATGTCGACCTGACAGTCTGCGGACTCCAGATCAATCCCATCCTGGTACCAGATGGTTATGCCATCGAGCTCAAGCGGCGTATATTTTTCTTTCATCGTTGGTTCTCCCCGACGAACCGTCGGGACGCGGCAGACAATCGGCCGCCCACCACATCAGCCTCCAGCGCTGTGATGACTCTCAAACCAGAGAGTGACAGCTGTGCTCTTGGCCAGACTGGGCAAGATCCACAACCTGACGGGACACCGGCAGCCAGACATCTCGATTTTGCTCAAATAATTGGATCGGGGTTCGCTCCTCCTCTGAGGAGACCGACTGCGCGAACTTGCCAAAGCGATCACTGGCCTGTTGAATATTTTTTTCGTCCTGCAGGTAAAATAGAAACATGAAGGACCAGTTCCGTATTTCGAAATTTCTTCCCTATCGTCTTCTCCAAAAACAATACCAGAATCGGTTATGTTCTTGTTTTGCGAGTTCCCCATGCGTGGTACGGGATGTATCCACGATATCGAACTTTCCCACCACCAACCATCGGGCTATTGCCCTGATGAAAGGCTACGGCGGCCAAAGACTTGGTCTCTCAAAATATCAGTGTTCCGGATAATTTATTGCAAAATGATTGAGTAAGAAAAATGCAAGGGAGGATCGAACCGGGCTGAGCAAGACGCTGGAGTATATCAATCCCGGTTATGTGCTTGTTGTCTGGAAACTAGACTGCCTTGGGCGATCACTGCCCATTTGATTTCCATTGTGAATGAATTGCGGGAAAAACACTTGCTAGAGGGATGTCCAAGGCGGCAGTGTGCCGAAACTTGGGCGTCCTCCTCCCGTTGGACTATTTAGCTGAACAGTAGGATGATTCCGAAAATGACAAGAGCCACCCCGGCCGTCTTTTCAACGATATGGACTGAGTTTTCCAGCCATTTTTTTCCCCGTTCCCTACCGACCACAAGTATCACAAAACAGTCCCAGAAAAAGACTACGGACATCATCCACAGGGCGTAGAGGCACCTGGTCGATAGTCCGGTTTGTTTCGATACCATGACGGTGAAAAGAGAAAGGTACAGCATAGAGTAGCTTCTGCCTTTTCCACCTACCGGATTACATGCATGCAGGGTTTCTGGATTAATAATGGCGAGAGAACCCGGCGCGAGGGTCGCGGCTTTCCCCTTCACTTGGTAGACTACCTCTCCCGAATTCACTGCGCCGATACTGAAACTCCTGTGCATATGCGGCTTAAATGGGGCCGTGCTGCCTCTTGAGTACCGGGCTTCGGCAAAGGGGAGAAGGTCGTGTTTGAAAAAACGTTCATTTCTCATTTTCTTACAGGGGGCTGATGTCACCTTGTTTACGAACAAAGGGCACGATGCGCAGGAGGATGACGTGCATCTCCCCGCGGAGAGGACGGAATCCTTGCGGCTCCCGCCCCCTCCTCAGAACCGTACGAGCTTTCAATATTTTCTCCGCAAAAAGCCAGGCGAGTAACCTACTTCTCGTTGAAACATCTCAATGAAGGCACTCAGGCTCTTGTATCCCAAATCAATGGCGATATCTGTAACCGGCTCACTTTGGCAGAGCCTGGTGATTGCTTCCTGAAGAACGAGCCTGGTCCGCCACCCCCGAAAGGTTAATCCTGTTTCAGCAACGAAAAGTCGGGCCAAAGTTCGCCCGCTTGCACCGGCCAATCTTCCCCACTGCTCGAGGTCGCGAGTGTCGCCAGGATCATGCAGGAGAGCCTCCATCACCCGCAAGAGACGTGAATCTCGCCCCATGGGCAGATGCAATGGGGTCGCTTCTGCATGTTGCAATTCATCTAGGAGTACCAGCATCACGCGCCAGCCGGGGCTGTCGGGTTGATACTTCTCACCAATCTCCACCGCCCTGCCTATCAGCTCACGCAAAAAGGAACTTACCTTGAAGATCGTGCATTGCTCCGGCAGCCCCATTGACCAGGAAGGATCGACGAAAAGGTTCCTCAACAGGACTTTTCCTGGAAAATACACTTCATGATTTTGTTGAGATGGCACCCAGACAGCTTGCGACGGGGGAACAACCCAGATGTCCTGCTCGCAAATGACCCGCATCGTGCCGTGACTGGCATAGATCATCTGCCCGCGTGGGTGTGCATGAGCCGCAGCGCAACCAGCCTGCTCCACCTCCATGGTTAAAGGAATGACGGGCAAAGAGCTATCGAGACGATAACCGATGATTACCGGATCTAGCTTTGTCAGTTTTTCGACATTCATTGTCTTAATATAGGAAGTCGGACAATGAAAAACAAGCTATAGATGGGCATGAGTCAAGAGTAACGGAGGGTCCATCATGCACTCACATCAACGAAAAATCATCGAACAGTTTACACAACAGGCAGTGCCGTTTACACAGGTGGCCGGACATCACGACGCCATTGACCTGCTGATTGATTTAACACGTCCTGTAGGCAAAGATACGATCTTGGATGTAGCCTGCGGGCCGGGGATAGTCACCTGCGCTTTCGCCAATCATTGTGGCCATGTTACCGGCCTGGACCTCACTCCGGCAATGATTAAACAAGCACAGAAAAGGCAAGCAGATCAAGGGATGACCAATGTCACCTGGAAGCTGGGCACCTGCTCTCCCCTGCCCTTTGCGGATGCAAGTTTTTCGATGGTCATTACCCGATACAGTTTTCATCATTTCCTCAGCCCCAAAGAGGTGTTGGCGGAGATGATACGGGTTTGCCGTCCAGGAGGTAAAATCCTGGTCGCCGATGTCGCCATCTCTCCCAACAAATCCGAGCCCTTTGATCAAATGGAGAGTATGCGCGATCCCTCTCATGTCCATGCATTGACAACGGAGGAATTTGACCGATTAATGTATCAATCGGGACTGAATGAGTATCATCGGGCCCAATACAAGGTCGACATCGAACTCGAAGCGCAGATTAAGGCGTCATATCCATTGCCGGGAGACGCGGAAAAATTGCGATCGATGGTTACCGGGGACATCAGCGTAGATCGCTTGGGTATTGCCGTAGAAAGGAGAAACGAGCAGATTTGGTATTCTATCCCCATCGCAGTCTATGTGGGCAGCAAGGCGAGTTGAGGGGAACATTCACATGCATCATCACCACACCATCCTCATCGTTGCATCATGCCGTTTCTCCTGGTTACGGATGCGTCTTTGGAAGAGACTTTGAATTCAGCTTACCCTTCATCCGCCATTTTTTTGTGACGAATCCCCAATCGAGTTGCCAGATTGTGCAAATTACTTCGGTTCATACCAAGCTCCCGAGCCGCCGCAGACCAATTTCCCTGATTACTCGCCAATGCCTGCTGGATAAGCTGCATTTTAAAGGCCTTGACCTCGGCACGGAAAGAACGTTCGCCCTGTCTTTCCAGCCCCTTCCGTTCACCTTCTTTTGGTTGGGCAGAAAGCGGGATATCCAGATCACCGCTGACAAAATCCGGCGTCACGATAACCTCGCCAACGCGTTGATTGGCCGAGGCTTTGAGTACCGCTCGGGAAATCACATTATCCAGCTCACGCACGTTTCCTGGCCAATGATACCGTAGCAGCAGCGCGCTTGCATCACCACCGATGCGTACCCGGCCCAACCGCAGTTTATTGGCAGCTCTTTGTGCAAAATGCTCGGCAAGCATGGGGATATCCCCAAGCCGCTCACGCAAGGGCGGTACGGTAATGGGGTAGACATGGAGTCGGTGATAGAGATCAGCTCGAAAATTGCCCGCTTCAACCTCCTTTTCAAGGTCTCGGTTTGTCGCGGTGATCAGGCGCACATCGACATGTTGAACCTTTTCAGAGCCTATCCGTTGCACCTCCCCTTCCTGAAGAGTTCTGAGCAACTTGGCCTGAATATCGTGTGAGAGTTCACCAACCTCATCCAAAAAAAGCGTCCCGCCATCCGCCAATTCAAACTTTCCGACTCTATCGTTTATTGCCCCAGTAAACGCACCTTTGACGTGGCCAAAAAGTTCACTTTCAGCCAGATCGGTTGGAAGAGCTGCACAATTTAAATACAGCAGCGGTTTGTCACGCCTTCGTGACCGAGCGTGAAGAGATCTTGCCACAAGCTCTTTGCCCACGCCGGTCTCCCCTAGAACAAGAATGGTAAAATCAGAACGTGCCACGAGCTCTATTTCCTGCCGCAAACGCTTGATTTCAGAGCTGGTGCCCAGGATCTCATAGCCTCTTTGCTGCTGAATATCCTGCATCAGATCAATCGCCACCATTCCTTGGCGCTGAGCTTCTTTTTCCAGGGAAGAGAATAACTCAACTGTCTGCAATTGGGCGCTGGCCAGCGAGGCAATCACTTCAATGTATTGCTTGGGCAGCTGACTAAAAGCATCAGGATCAATCGCGTCAAAAACCAGGACACCAACCAACTGCTCTCGCACCCATAACGGGCAACCAAGACAGGCATGAATATGCTGCATGCTCTCCAAGTCTATTTCCAGCAAGCCATCAAAGGGATCGGGCAAGCTGCTGTCACTTGAAAAAAGTGTCGGTTCTTTGGAACTGCAGATAATCGCAAGCCGAGGATGTTCGCTCAGGCGAAAACGCGTATTGGTAACATTTGGCTTCAAGCCCATGGAAGCAAGGGGGATGAGCATCCCCTGATCAAGCCGAAGCAACGCAGCAGAATCAAAAGGAATTGCCAAGCGAAGCGCTTCAAGCAGTCGCTGATATCGGTCTTCGGCACCAAAGATTGCAGTCAGATCTTGGGCGATGATAGAGAGGGTTTCCAGTCGTTTCATGTTTTCAAAAATACAACACGAGTTTCATTATGGCAACACACGCACGTTGTCAGAATGAAACGCATATACACAAAAGCCTGCAATTACGTGATATTTTTCCTGGCACGACGTATGCTACTCTTAAAATAAAGAAAACTGGATGCAACTCCACTGAACCACAAACACCCAGGAGATACTCATGAAAATAATCGACCTCGCCACCACCAATACATTCACAGAGGGAGCCATGAAACGGTTTTTCCTCGTCGAAGATTCAGAGCATTTCAAAATCATAAATTTTAATCTCGATGCCGGTGTCACCTTCCCGGTTCATGCCCACGATCTTGATGGAGAATTATCCATCCTCGTTCTGGAAGGAGAGGGATATTTCCTGGGCAGTGACCAAAAAACACCGGCCAAAGCAGGAGACCTGCTCATCTCACAAATTCGTGAGCCACATGGGGTTGAAGCGACCTCCAAGATGCGACTGCTGGTGACCATCGCTCCTCCGATTTGAAGATAAGAAAACGTTCAAGACCAAAAGCAGGAATCCATTAGCAGTCCTCACTGTTACTGGCACAAAATAATCGTTTTCACGTTTACCAGAGGGGGAACAGATGGGGCGTCCATCGTTTCCAAAAATAAGGACCGATTGAGGAGAAAATCATGAAACAACAAGTACGGATCGATCAGGAAGAGTGTCTTGGCTGTGAAGCGTGCGTTGAGATCTGCCCGGCAGTTTTTGCCATGAACGAGGCACTTGGCAAGGCATTTGTTAAAAAGGAATCCCCTGAGGAAGAAGACTGTATTGAGGAGGCTATCGCTTCATGTCCGGCAGGATGTATCAGTAAAGAATAAGAGTCCTCACGTTCTGGCGAACTCCTCCTCTACCGATGAGCAGTTCGCCTTCATTGGACTCAACCGCATTATCAGCGCCCATGTCCCTGAAGTTGAATAAATGTGCCTCTTTACGGTGAACTTCCTTGCATGCACTTGTCCAGCACTTCCCCAGCCGCTGAGGTATAGACACAGTCAAATGGTTCCGAGTAGACAGCACCTACGTCAAAACTGCTGCTTGTAGACAAGAGCTAACTCCCAAAGGGATGCATCTTGTTGAAAGGTTTTTCCCGCCTGAAACGAGATACCGGTGTCATGCTCCAGCAAAAAATCTACACCAAGCCTTGCCTGGATTTTATCCCGCCCCGTCTCATATCCTTGGAAACGCAGGGGAACATCGGCCAGAGACGAGTGCCATGTTTGATTTGGCTCATCTACTGTTCTGCTCCAGGTCAAAGAGAGAGAGGGCACGAGCATGGCGCCGGAACTGGTGTAAATCTTTTTACTCACCTTTGTACCCATAGAAAGCTGGATATCATTCATGTTCTGTTCCTTCACGTGCACACCAAGATTGCTGCCCGCCTCAGTAAATGCATCCTGATGAAACAGAGTGGTATCCACCCCGACATCGAATTGGAGCATGGTGTTGCTTGAAAAAGCAAACGCTCGACTGCAGCCAAGATGGGCATAAAAAAGCTCTGATTTTGGCGTGGCCTTTAATGTGGTCTGCAGCGTATCAAAAATAATCTCTCGTTCTGCGTCATTTTGTACCCATCCCCAGCCTGCCTGCAGGTTGAAACGGTAATTTTGCCAATCGGTCGCAGCAAATATACCCGTTAAAACCATGTCACTTTTGGCCTGAAAAAGACTATCATTTTGCTCCAGGTCATTTTTTAAGAGAATAAGGTCAATCCCTGCAGTGATCTCGGAAAAATTGCGGCTAAGTCCCAGCCCTACTCCATGGCCTTTCCACTGGTATCCAGGTAAATTGTTTGCCGGGTATCGTCTGGATTGTGCCTGCATCAATTGACCTATGAATCGCCACCCATCATCTTCAACCTCGGAGTTGGTGTCTAATATCTGTCGATTGAATTCTATGGCCTGCCTTCCCATCGTAAAAAACGGTTCTACAAGTGAGCTGTAGGCAACTGGTGAGATTTGCTCTAACCCTGCGGACAGCCGAGACGTTTGCGTCATTGTGTCCAGTGCCAACATGGCCTGAGCCAGATCTCCGCTGGCTGCTCCAACGAGATCGTCTAAGACCTTTCCAGCTTCCTGGTGGTTGAATATCCTATCTGCCAGGGCATATGATCGCCTCTCAACGGTTAAGAGGAGATTCGTTTCTTCGAGCTCCAGTCCGTAATCGAGTATCAGGGTGTCGGAAAGTAAAGCATTCAAAGAACCACCAGAATCATTATGAACGGCACCTCCGACAGAAAATAAATCATAATTGCCCGATAAAAGTGGAGCCTGGGGAGCAATGGCAATATAGGCAGTTGGCTTGAAGATTACATCTCCGCCCACCGAGAGACTGTCCCAGGCGGCCTGATCAACCTCCATGACAAGCCCCCCTTGCTGGGTATAATCTCCAGAGACATGCATGCTTCCCAAAGAGTTACCCACCGAAATCAGGCCGTTATTTGTAAGATCACCGTCAAAAGCTGTGGTACCCATGAGCGTTGCTCCGGGATCGACTATAAAAGATGAAAAATTGTTACTCTCGCCGTTGAGCACACAAATCCCGGCAGCCACACGACCGGTCCATGGCTGTCCTGTAAAGGCTCCCTGGAGAAAAATCTCACTTTCCGAATCCAGGGTCCAAGAGTCAACACCTGTGTTCCAGATTGCTCCTAGAACCACTTGTGGAACATGATTTTCTCCAAGGGATTCGATATTCCCCGTAATCGCCGCATTTCCAAAAATAAAAATTTGACTATCACCGTTGCCAAACCAGGGAGATAAGCTCACCGCGCTTGCCTCCGACGAGTGAATATCCCCTGAAATCAACAACCTGATTTGGTCTGCACTTAACTTCAGGGCCGGACTCTCCTCGCCCTGAGTAAAGATCCCCCCCTGGACATCCACGACCACGCTATCTCCTGTAACCCACCCCCCCGGGCTGTTTGCTCCTTGTGAGCTCACTGTACCGTCAATACTGATGGTTCCTGAACTTTCTCTGGCGTAAATACCCGGGCTGTAATCGGAAAGAGTGGTGATGGAACCAATCAGGGAGAGAACGGTGCCTGTCTGGTTGTACAGGTAGACACCTTCGCTTCCCCAGCCTTTGGTGAAGATGTCTCCTGCCAAAAAGGCCCGGTTACCTGAAGCCGAATTAAAGTTTCTGAAGGCGACGCCAGCAGCCATATCGCCATTGGTTTCTATGGAGCTCCCCTCTAAGGTCCAAAGAACAGTGTCGCTACCATAAATCAAAATTCCATCGGAAAATAAGCCAGAGGTTAGGATGTTTCCCTCAAGGGAGATGGAATTACCTGTTCCTGCGGCAATCCCGGCTGCAAACGATCCACTGGTGAGAATTTCTGATTGGGGTAAAAGGTTAAGATTCCAGCCGTGAAAGTAGTAATTTGAATCTGAGAGCAGTCCTTCGCCACCTTTAATTCCGGCGGTTCTATCCCCCTGGGTGGTAATGGTGCCGGTAAGTTTCAACTCGCCTGGAGTATCAATGAATTGTGGCACGAGAGAAAGACTGCTGGAATTATTTTCCAGAAACCCACCCGCCACCGGGGTGCTTACCTCTTCTGCGCTCAGGTACAGGGCCTGAATACAGGCCCGATCATAGGCGGTGATACTGGTTAGGATATGATCGGCGTAGGACATAACAGTTTCGGGATAGAGGCTGAACAATGCCTCCGGGTGGGCCAGGCCCAAGGCATGTCCCAATTCATGAACCATTGTCAGGGTAAAAAAGTTACGATCCCATCCAGCCATATTGGCTGCAAAAAATACATCGCCATAGATGCTATTTTTCAGGTCATCCTCGGTTTTTCCTGTATTTGTGGGGTAATAGGCGTAGGCCGAAAACTGGAGGGGTTCGGGAAAAACCAAGCTGGTGATCCGAATGGAGCCTTGGGCACCAATCGCGCCTGAGTTCAACCCGTTATCCTCTACCTCCCGAAAGGTTACTCCCAAAACCCCGCCCCAATCCTCCAGTGCCTGTCGGATGATAGTCTCCCATTCCGGAACAATGGTTGCGAAGCCCTTTTCCATTCCTAAGGTTTTAAGCCAAACGCCATCCTCATATTCGTGGAGAAAACCACCGTTTCGATCTATAGAATAGGTAATAACCCCATTGTTTGTTGCGAGGTCCGAGTGCCAGGTATACCAGTCGTCCCATGGCCATTTAGTCGTGTATCCCATGGTGGGAATGGTAAGGACAATACAGACGATCAAAACTTGTAAATCGACAATGGGTTTGTTGCCTATCATGGAATATTAGAGCTGTTACCTTGTCTTGCGAACCGCTTCCTGAAAGGACCGGCTGGCAAGATACGATTATTCAATGCAATAATTGTCATTTCGAAAAACGTGTAATTCCCAAATTGTACCCAAGGATCCTCTGTTGTCAAAAAGATACCCCGTTTTGTAAAAAAATGGACAATGCGAGATAATTCAGGCGGCTCCTCCCTTGTTAGAAGCACCGAGGTAGGTGCCCTTTCATTTCCCCTAAATAATGCCCCCCAAAACACACATAATGTGAACAACGATCAGGTCGGATCGTATTGAAATACCAATCAGGTCCAATGGGGTGAGAAATAACAGTAAACAGCTCAGCTCCCTTGCCTCGGCACACTGCCACTATCGCCCCTTCTCCTTCAGCGTCCTGAAAATTTGGACATTTTCCTGCCAGACAGGAAATATCCGCTCTTTTTTTCCTCAAGAAAAGAGAACTGAATAGAAAAATTAGTCCGTATCTTTTAATTTTTTTTGGTCGTTCCGCTAAAATATCAGTCCTGCTTTTATGACACTCGCCCCCCATCAAAATTTCGTTGAAACGAAAAATTAAAAATTACAATATCAATACGTTATAAAAATAATTTAATATTTTCAAAACAGCATTTCTCTTCTATAAATCTGGAGAAAATATTTACTCATTCATTTACCCATTTTTCAGGAGACATTGTCACCTGGACTCTTTTTTGCTTTTCCTTATGTATACTGAGAAATTGAGTGAAGATCTTTTTCAGTTATTCGATATCTTTCAATTTCAGTGTTATGCTCATAAATTTGCTATCGAAAGTAACTCAACACAACAGCATCAAGTATTCACCTGCAGTGTGTTTTTCATGCAAATTATTGAGTTTTATTGAAAATAATAAATATTTAACACACTCTCAACTCTCAAAACTATGCGCAATCCTAAAGGCGTATTTCACAACTGCAACACGAGGAAGGTATAACGATGAAATCACGAGAAGAATATATTCAGTCCTTGCATAATAAAATCGATGAATGGAACAGGGAAATCGATCGTCTTTCAGCACAGGCCGATAAGGCAGAAGCTGATACGCAATTGCAGATGCAAAAGCAAATTAATAAACTCAAAGAAAAACGCACTGAAATGGAATTGAAAGTCAGCGAAATCCGTAGCGCCAGTGCCGACGCGTGGGAAGATCTCAAAAGTGGTATTGACTCCGCATGGGAGCAAATGAACGAGGCAGTGGGAGCGGCGGTATCCCATTTTCGCAAATAATCGCTGTGCGCCTCAAGTAGGAGTGGAAAACTCCCCTCAACTGATGCAAGCAAGGGGCTTTGGGGGATATTTCCTTCTCTGAGGCCTTACGTTTGCGACCCCTCCCGCCCCTCTTGAATCAAAAAGCCCTCAACGTACACCTGGATCTGGGATGACAACAATTCCAACAAGCGTGAGGGAGCCTTTATCCTGCGTTTCCCCCAAATCCCCCTAACCAATCCTTTTTCCACAAGATTGCACCTTCTTGAACCAGGTTGAAGATTCTCACAAGAAATGCTCACGTAGACAGAGAGGAGTTCTATCATGGACAACAGTCATCACCTCACTCGAAACCTGCTGATATTCACTCTGCTGCTTCTAGGCCTGGTCTGGTCGCTCGCGCTTGCTCAAGTCGAGCAGTCAACATCCCGCTACCCTGCCGATAACCTGCTTGTAAGCCCAGACTGGCTTGCCCGCCAGAGCGATGATCAGCATCTGGTTATTGTGGATGTAAGAAATGACGGAGTATTTGACGGACGTATGATTCCTGGGGCCATTCGCTTGCCCTGGTCAAAAATGCGGTATAACAACACCGGCATCAATGAGGGGAGTTTGTTTGTCGGCGCAGCTCAGGCACAAAAAATTCTTGGCGAACATGGCATCGGTCGAACCGATACGGTGGTCTTGTATGATTCTGTGCAAGAAGACGGTGGGGCAACCGCCTCCTACCTCTTTCTCGTTCTCGATTACCTCGGGCATGAACGGAAAATGATTCTGGAAGGAGGGATCGATGCCTGGATTCAGGCTGATCATCAGCTTGCCTCCCGCCCTCGGGATTTGAGTCCGATTCTCTACCAGGCCCCCATGGCCGAAATCAAGCGTCGGATCATGATCTCTGGAAGAGACATCTACGAGCGGCTGGATGATCCGCATTATCAGATCGTCGATGTCCGTTCCAGCGATGAATACCTTGGCAACAAAGGCACTCGTGACCTCCAGGGCAACGGACTCAAACTTGGCCACATTCCCACAGCTGTCAACATTCCCTACTCCGATGTCTGGAAGAGCAAAGAAGAAAAACTCTTCAAATCCTACAACGAGCTCCAGGAACTCTATCGGGGACTCGATCCGGAAAAGACTATCATTGTCTACTGTAATTCAGGCAGACGAAGTTCCTTTGTCTTTTTTACCCTGCAGTTGATGGGGTTTGACAAAATCAGTTCCTACGAAGCGTCGTGGAAGCAGTGGGGAAAACCAGCTAATTTTTATCCGGTGACAACGAGGGCAAGTGACTTTATCGGGAATGAAAAACCGGACTCACACGCTTCAGCCCCAGACACAAAGCCCCATCAACCCCAATCCAAAGATGCCACCTCCACCAAGAGCGGCACAACACAGGATGATCAACCTACCGGTGGCTATGTATCATGCGGAGGATAAGAAGATGCAAAAGAGACCAGATCGCTCTCCCCAATCATACTGGCCATGGCAACCCGCAGCCTTTGCCTTGGCCGGGATTATTATCTTTATCTTCGCTACATTCGGACCACCTGCCTCCTCCTCCGGGTTCATTTCAACCTTAAAGGGGATATGGATGGAAATCGCTCCAGAATATGCCGCAGCCAAACAGCACTACCAGATGATCCCGGGACCCGGGTCCTGGATCTTTACCTTTGTCCTCGGAATGGCTATCGGCGGCTTTATCGGCGGCCGGACATTCCCCAAGCCCATAGTTGATGTTCCCGGGATCTGGCGTCAGCGATTTGGCCCCTCCCGAAGAAAACGGTACGCAGCGACCTTTGTTGGTGGATTTCTCATACTTTTTGGCTCCCGCCTGGCAGGTGGCTGCACCCTTGGTCTGTTTATCTCCGGCTCCACCCAGCTGGCCGTCTCAGGAATTTATTTTGGTGTCCTTATTTTTGGCTCGGCAATGTTGACGGCCAGGTTTGTTTTTCGTCAAAAATCAACGGAGAATAAGTCATGACACTGCTCTTCATCGGACTTTTTTCAGGTATCGCCTTTGGGTTCGTCATTCAACGGGTTGGAGCCACCGATCCAGACCGGATGGGGCGGGCACACCTCATGCTGGACCCGGACATTCCACGTTTTATGCTTACCGCCGTTATCCTGTCTGCGATTGGCCTTTTTGGCCTGGAAGCCGTTGGTGTCGGGCGAACAATGATCCTGCCACTCAGCCTTGTCGCCACAACGATTGCCGCGCTTCTCTTTGGTGTTGGCTGGGGCCTTTGCGGCTACTGCCCCGGCACAACCTGGGCAGCAGTGGGCGAAGGGAGGATCGATGCCATTTTCGCCCTGCTTGGGGGCATGTGCGGTGCAGCTCTGTTTGCACAGATGCACGAAATACTGATCCCCCTGCTCTACTCTCCGACCAATATTGGTCAGCTAACGCTTGCAGACCTGGTTGGCAGTCCAACAATCGCCCTCCTGGCTCTCATAGTTGTCTTTTCTGCTGCAATATGGGGAATTGGAAGGTTCTGGCATGAAGGCTAACGTACCCGTGCCGCAGGTGGTGGCGCTGCTCTGTTGTCTCTTCGGCACCTTGGGAAATACACTCTATGCCGAAACGACCACATCGCTGACAGCAATGGTGCCACGGGGATATCAACAAACCGTGGAGATACAGGTGGCAGACCAGGTCCTGTCGTTTGGACCCTTTGTTGGCTACTACTTCAAACCCACCCAGGTGCCAGACACATCGCGTCTCGAATTTCTATGTTTCAACGAACGCGGATTCTACACAAAAGACAAGCCAGCCAATACCCTCCTCTATAGCGGTAGCGCCGTTTTCCAAGTACTGGAATCCTCGTTGCAGCCGATCCCCATGACGGGGCAACGAATCGTGCCTCTCTTTTTTGCGGATGCACCTGAACCATGGAAGCAGGCACGTCCAGAGCCACAGGAGATGTTCATTCACTTTCACTCGGCGCACAACGCACAAGGGGCGGTCTATGCGGGGTTCTGGCTTGCCCACCAGGCTGAAGCGACCTTTACCTATGACATGGGAGGCAGGATTGGCCCGCAGAGCCCTCTGTATCATACAGTAAAGGCGGGACCAGATCGTGATTTTGCTCGCATTATCGAGTTTGACCATGGCGCCTGACTACATCCCCTCTGCCATGCACCACATCAGCAGCCGCTACAAACATAACCTTGCAACGAAAATAAATGAGGACAGGCAAAAGAATTGCAAATATGTCGCATAACAGTGAGCCTATCTGGCAACAATTTCCATTCATGTACGCAAAAACCAGATTTTCGAGAGAGGTTCGTCATGAAAGAAAGTAAAGCAACACAAGCCGAAGACATTCTGGAAAAAACCTTTGATTACCTGAATCAGATGCTCAATGAATCCAAAGAAAAAGAAAAATCAACCGAGAAAGCACAACGTGGTGGGGAGAAAAAAAGCAGTGCGGCTGCGCAGACACCTGACCGGTCCTGTTGACCGCCCACCGCTCGTTCTCCATTGTTCGCCTTTTGAAAGCGGATAAAGGGGGCAGAAAACAGGGGGCAGCCCGGAGGATATAGTGAAAAGAGTCCTTGTTACAGGCAGTAATCGAGGGATCGGAGCAGAGTTTGTCCGACAGTACCTGGAGACGGGATGGCGGGTCTATGCAACCTGTCGTCGTCCGGCGGAGGCCAATGCTCTGCATCAGCTGGCCAAGCTTCATACCAGACTGTCGGTGCATCGACTCGATATAACAAATGCAGAGGATCTGAATGCTATCACGCAGCAGTTCGCCGGCGCGCCCCTTGATCTATTAATCAACAGCAGTTCTGTATTTTTTGATACCGAAAAAACAAGATTGGAGCACATTGACTATGAGCACTGGCTTCGCACCTTTGAAGTCAATACATTAGGAACCATGCGGGTGATAGAGGCGGTGCTTGATAGTTTGAAAGCAGGAGAAAACGGCATAAACCTGATTGTCGTTCTCTCCCATCTTCCCGGCAGCAATGTGCATTTGGACACGTCATCGGGCCTGTATTACAATTCCAGTAAAGCCGCAATGAACTCCGCCATGCAAGACATCACCTCTGACCTGGAGCGGCTAAAAATTGGTCTTGTAACACTGTACCCCGGCCTGGTAATAAGTCGAGGCAACGCAACGGGCACCATCTCTACAAAGCAAAGTGTCCTTGGCATGCGCCAGGTGATAGACAACTACTCACCGCCTAAGCACAATGGCCGTTTTTTCACCTATGAAGGAACGGAAATTCTTCATTTCTAGTCCACAAAGCCTACTTCTTCCGCATTTTTTACAAATCCCCACACGTTTCCCCCAGGGAACAATAATAGAGTCTTGAACAACTAGATTGTTTAATCGAAGACACAAAACATGCGGAAAATTTTACCGAAGTTATATAACTGATGTTCAGATAATATTTTTCAGCAGAACGCCAAGATTGGAAAAAAGATATTATCCAAGATTCATAGAAGACTTAAGCTTCAGAATGCTTGTCATCTGTACAGACAGGGCACAGCTGGAGCTCTGATTTTTTAATGAACACTTTTCCGTGATATTCATCTAATCTATGCCACCTGTTATCTTCACCGAGGATCTTGCTACAGCCGCAACAAATAGGTAAGTAGGTTTCCAGGGTGGAGATTTTATCCAAAGCGTCGTTGAGATCGCAAAGAAGATCATTCTTTTCCTGCAGAAAACGTTTTCGGTCAACCCCATAGTGAATAGCTCTTTGCAGGGAAGCGCAGGAAACATTTCGACACTCAAGATAATCCTGAGCACCATAGTGGAGATAGAGCGAGGCCAGTTTATTCTGATCCTCACTATCGGCTATAATAATAATTGCTGCCTCCGGCAGAGTGGCTATGATTGTTCGCAGGGTATTGAAACCTTGGGAGTCAGGGAGCTCGCAATTCAGAAGCACCACATCGATATCATAGTGAGGAATAAGCCCAACACTATGCGCAAGAGATTCCGCTTCAATGATCGAGGTCGTTATCTCTTCCGTTGTCTCCAGTGCCTTTTTTATCTGTTTTCTGCTGGCTTCATTGCCTTCAATTATAAGAGTGGTCAGTTGGTTCATAAAGATACATTATTTAACGTGCCTGAGGAGTAAGGTTTCAACCGATTTCTTGCAAGTTATATACTCAACACCGTATTAATAGTAAAGAAATGAGAAAAAATCATTGAACGACTGAGGCCCCACCTCTCATCCAGCATCCTTTGGTGAGACAGTCCCAGACGATTTCGTCTCAGAGATGCTCTCTTTCATTATTTATATCAAACTTCTTGCATCACTGGACGAGCAGGCTACTGTCTGATAAAACAAGACAAATAGTTCAAGGCCCCTTATTAGAATTCGCAAGAGAAACACCATAGTGCTTTCGATTCTCATAATTGATGAACATCCAGCTATTGCTGCGTCTCTCAAAGACCTGGAAAACAAGCTGGACATTGTGCTTTTTGCCGCTCATTCGCTTTCCCAAGGGTTTACACTGGGAGAGCGGAAAGCGGTTGATGTCATTTTCATGCGCGATGTCATCGCAGGCGTGTCTTCTGGCGACGCCCTCAACGACTTCCAGCAAATTCTTCCCGGAGCAGAAATACTACTCTACTCCGATAGGGGAGACGAACAGCAGGCGGAAAATGCCCTGAACAGTGGTGTCTGGGATTATGTTGTCTCTCCCAACCTTGAGCAAACCTTGCCCGATATCCTGCGTCGTGTCATCAGGTACTGCCGCAATAAAAAAGAAGATTTCGAAACCAAAGAAGAGGCGCTCCGGCAGCAACTCCAGCATTACGGCATTATCGGATCAAGTTCAACCATGCAAAACTGCTTAAATCTGGTTGCCAAACTGGGGCAATCGGATGCAAGTGTGCTCATCAACGGCGAAACCGGCACCGGCAAGGAGCTGTTTGCCTCAGCCATCCATAATATCAGCAAGCGAAATGGAAAAAAACTTGTCGTCGTCGACTGTGCAGCTCTGCCGACCACACTTGTTGAATCAATCCTTTTTGGGCATGTCCGAGGCTCTTTTACCGGAGCAGAAAAAACACAACAAGGTCTCATAAAAAAAGCAGATGGGGGGACACTCTTTCTGGATGAAGTTGCTGAGATGCCCCTGGAAATTCAAAAAAAATTTCTGCGGGTTCTGCAAGAGATGAACTTTTACCAGGTGGGCAGCACCACACCCCAGAAAAGTGATTTCAGGCTGATTGCAGCGACGAATAAGGATCTTGAAACCATGGTCGCAGAGGGACGCTTTCGCAAAGATCTTCTCTTTCGTCTCAAGACCTTTCAGCTGGAATTACCCCCCCTGCGTAATCGAAAAACTGATATAACAGAGTTAGTCTACCATTTACGGCTGCTTTATTGTCGCAAACATAAACTAAAAAAGAAAAAGCTAACCACAGATTACCTCGCCATCCTCAATAGATACGAATGGCCAGGCAATGTACGAGAACTGTTTCAGGCTGTTGAATTTTCACTTGAGAGCGCCCAGCAAAGTGAAATTATCGACACCCCGCACCTCCCCGTCAATATCCGTCTGGCAGTGACCAAGAAGTCCATGCAGGAGATCGCAGAGCACACGGATAAATGCCAAGACACAGAGCTTCCGGACCAGCTCTCGGCAATGCCAACTATGAAGGAGGACCGGGAACTGGCTGTGGAAAAGCAGGAAAAACGGTATCTACAGCGGTTGTTGCAGCTTTCTGAGGGTCATATCAAGAAATGTTGTGAAACATCCGGCCTTTCACGCTCACGGCTTTATTATTTGATGAAAAAACATGGCTTGAACAAAAACTCTTCTCTATTGACTTCAACAGAAAAATAACCCCTAAGGGCTTCAAGAAAATTTCTTCTCTCCACCTTTTGACATCGCCAAAAGCCCCCATTTGCCCTGCATGACAGGACTAAATCTTCTCATAAAAGACTGAACCTCGCCGATTCAACGCACTTTCCGTTTCAGCCTTCATCCTCTTCATACTTCATCGCCGCCTAATTCCTTTGGGTCATAGACAGTCAGCGTAACAGCGCCTTACCGTTCGAAGCGCTGGTGTTAAAGCAAAAGCGGATGTCACTTTTTCTGTACAGAAATCACTTTGCCCTACACACAACAGCGAAACAGAATTGCCAACTCACTCTCATTGGCAAAAGGAATACCTGGCATACAGTGTGCATATTCCGTTGTAGGCCGAAGAGATCGCCAGAGAGTTAACGTTGGCCTTGAGATTTTGCTTATCTACCAAAACACAAGCTCGATACTTGCTCAAGCAAAGGAGATGAATATGAAACGTCAAAAAGCTATGGATATCGCACGGGCTCTTCACCTGCCTTCTGTCGCATTTGCTGTAGTCATTCCACTGGCACTGGCTTGGCTGGTTCTGGTTTCGCCAGCTCTTGCCCAAACAGAAAATTCTAATGTGGGCAAAGAGGTTAATGAAGCAGTCGAGGCTATTGGTCAGTACTCCATAGAACAAAAAGATGCGGCTCTTGCAGACGCTCACAAACTGATGAATAAGCTCGACAAACGCATTGAGGTTTTAGAGGCAAAAATAAAAGAAGGGGCGCAGGAAAAATATAGTTCCTCCCTAGAAACACTGAAACAAAAGCGAAAAGAACTCTCAAAGCAGTACGCATCTCTGAAAGCCAGTTCCGGCGATGTCTGGGATGAAATGAAACAGGGCTTTTCCAATGCCTACGATGCACTCACCCGTTCATGGGACAACATAGAAGAAGATCTCGCCAACGACGACGCATAACTCTATTTTTTACAATACGTTCCACCATCAGAACATAACAGCATAAACCACATTTTTTGTCCTGTTCCAGCACAAAAAAATCGAGGGCTCCTGGCCCCGGAATGCGAGCAATCACGCTCCGTTTGCACCCCATAAGGAGGCACCATGCCAGAAAGAAACCAGATTTACAAATGTGAAGCATGCGGAAACATCGTCGAAGTACTCCACGGTGGAGAAGGAGATCTTGTATGCTGTGGTGACAACATGGTGCTCATGGCCGAAAACACCCAGGATGAAGGCAAAGAGAAACATGTCCCTGTCGCGGAGGCCGCCCCTGAGGGCATCCTGGTAAAAGTTGGCGCCAATCCACACCCTATGGAAGAAAAACATTTTATTGAGTGGATTGAAATTATTGACGGTGAAAGCTCGCAGAGGCAATTTCTCAAACCGGGCCAATCGCCTGAGGCAATTTTTGGCTGCGCCAAAGAAGGTGTCACCATGCGGGAGTACTGTAATATTCATGGATTGTGGAAAGGCTGATCACTTTGCATTGAAGGGGAAGAGCCTCTTCCTTTTCAACCTACTTTTACCGGCGAACAATAACCTTGTATCCGTGGTCGTGGCTGGTCGCTGAACAGTGTGCTTTATGCACACAATGACAAGGAGTAGTTATAATGGCAGAAGGAACTGTAAAATGGTTTAACGATTCAAAAAGATTTGGTTTTATCGAGCAAGACGGTGGCAAAGATGTGTTTGTACATCATACGGCCATTCAGGGGCACGGGTTCAAATCTCTTGAAGAAGGTGCTCGCGTCAGCTTTGAGGTGGTAGATGGCGACAAGGGCCCGTCGGCGCAGAATGTCGTGAAGATCTGATTATTAAGATTCGCCATCCCCCCTCACACAAGGTGGGGGGGATGCAAAAACAGCAAAACGCGGTAGAGAGAAGGTTGCTCAAAAGTTGCCGCAAGTTATTTTAGCCTCATACCAGGCGAATGATCTGGTATCATCAGTTCAGCCAAAACATTGCCCATGTCAGCAAACAAGAAAGAATTACCCCAGGATAACCTGTATTGAATCCCTGACCTTGCGGGCTTTTGCACGGGCGTCTTCGATATTCTCTCCCAGGGCCAGCCCTACAGCCAGACGACGGTGTCCGGCAATTTCTGGCTTTCCAAAAATCTGGTAAGCGGTATCGGGCTCAGCCAAAGCTTCATCCATGCCGCAGTAGCTGATAGCGCTGGAATGGCCTTCCGCTACCAGGGCCGCCGATGCCGAAGGTCCGTACTGCCGGATCCGGGGGATAGGGAGCCCCATCAGGGCGCGGGCATGTAACTCGAATTCCGACATATTCTGGGAGATCAAGGTCACCATTCCCGTATCATGGGGACGGGGTGAAACTTCGCTGAAAAATACTTCATCGCCCTGAATAAACAGTTCCACGCCGAATATCCCGCTACCGCCAATACCATCAGTTACGATTTTGGCGATATCTCGGGCTTTGGCCAGAGCCTGATCAGTCATGGGCTGTGGCTGCCAGGATTCACGGTAATCGCCGTCCACCTGCAGATGTCCGATGGGATCCAGAAAAGAGGTTCCTCCGGTGTGGCGTATGGTCAGCAGAGTAATTTCGTAATCGAAATGAACAAAGGCTTCCACAATCACCTTTCCAGCCCCGGAACGTCCCTCAGTTTGGGCATGATCCCAGGCCTTCTTGATATCGGCCTCGCTTTTGATCACGCTCTGCCCCCTTCCAGAGGAGCTCATGATCGGTTTGACGACGCAGGGCATCCCCAGGGCGGATACCGCAGTTTTGAATTCCTCAAAGTTTTGGGCAAAAGAGTAAGGAGAGGTTGCGACGCCCAGTTCCTCGGCGGCCAGTCTGCGGATTCCTTCCCGGTTCATCGTCAGAACGGTGGCACGGGCATTGGGGATCACATTGAATCCCTCTTCTTCCAGCTCCAGCAGCATAGAAGTGGCAATGGCCTCCACTTCGGGTACGATAAAGTCAGGTTGAACTTCTTTGACGATTTCACTTAGACGGGTGGCATCGAGCATATCGAATACTCTGCATTCATGGGCGACCTGCATGGCTGGAGCATTTTCATATTTATCACAGGCAATAACCCGGCATCCCAGACGGATTGCTTCCAGGGCGACCTCTTTGCCCAGTTCTCCGGAGCCCAATAAAAGCAATTTTGTCGCATTCTTTCCTGCTGCGTTTCCTAAATTCATAAATATCCCCCTTGTTCTCTACTCTTTGTTTAATTTGAGCTTTTTGCAAAATAACGAGAAAAAATCAGCGCCCAAAACATTCAAGCGGGAATGATTGGCAACTTAAAATGCTGAAATAATTGATATTCATAATCTATCTAGACATAAGGGCGTCTTGAATAATTTGTTTTTTCAATCAAGGCCAGGTGAGCGCAGACTGCGAGGATTGGAAGAAAAAGCGATTATTCAAGATTCCCATAATTTTGCAACCTGCAAAACAGAACCGCAGTGAAGACCATGAAGCTCATCGCCAAGATATCATGGTTGATGGCGCGTGTCCAAAAAAGTCTATTCTCTCGCTCGTTTTGGCAAAAATATTCATTTGAGCGGAAACAGCATTGAGCAAGCCCCCACCAGCTTAACATTGCCCGCGCTTGATGAGCGCATCCGTTTTTTATGGCAGATAGACCTGCAACAGGCTTCAAGTTCTGATTTGAGATCCCTCACATTCGTTCGGGATGACAGAGACTGGAAGTGTTGAGATCTGGCCTGGGCAATATTGTTATCCTATCAGCCAACCAGAGCATGCCCCTTTTGAGTAAAGGATTCCGGTATCCGTCATTTCGACCAAAGGAAAAAATCTCAGCACTATTGAGTCTCGCATTCAGATATTCCATAAGCTTCGGATGCTCCCCATCTAGACAGCCAATTCGGCTGTAGAAACAGAAAACACAGGAAAAAAGGGGGTAGACGCTTTAAAAAGCATCTACCCCCTTGAAAGTACTGGTCGGAACAAGAGGATTTGAACCTCCGGCCCCCTGACCCCCATTCATATTTTAAATCTATTATATTAGATAGTTATCTAATTAATATGTAAAAATTTGTGTAATCTTGTACATCTCAAAAGAAGCTAAATTGACGAGCATCAAGGACACAATTATTAAAAATCAATATTCATCCTACCCGTCCCCGCATTTTGGTTGCAACCAAATCTTTCAGCACCAACATCATAGCTATTGACCTTGTTATCATTTATGATAACATTTAACCATAAACTGGCACGTAACTTTTTACAACGACAAGGTCGAACAGGCCACGCTATCATTTCCTCCGGGGATTTTAGCCAACTTTCTTCACCTAGCTGAGATGATAGAGGAATTTGGTCCGGCACTTGGTTTGCCATATTCCAAGTCGCTAGGTGATGGGCTATTTGAGATACGAGCAAAAGGAAAGGAAAGGAAGATCCTTTTTCTGTACCGTAAGGGCAAAGAGGTCATTATCCTCCATTCGTTCATTAAAAAAACTCAAAAAACACCAAAAAATGAATTAGCAACCGCCAGGAAAAGATTAAAAGAGGTGAAATCATGAGAACATCACTTAAAGATTTCAAAAAGAAAGCATTGCAAAAACCCGAAGTCAAAAGTGAATACGATCGCTTATCTTCCGCCTATGAGTTGAGGAAGCAGCTCATAAAAATTCGTAAAGATGCGGGTTTCACGCAGGAGGAACTGGCTAAACTTCTCAACACGAAAAAAAGTAATATTTCTCGGCTTGAGAATGTGAATTCCAAAATTTCTCCCAAACTCTCTACTATCGAGGACTATGCACGGGCAGTTGGTTATAAGATTGAAATTAATTTTATCCCACAAATATGAGGATATTGCATCACGAATGAGCTCACTGTTTCGCATGTCTGATGATATCGAAATTCTAAAAACGTGACTTCAAGAGGCATTAACTGAGATAGATCAACTGCGTCAAGAGAACACAGAACTTAAGGGAGTCTTGAAAATTAAGTGGAGTAGTTCAGACTTAATCTGACAGTTACCGTTTCTTTTGAAAGTATCTGTTAGATCAAGTCAGAATTACTACAAATAAACTGATGAATTCGGCTTTACCCTGCTCCACCTCTCACCCAGATAGATATTTTTCGATGCGGGGCAATAATTTATGCACGCTCTCGAAGCGAACCAAGGTACGATTTGACATCAAGTCCGTTATTGCTGGCAAAATCCATAGCGCCAAAAACTTCGCGCGGCTTGATACCAATCTTATGGCGAAGTTCGATCATGAGTTGGTGCAAAGCTCTATCCTCATAAAATCCCAGCCGATGTAATATTTCTTGTTCGCATTTGGTCAATTCATTGTTTTTTTGCATGTTTTCCTTTTGATTAAATAGTATTTGTTTCAACTCTCTAAAACAGGAGCGTCAGCCATCTTACATAGATAAAAAAAGCGACACTTCAGCTGTTTGTTCAGAAAAAATTCAGTCAAGAGATTGAAAAATATTTTTGATCGCACTGTACATAGGGGATTTCTAGCCAGTCTACCTGTGGAGATATTCAACCTGCACTATGTCTGAGTACAAACGGAGACACCAGTGAGATTTTCCGGAAGATCTTATCTGCTGTTACTTTGGCGAGGGTGAATAGTCTCGCGCAAGGATCACTAATAATAGTACCAGATGGAGTTATAATCAGCGATCTTCTCCCCGTCCCGCTGGAGACGCTTGAGGTAGTCGTGAATAGAAACATCGGTATAGATGTAGGTGTCCATGAGAGCCATCTTTTTCTCCTAGGGGTGAAACTCGTAAACCCGGCGACCATCTGGCAAAATCGTGATCAGATCCCGGTTCTGGCTGGCAAGGAATTAATTTTTGCCTAAGCGTGGCACATTAAATACGATCTCGTCAGTGCGAACGGTTCCGGGGAATATCCTGGCCTCCTCCTGCTGTTCCTGCAGCAGACGGACAATCGGTACCCGGTAATCGTTAGTCTCCTCTTTACCCTTGGTGTTGAAGGTGTAATAGGGGGGCACGCCGATCAAACGCAACTTTTGCCGCAGAGTTGCCGCTTCGAATTTACGAGAGTTGTAGTAGGTAAACGCCATCTGGTTATAGACACTGATACCGAAGAGGCGGAAACGTTGCACCGCCTGCATTGCCTCGCACGTTATCTCGGTCGGTTGCTCAAAGTGCGCGTGATGGATTCCTGCGCCTTGCGGGCCATGCTTGAAAGATCGGAAGAACGCATTGTAGCCGCAGTCCTGCAACCATGATTGAGGAATTCAGGAGCTTTTTCGGTGTAGAGGTTGGCCAGCCCCCTGATTCCTTTCATCAGATGCTGCATTTCGGCAATAAAGCCCGAACTTGGAGCAGGGCCAGTATGGTTGCCTTGGATGAGGCTATCCAGATAGGCGAGTAAAGAAAATCCGGCGAGCTCCTCACTCCGAGTGCTAAACATGTTGCGCCCAGATCGTATCTCGAAAGACAACCTAATCCAGGGCGGCCATCTCCGTTGTTTTATCGTAAATATTAAGAAGCCTAATCAACGATATGGAGGAGCCGCTCGCATAAACAGAACTCACTGAACAAATTCAGAATGTTTTCAAAATGGATCAAGGTTGGGAACGCTAAAGCACTTCGTTCCAGTCAGATTTGCCCCTAAGGGAATATGGTCTCTCTATTTGAAAGGGGAGGAAGAAGGGGCAGAGAATTGGTCGAATGTTTGCTCGCACCACCACGCCGTTGCCAATTCCCCCGGCCCTTCAATAAAGAGCCGTAGGTTCGTGCGCAGTAATTTGCCTTCTTCCTGATGCAAGAGAGAATACAGCAGGATGACCAGTTGGCGTACCAACGATAGAATGAGTCCCCCCTTGAAAAGGGGGGACGATATATGGCGAGGACTTAACGATCAGAATTTCATGACATTTTGCGCCGACGGTCCTTTGGGGCCATCGGTCACTTCGAAGCTTACGCGTGCTCCCTCTTCAAGAGATTTGAACCCGTGCCCCTGAATGGCAGTATGATGCACAAACACATCCTTGCCACCGTCTTGCTCGATAAAACCAAATCCTTTTGAATCATTAAACCATTTTACAGTTCCTTCAGACATAATAACTACTCCTTGTTCGTTGTGCGCACTCGGCACACAATTCTGTGCTGGCCCAATTTGGACCTGTGGTAACACACCGCATAATCAAAAGGATTTTGCGGTGAGATGTTTACATTGCGGCTTCGTTCATCACCTGACCTGGCCAGAAAAACCGAAAATATCGGATCTCTGAGGACGGCGACTTCGCGAACGTCGCGAACTTGATGCTGTTTTTGTTTTTGTACCGGGCAACCGATGCTTTGAATTGTCAGAGCGGGACTCCGATTGAGCGGGCCGGGAAGCCTGGATATCCGAATCAACGGGTTGACGACGCATTTTTCCTTCAAGGGATCGCTCAATGACGCGAATTATCCGGGCATCCTCTCTGGTGACAAAATTAAGCGCCTCGCCGGTGCAAGCAGCCCGGCCGGTACGACCGGAACGATGGATATACGCCTCGGCAGTATCCGGCATATCATAGTTGATAACATGGGAGATACCGGTGACATCAATGCCCCGTGCGGCAATATCCGTGGCGACGAGGATGTTAAACCTTCCCTTTTTAAAGCCATCCAGAGCCTGCTTTCGTTGCCCCTGGGAAAGGTTTCCCTGCAATGAGGTGGCTTTAAAACCCGATTTCTCCAGTTTAAGCGCCAGACTCTTTGCCTTGTGTTTGGTTCGGGTGAAGACCAGGATGGTTTCCATTTGTTCACCGTTGAGCAGATGGAGAAGCAATGCGGTTTTTTGCTCCTGCCCAATGGAATAAAGTCTGTGGGAAACACTCTTGGCCGATCGACTAGGGTTGATCTGTACCGTCACAGGATCTCTGAGGATATCTTCGGCAAGATGTCTTATTTCTTTTGGCATTGTTGCCGAAAATACCAGCGTCTGCCTCTCCTTGGGGAGCTGCCGCAATATTCTGCGAATATCGGGGAGGAATCCCTTATCGAACATGTGGTCAGCCTCATCAAGAATCAAGGTCTCAACCTGACTCAGGTCGATCGCCTTGCTGTTGAGGATATCCAAAAGACGTCCCGGGCAGGCAACGACAATATCGACTCCCAGGCGAAGCCTCTTCATCTGCCCTTGCTTACTGACGCCTCCGTAGATAGCTATGCTTCGCAACCGGGTGCCCTTGATAATGCTACGGGTAAAATCATTGATCTGTTCGGCCAACTCTCTAGTAGGAGCGATAATCAATGTTTTGACGTGTTTTCCAGAGGTTGCCATGAGATGTTGCACGGTCGGCAAAATAAATGCCGCAGTCTTTCCGGTCCCGGTCTGGGCCAGTCCCAAAAGATCTCGCCGCTCAAGAATGGAACCAATTGCCTGCTTTTGAATGGGTGTGGGGGTGAGGAAGCCGCATGTTTGGATTGCTTGGGAAATATGAGGGGTAAAATTAAAATCGTTAAAACTCATTACTACTCCTGCAATCAACATCGCTTACGTCCATGATCAGTTCACTGCACATTGTTGCAACGCAGGATCTCTGGAAAAAAATTGCTGTTAATCGCTGAAAAAAATATACATGACCTGCTGCTAGTGCAGCAGTATAATCGTGCGCGCAAAAATCGATCAATGTAAGGCCGATGTCTGCGTGTTTATCAGTTCAATGCCTGATAAGGCACGCACTCAGATTAAAATATTGGTAAAAAGGGAGAGAACAAAAAGCTATCTGTGCTGCAGACCTCTCTTGAAAGGCTGCCTTGCTCATCACAGACAATATTTCGATATTTGCACAGTGCGGAAAATTTGGGTACGATAAGGGTGCATAAAAAAGTACCAGTAAAAAGTTAATGCTCTTGATCCTGCAGAGGTAATAAGCAAAAACCTTTTTGGGTATCTAAAAATATAGAATTATAAAGGAAGATATCTGAAAAGAGAAAAATGCTATTTGATTTGATGAGAAACAACATACACCATAAATTCCAACACCACAAGCTAATATTTCTCAATGCTCGCCTTATAGCTTAGGCAACGCATCATCCACACCTGCTCTTCGAGAGAGTTCAGGTCCATCGCTTCTCAACTTTTATCGTCAGCAATTAACACACATTGACGGCATTTATCAGCACTTAAGGAGTTAAAATAATTATCAACTTGTCATATTAAAATTAAGATTGTATTCTGTATTACTCCTTCAAGAAACAGCATCCTCCTTTTTTTGATATCTTCTTTTATAATTCTATATCGTTCGATACCCAAAAAGTTTTTTGCTTATCACCTCAGGAGAAAGAGCATAAAACTTTTTATCGGTAGCCTTCCCTATAACATTGTTGAATCGGAACTATCCGATTTATTTGGCCAATTTGGCAGTGTCGTTAGTGCCAGACTAATTAAAGATGCCTTTTCCGGTGAATCCAAGGGATTTGGCTTTGTCGAGATGTCCTCTCGCTCTGAAGGCCATTGAGCAGCAACAACCTGTTCTTAAAAATTCATTGTTTCCCCCTCCCCCCTTTTTCTCGCCACTTCTATGGTACTGTCGCCCCCGCATGGATGAATTATCTCAAGGATCCTTTGATCTTGCCTGTGTAGCTTATGATAAGGGACTTTTAAAGGAAGCCCGTTCCCAGTATCAGCATCTTATCAATATTCACCCAAACTATCCCCCATTACGCTATAATCTTGGTCTAGTCTATTTTCAACAGGATGAATTTGTTCTGGCCCTAAACGAATTTTCTATAGCGGCGAGATATGAACCAGAAGACATCGACACCCTCTATAACCTCGCTCTTTGTCAAAAAAAAATTGGCGATTATACGGCGGCTATCGATACCCATGGGCGAATATTGAACCAGGAGCCCTATCATTTTGACAGCCTCTTCAGCCTTGGAAATTGTTATCGAGATCAGTATGAGGATGAGCAAGCCATTGCCTGCTACCTGCGTGCTCTTACACTGCAGCCTGCTTTTATGCCCGCAATAGCCAACCTGGCCGCCGTGCACCACAGAGGAGGAGACTATGACCTGGCCATTAAGTATTACAAGCAAGTTCTGCAAAAACAACCCCAAGACGAGTCCATTGGTTATATCTTAGCTGCGTTGCAGGGAGTTCCACTTGATAACGCCCCTGACTCGTATATCCACGACGTTTTCAATAGTTATGCCAGTGATTTTGAACACAACCTCGTCGTTGAATTGGGATATAATAACCCACAACAACTGTATGACTGTTTCATTCGGAGCAATGCAAGCAAGGAGCCTTTTCTCCATGGATTAGATCTTGGCTGCGGCACTGGCTTGGGGGGACTTGTTTTCCAAAAAATGGTCGAGACTCTTGACGGGGTAGATCTCTCAGAGAACATGATCGATCAAGCGTTTGAGAAAGGATGCTACACTCAAATCCATCATAATTCTATTGTTCAACATCTAACAACAACTGACGAGACCTACGATTTCTTTCTTGCCACAGATGTTTTCATTTATGCTGGGGATCTCATACCGATTTTCACTCTTGCCCGTGCAGTTGCCACAGATCATGCATTATTCTGTTTTTCAACTGAACATTTGAATGGAACGTTGTACAGCTTGCAACCAAGCGGTCGTTTTGCCTACTCGACAGGATACATTCAACAGGTTGCCTCAAAAACCGGTTGGGATATACTGTCCTATGAATCTGCACCTTTGCGATGGGAGTATGATGAATGGTTAAGCGGAGATTTGTGGATTCTCAGATTATTGACACCCGAGCTACAGCCCTAAACAAGAATGGGCTGCTCACCAAAGATTCATTTAGCCCCTATTTTCTGTAACTCTATAAAAAAACAATCACGTAATAGGAAAGCAGGGGCTGGGCACAGTCTCTCAAGAGCTACAAATTGGCTTCCAGGTAACACCCATTCTCTTGGTTAATACCCTGTTCACGAATGAGATTATCATAGCGGGCCACAAAGCCACGATGTTGATCAATGGTCATAGGATGTGCCTCCGGCCTGATAACTCTTACTCGTTTATATCCGGCCAACCTTGCTATATCACATACTTTTTTGAGCAAATAGCTTCGCGGATCACTTTTTAACCGAGCCCCAAGACGGGCATACTCCCGGCTCCGTTTTTTCATCGTTTTAATGACATGCTGCCCTTGTATGGTGATAACGGTGATCTCCATCCGTGAAGTATCAAGAAAAAAAGAGACTTTCGCGGCATAGCTATTTCCAGCTCCATGAGGATTGGGGTCATCTTCTTTTGTAATAAAACAACAAATCCCCAAATTATCTTCGGCAAACCCATTCTCCATCATCAGAAGCAACCCATTGCCGAGCATGGTTTTCTCCCCATATTGCGCCATATAGCTGGCCCGAATTTTCAAAGTTTCATGTATAATGCGACCATTCTCCTCACACTGGGCCACGCTCTCCGCGATGGTTGCCTTCTCCAAGCCATGAAATAAAAAATGAGGCTCCATGTAACTGGCCGGATCGTTGATCACCAAAGGCTGGGCAAATTTTTGGACAGCCTGAGCCATAGCTGCACAGTACATGGAAAGACTGGCTGGTTTCTGCAATGCGTAATAGCCATGTTCAAGAAGAATCATGACAAGCTCAATGTACTCTTCAAAACAGAGCCCCTGGAGGTCTAATAGTCGTACGAGCTGCCCCTGGTGGAACTCAGATGGTGCTCTCACTGTAATGGTATGCAGTGACGAATCAAAAAATTTTTGCTCAAAGCAGGAAGGATTGTAGATATAATCCCGGATCCGGGCAGCGAAAGCCTGTTGATTGATGAGCGCCATTGTTCCCCCAAGACATAGGCTTTACCCTGGTGAGGACAAAGGCTGATTTATTAGGTAAAAAAAATGTAAATAAAGACTACATCTTTTCACACGGCCTCACACCATAATTCGCGTCATAAAC